>NZ_JAMBEP010000001.1:1001993-1335990 GCF_023374055.1 Luteimonas galliterrae | reverse complement strand
GCGGCGATCGCGGCGGCCTGCGGCGAGTGTCCCCACTGCTCCTGCAGCGCGCCCCACAGCGGCGCCGTCACGAGCAAGGTCGGCAGCCACAATGCCAGCAGCCACCACAACAGCATGCGCCACTGCAGCGCGTTCTTGAGGCCCGAGGTCAGTGCGGCGAAGCCGCCGCGGCGCGAAGGATTGTTCATAGGCTCACCAACATCGCGAAGAAGTTCTGCAGCAGGGCGGTGATGTCGCCCACCCAACGCCGTGTGGCGGAACGGTCGCTGTCCAGCGTGCGGCCGTCGTCGAGTTTGTCGCTGTCCAGGTTGATGTGGCCGTCGGGATCCAATTGCGCCGATACCGCCTTGCTGCGTTTGACCCAGCTGAAACGTTGCCATGGTTGGGCGCCGTTCCAGTGCACGGTTTCGCTGCTGCCGTCGGCGAAGGTCACGCGCAGCACCTGCGGCACGTCGGCGCCGTCGCGCCGGACCAGCACCGTGGTGCGGTACGGGAACGGGCCTTCGCCGTCCTTCGCTTTCGGATTCATTTCCTTCCAGGCCTTGCGCTTGTCCTCGATCGCCTTGTCCAGCGCCTCGCTGGTCACTTCGATGCGCTTGCCGCCGCGTTCGACGTAGCCGGGCACCGGTAGCGCTTCTTCGCTGGAGAACTCGGCGATGCTGTCGTCGACCTTGCGCGTGGCATAGACCTGCTGCGCGAAGATCCGCTCGACCGTTTCGCGCTGGCCGGTGCCTTCGATCAGCGCGTCGCGGAAATCGGCGATGCTGGGGTGGCGGAACTTCCAGCGCGCGTAGTAAAGCTTGAAGGCGCGCTCCAGCGCTTCCTTGCCGACGCGCTGCTCCAGGTCGTGCATGGTCGTGGCGGTGCGCGAATAGACCGTGCCGTAGCTGCGGCTGGACATGCGGTTCCAGGAATTCTGCCCGAGCGCATCGGCAGGGTTGCCGGTCATGGCGCCGAGCCGCTCGCCGTCGAAGCCGTCGATCGCCGGCGCGAAGCCGATCCGCTTGAGCCAGGGCGTCGTCGCATGGATGCGCTGCTTGCGCTCGCGCAGCATGCGTTGGTCCCAATACTCGTTGAGGCCTTCGTCGAGCATCGGCTCTTCGAACTCGTTCGAGGCCAGGATGCCGTAGAAATAGCCGTGGCCGAATTCGTGGATGGTGACGAAATCCAAGCCGTAACGGGCGAGCGTATCGGGGTCGACGTTCTTGTAGCTGGACGCGGTGAAGAACGTCGGATATTCCATGCCGCCGGCTTCCTGCGCGTTGAACGGCGGGATCACCACGGTCACGGTCTTGTACGGATACGGTCCCAACGTGCGCGAGAAATAAGCCAGCGAATCGATCGTCGCCTGCAGCGCGGGCTTGGCGTTGGATTCGTATTCGGGCGGGTAGAGCACGCGCACCTTCACCCGCGGACTGCCCGGACCTTCGTAGAAGCCGTCCAGCGGCTTGGCGTAGCGGTTGTCCGCGGTCCAGGCGAAGTCGTGCACGTCGTTCTGCACGAAACGGTGCGTGATCTTGCCGCCGGCTTCGACCGGGGCTCCTGTCTCCTCGCCCGTGGCGCCCACGGTGTAACCCTTGGGTACGGTGATGCGCACGTCGTACTCGCCGAAGTCGGCATAGAACTCGCTGTGCATGTGGAACTCGTGCACGTTCCAGCGCGGCGCGACGGCGCCGCGCTCGCCAGGCAGTTCCAGCACGCCGATCTTGGGAAACCACTGCGCGACGAGGTGGAAAGTGCCGAAATAGCCGGTGCGGGCGGTGACGCGGGGCAACTGGTTGAAGAAGTCGATATCCAGCGTGGTGCTCGCGCCGGGTGCGACCGGCTGCGGCAAATCGAGCCGCACCACGGTGCGATCGGTGGACGGGCCGCCGTCGGGCTGCACGAAACGCCAGCGCACCGCTTGGCCGTTCTGCTGCACGCGATCGAGCTTGCTGTAGCCCCAGTCGCCGTCCTCGACCGGCACATCGCTGCGGAAAGCGAAATTGAGGTTGCGCTGTTCGGTCATGAACGTGCTGTTCGCGCTCTCGAAAGCGTTCAGGTACATGTGCAGATAGACCGCGCATACCGGTTGCGCGCTGCGGTTGCGCCAAGTCAGCTTCTGCTTGCCGTCGATGGTGTGCTTGACCGGATCCAGCGTCGCATGGATGTCGTAGCGAACCACGCGATCGGACAGCGTAGCTTCGTCGCCCTTGCGCGGTCCGCCCCAGGCATCGGCCGCGCTGGGCACCGATACGGCTGCGGCATCCGCGGCGGCGAACGGGACGTCCTTGCAGGCGGTGTCCGCAGGCGCCGCCGATGGCGCGGCGGATTGTTTCGCAACGGCGGTAGCGACCGGCAGGCAGAGCATCAAGCCCAGCGCCGTCAAGGCATGGAATCTCGGCATGGTGCGATTTCCCCGGGAGAGCGATCGGTGAGGTTGCGCCAATCGCCGCGAGCCGGCAAGCGGGACCGACGGCCGATGCGGCTGGCCGCAGATCGCGTTATCTTTGTCGTCTTCCCTCATGGAGCGCGGCATGAAACACCAGGGCAGCTGCCATTGCGGACGTATCGCATTCGAACTCGACGCCGATGTCGTGGAAGCCATCGACTGCAATTGCTCGATGTGCCGCCGCCGCGGCTCGCTGCTCGCTTTCTTCCCGCGCGAGGCGCTGACTCTCAGGACGCCCGAATCCGACTATGGGACTTATCGCTTCAACAAGGAAAAGATCGATCACCACTTTTGTCCTAACTGCGGCATCGCGCCGTTCAGCGATGCCGTGAATCCTAAGACCGGCCAGCATATGGCCGCGGTCAACGTCCGTTGCCTGCCGGACATCGATCTGTCAGCGATCAAGGTCAATAAGTTCGACGGCGCCAGTCTCTGACGCTTGAGCGGCCTTTTGTAGGAGCGGCTTCAGCCGCGAGCTTTTTCTCGGGGCGAGACGTCGTGTAGGGAAAGCTCGCGGCTGAAGCCGCTCCTACCAAAAAGCCAAAAAAAGCGAGGATGGCGCGCGCGTGGCCCTTGCGGAGCCGGAACGCGACGACCTACGCTAGCC
Source organism: Luteimonas galliterrae (assembly GCF_023374055.1). NCBI lineage: Bacteria > Pseudomonadati > Pseudomonadota > Gammaproteobacteria > Lysobacterales > Lysobacteraceae > Luteimonas > Luteimonas galliterrae. The sequence goes on along the minus strand of NZ_JAMBEP010000001.1, from coordinate 1,332,952 downwards.
CCTCGCGCTCCGAGGGGAAAATCATGCGCCATATCCTGTTGTGGGCTTGTTGCCTGCTGTCCGCGCCGGCATTCGCGCAGACTTGTCCGCCCGAGGGCCAGAGCAAGGCCTCGCTGCAGGCCCTGAAGGCCTTGCAATTCACTCTGCCCGATGCGGCCGAAAAGCAGAAGCTGGCCGAGGGCTTGCTCGCCTGCCTCGGCGATCCCGATTCCGAGTTGCGCGACGGCATCGCCTACGAAGCCTTGACGCAATGGATGCGGGCGGGCGATTTCGGCGCCGATACGCTGCGCGGCATGCGCGACAAGCTTTACGCGATGCTGGATGGGGAAGACAAGCCGGGGTTCGCGCATCCGTTCGCGGCGCTGGTGCTCTCCGAAGTGGCCCGCACCGATCGGGTCAAACCCTGGATGTCCCCGGAAGAACGCGCAGCGATGGTCGACCGCGCCGCGGCTTACGTCGAATCGGTACGCGACTATCGCGGCTACATCGACGGCGAAGGCTGGCGCCATGGCGTGGCGCACGGCGCCGATTGGCTGATGCAGTTGTCGCTGAACCCGGCCCTGGAACGCGCGCAGCTCGACCGCATCCTGGCGGGCGTGGCCTCGCAGGCTTTGCCGGAAACCGGTCATGCGTACGTGTTCGGCGAGCCGGGACGCCTGGCGCGGCCGGTGTTGTACGTGGCCCAACGGGGTGAGTTGTCCGAAGCCGATTGGCAGGCCTGGTTCGCGGCGTTGCCGCCCAGGCTTGGCAAGCTCAATCGCGAGGACTACACGAACTGGATGGCGCGTCGGCACGATCTGCTAGCCTTCCTGACCAACCTCTATCTGGAGGCCGACCAGACCGACGACGCGAAGATTAAGGCCTTGAAGCCGGCGATCGTGGCGGCGTTGAAGCAGGTGCAATAACGCCGTATTGCCGTCATCCCCGCGCAAGCCAAGATCAGCGCTTTCGGCTTTGTAGAGAGGGGCTTGTTCCGCTGCCTTGGCTTGGGGTTCTCGCGACCTGCCGGCCCTTTGGGCCGGGGTTTCGTCCGCTCAAACCGCGGCCGAGTTACTTTCTTTTTGTGGGGCCCAAAAAGAGAAGTAACCAAAGAAAGGGCCTTTGGAAGGGATCCCGGCGATGGGGTTACCTCGTGTTCTTGGCCACCGTTCGCCGGCCCTCGGGATTCCTCCGTCGCTTCGACATTCAGATTCGGGGCGATCGACCAGAACGCCTCCTTAGCGCAAACCCGCAAAAGCCACGTCACCCATACGCTGCGAATCAAAATCTAGTACCTGCGTAAGAAGGTCACCTGCGACGAAAGCAGGTCCGCTGGCGGACTTACAGGTGCGACCCATCGCACCGCAGTTCAGGCCCTTTCTTGGGTTACTTTCTTTGGGCCAGCAAAGAAAGTGACCCGGCGCAGCCGGAAGCCTTTATCCATGGCGCGAGTCGCAGCGCAGCCCACAAGAACGCGGGCCTGGATCCCGGCCTTCGCCGGGATGACGGCTGAGGGGCAAGAGCAACATGGGTCCCAGCGTTCGCTGGGATGACGGCATGAGAGCAACGGCTTAAGAGCGAACGGCATAAGAGCGAACGGCATAAGAGCGAACGACTCAAGGGCAAACGGCTCAAGGGCAAACGGCTCAAGGGCAAACGGCTCAAGAGCGAACGGCATAAGGGCAAGAGCAGCGGAGCAAGCTCCGCTCTACAGAGCTGGAGCAAGAGCCGCGGGGCATGCCCCGCTCCACAAAGGCGGAGCACGCTCGGAGCGAGACAAGGGCAGCGGGGCGAACTCCGCTCCACAGAGCCAAAGCAGTCTCTCACGCTCCTCTTTTCAAAGAGGCAGACAAGCTAAGTCGCTATACCCAGGCGTGCGTCGGAATGGAAAACCTCAGATGCCGATCGCCGGCGGCAACGGTGTGTTCTCGTCCTGCGCCTCATGCTTGAGCCAATCGATGAAGATCGCCGCATTCTTTGTGAGCGGACGATGCGCGGGATGCACCGCGTAGTAAGCGAAACGGGTCTTCAACGCCGGGCCAGGTAGGCGCACGAGCTCGTAGCGTTGCAGATAAGGCATGGCGATGTACTTGCGCGCCAGTGCTGCGCCGATGCCGTACACCGCGGCGCGCATCACATCGGTGCTGTCGCTCATCAGATGCATGTCGGGCAGGCGCAGCCCGCGCAGGCCGGCGGCACGGAACCAGTCGCGCCAGCCCTGCAGCGCATGATCGGATAGCAGCGGCAGCGCGGCGATCTGTTTGGGTTCGGCGATGCGGTCGATGCCGGGCAGCGCCGGCGAGGCCACCGGAAAGAGTTCGTCGTCCATCAGGTGGTGCGCGCTGAGCCCGGGCCAGTGTCCGGGTCCGTGACGGATGGCGAGATCGGCGCCGCCCTCGTCGAAACGCGTCAACGCCACTTCGGTTTCGATGCTGATCCTGATCTTGGGATGCAGCGCCAGGAACCTCGACAGCCGCGGCAGCAGCCAGCAATAGGTCAGCGAATGCAGCGTATTGATGCGCAGCCGTTCTTCGGCGCGGGCCTTGCCTAGGGATTCGGCCACCGCTTCCAGATCCGACACCGCGATCGAGGCCGCGTCGGCCAGCTGCCGTCCTTCGCCGGTCAGGGTCACACCGCGCGCATGGCGCTGGAACAGGGCGATGCCGAGCATGCTTTCGAGCTTGCGCACGTGGTGGCTCACCGCGCTCGCGGTCAGGTGCAGCTCCTCTGCGGCATGAGCGAAATTCTGGTGGCGGGCAGCCGCGGCGAACACGCCGAGCGCGGGCAACAGGCTGGGGCGCATATTCATCTTGAGACCCAAATAGGATTTGTGGCTCGGGCGAAAAGTATGCGCTTGTAGGGGTTCCAGGGAAACGGAGAATGGCCGGTAGACCCCCGTTGGATGCCTGGACATATGGCTACGATCGACTGCAGTGCCGCCTCCGCGCCCGCCCTGGTGCGGCCCGCGGTGCGCGACTGGATGACGCCGCTGGAGTTGGTCGTGCTGGGCGCGATCTGGGGCGCATCCTTCCTTTTCATGCGCGTCGCCGCCAACGACTTCGGCGCGGTGCCGCTGGTCGAAGTACGGCTGGCGCTCGGCTCGCTGGTGCTGCTGCCGTTCCTGTGGCGCGCGCGAGCGCAGTTTCCGGCGCGCTTGTGGCCGAAATTGGCGTTGATAGGCGCGATCAATTCGGCGATACCCTTCATCCTGTTCGCTTGGGCGGCGCAACGCGCGCCTGCCGGCGTCGGCGCGATCGCCAACGCGATGACGGTACTGTTCACTGCGCTGGTCGGCTTCCTGTTCTTCGGCGAGAAGATCGGCACACGCCGCGCGACGGCATTGGTCGCCGGTTTTGCCGGCGTGGTGGTGCTGGCCAGCGGCAAAGTCGCCGGTGCCAGCGTCGGCTGGGCGGTGGTGGCGGGCGCTGCAGCGGCCTTCCTGTACGGCATCGGCATCAACCTGGTGCGCCGCCATCTGACCGGCTTGCCGCCTGCAGCGGTGGCGGCCGCGACGCTGGGCGTGTCCGCCTTGTTGACGCTGCCGTTCGCGGCTTACGCGTGGCCGCAAGCGGCGATCGGCCTGCAGTCGTGGCTGTCCGCCGCGATGCTGGGCGTGTTGTGCACCGGCATCGCCTTCGTCATGTATTACCGCCTGATCGCCCGCATCGGCGCCAGCCGCGCGTCGACCGTGACGTATCTGGTCCCGCTGTTCGGCGTCGCCTGGGCCTGGATGCTGCTCGACGAACCGCTGACTTTGACGATGGGCATCGCCGGCGCGCTGATCCTGGGCAGCGTGGCGATGAGCCAGCGCGCTCAGAAATAAGCCGGCGCGCGGTCGCGCCGCCGTATCCCGAAAACTTCTCCATAACGGATGGCCCGCACCATGCGTGAGCGCCTGTCGCGTCGCGATTTCCTCGGTGGTTTGGCCGCGGCGGCCGCCCTATCGGCAATGCCGCTTGCGCCCGCAGCCGCGTCGCCCACGCTGCGCGCGCAACGGCTCGCCTGGGCCGGCGTGCGCCTGCAACTGGACACGGCGACGCTGTTCCTGGATCCGTTGCTGAACCCCGATGTCTGGGGCGCCGCGTTGGAGGATCCGCTGATCCCGGTGTCCGTCGACAAGGGCGATCGCTACGTGCTGGCCACGCATCGGCACCCGGACCATTGCGATCCTGTCGCGATCCGCCAGGCGCTGGGCGCGAACGGCACGCTGCTGATGGCCGCGAGCGCCGGCAGCCCGTTCGGCGGCGATTTCCGCACGCGGCTCGCGCCGCTCTACGAACCGCAGGTGCTGGGCGACTTCACCGCGACCGCCGTGCCGGCGGCCGATGGCTACGGCGATGTGCAAGTGTCGTGGATCGTTTCCGGCGGCGGCCGCCGCATCATCCATTGCGGCGATACCTTGTGGCACGGCGCATGGTGGCAGATCGGCCGCCAGTACGGGCCTTTCGATGCCGCATTCCTGCCGATCAACGGCGCGAAATTCGCGTGGCGCAAACCGGTCAGCGATATACATGCGGTTTTGACGCCCGAGGAGGCCGTGGCGGCTGCGGTGGTGATGGGCGCTCGGCAAATCGTGCCGATCCACTACGGAGTCGATGGCGCAGAAGGCTACCAGGAGCTGCCCGATGTAGAAGCTTCGTTGACGCGGATCGCGGCGAAACGGGGCGTCGGCGTGGAGATACGCCGCCCCGGCGAATGGCTCGAATGGACACCCAACCGATGAGGCATGCATGAGCGCAATCGCGGGACAAGTCGAAGCGCTGCAAACGGCAGACGTACCACGGATCGAGGTCGGCGACGGCTGCTATCGCCGCGATCTGCCCAGCGTGCCCGGCGTGCGCGCATGGATCGTCGAAATGGCGCCAGGCAGCCAATGGCCGCATGTGGACGAGCATCCGGATGGCGAGGACGTCTACGTGATCGCAGGCGAGATGATCGAAGGCGACCGCCGTTTTCCGGCCGGCAGCTACCTGCATTTCGCGGCCGGCTCATCGCACCGGCCGCGCACCGAGACCGGCGTGCGCCTGATCGGCTGGAATCCGCGTTAGCAGGGTTTCCGGTTTGACGCAGGCATCCAAAAGAGCGAAGTTTCCCCCGTCGGCCCGCAAGAGCGCAGCGCCATGAACGAGCAGCGGCAGAAACGCGTCGTTTTCGACTTCGAATTCGCGTTCACCAATGGCGGCGGCATCCAGGGGCAGGATTTCCGGCTCGATATCGATGGCGACGACATCGCCGACGAAGCGCTGGTCGACTATGTCGTGCGCGACCTGCGCCTGCTGATGGTCGGCCCGGCCCGCATCCTCAACAAGCGCATCATCGTCGAGCCGCACAAGCGCAAGGCGGCCGCGGCGGACGCGCAGCGCATCTACGTCGACCTGAGCCATACGATCGAAGACGGGCTGGTGACCTATCCCGGCCTGCCGGCCGCGCGCGTTTGCGATTACCTGAGCCGCGAGCAGTCGCGCGAGCGCTATGCGCCCGGCACCGAGTTCCAGATCGGCAGGATCGACATGGTGGCCAATACCGGCACCTACATCGATTGCCCTTCGCATCGATACGAACACGGCAAGGACCTGTCGCAGGTCGGGCCGGAGGCGTTCGCCGACCTGGACGGCATCGTGGTCCGCGCGGACCATCGCGAAGTGCAGGCGATCGATGCCGAGTTTTTCCGCGACAAGGAACTGCGCGGCCGCGCAGTGCTGGTGCATACCGGCTGGGACGCGCACTGGGCCGTGCCGGAATACGCCGTCGGCCATCCTTATCTGACCGAAGATGCCGCGATCCACCTGCGCGACTGCGGCGTGCGCCTCGTCGGCATCGATTCGATGAACATCGACGACACCCGCGGCGATACCCGTCCGGTGCATACGACGTTGCTCGGCGCCGACATCCTGATCGTCGAGCACCTGTGCAATCTGGGGGCGCTGCCCGACGAAGGCTTCGCGTTCAGCGCCATCCCGCCGAAAGTGCGCGGCATGGGGACGTTCCCGGTGCGGGCGCTGGCGCGATTGGGTTGAGTTCACTCGTCCGGTTCTTCGAACTCGACCAGCGCGTCCAGGTCGAAAGCCAGCGCTTCGGCCGCTTCGCGCACCTTGCGCGCGGTGGCCTCGTTGGGCGCTTCGATCTCCAGGGCATGGAAGCCAGGCCCCTGGTCGTCCACCAATCCGGCGGAGCTGGAATCGTCGTCGTCCATGTGCGGCATCAGGTCTTCGACTTCCTCGACATGCTCGATGCCTTCCAGGCTCTGCATCAGGTTGATCATGGCGCGGGCGTCGTCGTCGCTGCCGGTCAATCGCAAACGCAGGGTGGGCATATCGGTACCGGGGGTGCGGGGACGGCTACAGGCTAGGTGGAAAAAAGGTAAGCGCACGTGATGACCGGCGATGCCAATCGCCGTCGCTGCCGATAGAATCGGTGCTTGCCATCGCCCGGGACACCGCTTGTCGAGCGCATCCTCACCGCAGATCACGCCGCTGCAGCGCCTCAGATCGATCTTCAGCGGCTCGGTCGGCAACCTGGTCGAATGGTACGACTGGTACGCGTATGCGGCGTTCTCGCTGTATTTTGCCAAAGCGTTCTTTCCGGAAGGGGACGACACCGCGCGCTTGCTGAATACGGCGGCGATCTTCGCCGTGGGCTTCCTGATGCGTCCGCTGGGCGGATGGCTGCTCGGCCGCTACGCCGACCGCCGCGGGCGCAAGGCCGCGCTGATGCTGTCGGTGCTGATGATGTGCACCGGCTCGCTGATGATCGCGCTGACGCCCGGCTACGCCAGCATCGGCATCGCGGCGCCGGCGTTGCTGTTGCTGGCGCGCCTATTGCAGGGGCTGAGCGTGGGCGGCGAATACGGCGCCTCGGCCACCTATCTCAGCGAGATGGCCACGCGCGAGCACCGCGGCTTCTGGTCCAGCTTCCAGTACGTGACGCTGGTGATGGGGCACCTGCTGGCGCTGGCGGTGCTGATCGCCCTGCAGCAGGTCTTCCTGACGCCGGAACAGCTGGAAGACTGGGGCTGGCGGATCCCGTTCCTGATCGGCGCGGCCGCGGCGGCCACGGCGCTCTATCTGCGCCGCAACATGGACGAGACCGAAGCTTATTCGCGCCAACGCGCCGGCGGCCCGCAGCGGGCGCGGGGGGAGGGCACGCTGCGCGAACTGATGCGCCACCCGCGCGCGGTGCTGACCGTGATCGGGTTGACCATGGGCGGCACGCTGGCGTTCTATACCTACACGACTTACGTGCACAAATTCATGGTCAACAGCGCCGGCATCGAAAAATCCATGGCCTCACTGATCAACGCAGGCACGTTGTTCGTATACATGCTGCTGCAGCCTTTGTTCGGCGCGCTGTCCGACCGGATCGGCCGGCGGCCGTTGCTGATCGGCTTCGGCGTGCTCGGCACCTTGCTGACGGTGCCGATCCTGAGCCGCCTGCAACAGGTCGGTTCGCCGATGGCCGCGTTCGGGCTGATCATGCTGGCGCTGGTCGTCGTATCCGGCTACACCTCGATCAACGCGGTGGTGAAGGCGGAACTCTTCCCGGTGGAGGTGCGCGCGTTGGGCGTCGGGCTGCCGTATGCGCTGACGGTGGCCGTGTTCGGCGGCAGCGCCGATTACGTCGCTTTGTGGTTCAAGGACATCGGCCACGAAAGCGGCTTCTACTGGTACGTGACCGCCTGCATCGGCTGTTCGCTGCTGGTGTACGTGTTCATGCGCGATACGCGTACCTATTCCCGGATCGAGGATTGATGGACATGCAGTCGCAATTGCCGGGCCTTTCGTTGCCGCACGGCCGTTTCTTCGGCCAGGGGACGGTGCGCCGCGAAGCCGCGGGTTTCCTGCTGGATTGCCTGCAGCCGACCGTGCCAGAACGCGAACTGCATCGGCATACGCACGACGAAGCGCATTTCGTGATGCTGCTGGCCGGGCGCTACATCACCTCCGCGCGCGGTGGTGCGGCCGAGTGCGCGGTGGGCACCTTGATCTACAACCCGCCGGGCACGACCCATCGCGATCGTTTCCGCGGTCTGGACGGGCGTTTCTTCACTCTGTCCGTTCCGCAGGCAGCGATCGCGCTCTGCGACGGCCTTGCGGCCGACGGCGGCGCGCGCCAGCTAGGTCACCGCGCGCGCCGTTTCGCCTACGCGCTTGTACAGGAGTGCGGGCGCTGGGAGCACGACTCGGATCATGTGGCCGGAGCGGTGGCGACCGAGCTGCTGGCCGATGCGATCTCGTCGGAGGAAACGCATACCTCCCCGCCGGCATGGCTGCGCCTGGCGCTGGAATGGCTGGAAGATGTCGGCGGATCGCCGGACATCGCCACGCTGGCTGCCGTCTGCGGCGTGCATCCCGTGCATCTGGCGCGGGTGTTCCGCCGCCATCTGGGTTGCGCACCGGCCGAATACGCGCGCCGCGCGCGCCTGCGGCGCGCCATGGCGCTGCTGCGCGATACGCGCGCGACCGTGGCGGAAATCGCGCTGCGCTGCGGCTATGCGGACCAGAGCCATTTCAACCGGCAGTTCGTGAGCGCATACCGCGTCACTCCGGCCGCCTATCGGCGCCGCTCTTTGTAGGTGCGGCTTTTGTGGAAGCGGCTTTAGCCGCGAGCTCTTTCCTACGAACTCGTGGGAGCGGCTTTAGCCGCGAGCTCTTTCCTACGAACTCGCCGCGTGCGAGGTAAGAAGCTCGCGGCTAAAGCCGCTCCCACAAAAGCCGCTTCCACAAAAGCCGCTCCAACGAAAAATCGCCGGCCCTGAACGGGCAGGTTGCGCGCGTCCAAGACGCGGCAGCGCCGAACGCATAAGCTGCGGTCCTTCGAACAGGGGACGGCGATGCGCACAGGTTTCTGGTTACTGGTTTTATGGGGTTGTTCGGCCGCGGCGGTTGCCGACGACGGCTGGAAAGCGGCGTCGCCCGCACAGGCCGGCCTCGATCCGGCCCGGCTGCAGGCAATGGAAAAATCCATCGCCGCGGGCGATTTCAAGGAGATCACCAGCGTTCTGATCGCCCGTGACGGCAAGCTGGTCTACGAACGCTATTTCGACGAGGACGGCGCGGAAGGCCGGCGCAACACGCGCTCGGCCACCAAGACCGTCGCCGGCATGCTGGCCGGCATCGCCATCGCCGAAGGCAAGCTGCCGGGCACGCAGGCGCCGATCAAGCCTTACCTGAAGGGGCGGCCGGCGCCGGCCAACCCGGATCCGCGCAAGGATGCGATCACCGTCGAAGACCTGATGACGATGTCCTCGTTGCTGGAATGCAACGACTGGAGCGAATACTCGCGAGGCAACGAGGAGCGCATGTATCTGGTCGAGGATTGGGTCGGCTTCTATCTCGACCTGCCGATCCAGGGATTTCCGGCATGGATGCCCAAGCCGAAGGACGCGCCGTACGGACGCAGCTTCCGCTATTGCACCGCCGGCGTGACCACGCTCGGCGCCGTGATCCAGGGCGCCGTCGGGCAGCCGTTGCAGGACTATGCGCAGGCCAAGCTGTTCGCCCCGCTGGGCATCGAACAGCCGGAATGGCAGTTCTCGCCGTTGGGCCTGGCCCAGGCCGGCGGCGGGCTGGGCCTGCGCAGCCGCGACCTGCTCAAACTGGGCGAGCTGTACCTGGATGGCGGCACCTGGAACGGCAAGCGCGTCGTTCCGGCCGAATGGGTGCGCGCATCGACGACGCCGCACGCGCAAATCGAAGAGGACATCGACTACGGCTATCTGTGGTGGCTGCACACGCACAAAGTCGGTGAACGCCAATTCCATGCGTTCGCCATGAACGGCACCGGCGGCAACACGGTGCAGGTATTCCCCGAGCAGAAGATGGTGCTGGTGATCACCACCACCAACTACAATGCGCAGAACGCGCCGCGGATCACGTTCAAGCTGATCAGCGAGCAGGTGCTGCCCGCGTTGTCGCGGTAGGCTCGGCTTCGTCGTCCTGCGCGCTGGCCGTACTTCCGCGATGCTGGGTTGATGGAGCCAACCCAGCCTACGTTCATCGCTCGCCGGGCATGGCGGCTCGGGGGAGCGCGCCTTGGGATCTGCCCTGAGCACCGGACTGCGATGCCGCAGACATGCCGGCGACATTGCCCTGGAGTAGGGTAGCGGGCATGAACGCCCCCATGCCCGCGTCCGCCGCCATCACCCTGCGCCCGCTCGAACGCAGCGACCTGCATTTCGTCCACCTGCTCAACAACAACCGCAGCGTGATGGGCTACTGGTTCGAAGAACCTTACGAATCCTTCGTCGAACTCGAACAGCTGTACAGCAAGCACATCCACGACCAGAGCGAACGCCGCTTCATCGTCGAGGACGGCGACCGCGCGCCGGTCGGCCTGGTCGAGCTGGTCGAGATCGACCACCTGCATCGCCGCGCCGAATTCCTGATCATGATCGCGCCCGAGCAGCAGGGCCGCGGCTACGCGCGGGCGGCGACGCGGCTGGCGATCAACTACGCGTTCCGCGTGCTCAACCTGTACAAACTCTACCTGCTGGTCGACGTGGACAACACGCGTGCGATCCGCATTTACGAAGGCAGCGGCTTCCGCCGCGAAGGCGTGCTGGTCGACGAATTCTTCAGCGACGGCCGCTACCGCAGCGTGATCCGGATGTGCCTGTTCCAGCATCAGGCGCTGGGCGAAGAGCAGGAACGGCGCGAGGGCTGAATGCGCCCGGCGGGCTAAAGATGACGCCCCGCCTCTGGACGTTGCAAATCCGATCAGCGTAGATTGGCGGTGCCGGGCTGCGTCAGGGGTGCATCCGGCGCCAGCGGATCGGGCGGTGTACCCGGCGACCATACTGAATGCAGTGGATTGCGTACGGCGATGGGTCGGGCAGCCAGGGAAAGATCGCGGGCGTTCGCCGGAATCAGCGATCCATCAACGCCACGGGGTCCGAATGAGTGTGTCCGAGCCAACCGCATCCCTGGAGATCGCGCTCGCCCACGCTTCCCGCCTCCTCGCCACCGATCCGGCCCTGGCCGGCGAACAGGCGACCGAAATCCTCAAAGTCGTCGAGAACCACCCGCAGGCGCTGCTCGTCCTCGGCGCTTCCCATAACGCTCGCGGCGATGCGGCCCGCGCTGCCGGCATCCTCGCTCCGCTCGCTGTCGAGCAACCGCGTTCGGCCTTCGTCCAGTACGAGCTGGGCGTCGCGCTGAGCCGTCTGCGGCGCCGCGAAGAGGCCGTCGATGCGCTGCGCCGCGCCGTGGCCCTGAAACCGGAACTCGCGCAAGCGTGGCTGGCGTTGGCCGATCAACTGACCGCCGGCGCCGATGCCGCCGGCGCCGATGCGGCCTATGCCGCGTACGTCCGCTATTCGACCCGCGATCCGGAATTGATGGCCGCGGCCAAAGCGCTGTGCGAGAACAGCATCCCCGAAGCCGAAGCATTGCTGCGCCGGCACCTGAAGAAAGCGCCGACCGATGTCGCCGCCATTCGCATGCTGGCCGAAGTCGCCGCCCGGCTGGGGCGCGACGAGGACGCCGAACGCTTGCTCGCGCGCTGCCTCGAACTGGCGCCCAGTTTCCACGGCGCGCGCCAGAACTACGCGCTGGTGCTCAACCGCGGCAACAAGGGCGCCGAGGCCTTGGCGGAAGTGGAAACGCTGCTGGCGATCGAGCCGGACAATCCGGGCTACCGCAATCTGAAGGCCGTGATCCTGTGCCGCATCGGCGACTACGCGCCAGCGATTGATATCTACGACGATCTGCTGCGCCAGTTCCCGCAGCACGCCAAGATCTGGATGAGCTACGGACACGCGCTGAAGACCGCCGGCCACCAGGATCGCGCGATCCGTGCCTACCGCCGCAGCATCGAACTCAATCCCGCCTTCGGCGAGGCGTACTGGAGCTTGGCCAACCTCAAGACCTTCCGTTTCGACGGCGACGACGTGGACGCGATGCGCCGCCAGCTGCAGCGCGTCGACCTGGATGTCGAGCATCGCCTGCACTTCGAATTCGCGCTCGGCAAGGCGCTGGAAGACGCCGGCGGATACGAAGCATCGTTCGGCCACTACCAGCGCGGCAACGCGCTGCGTCTGTCGCTGGCGCCGTACAGCGCCGACGAGAACGCGGCGCGTACCCGGCGTTCGAAAAACACCTACACCCGCGAGTTCTTCGAACAGCGCCGCGGCTCCGGCGCGGAGGCCGCCGACCCGATCTTCATCGTCGGCCTGCCGCGCGCCGGTTCCACCCTGATCGAGCAGATCCTGTCCAGCCATTCGGCTGTCGAAGGCACGATGGAGCTGCCCGAGATCATCGCCATGACGCGCGAACTGCGCCAACGCACCGATGCGCCGCAGACAACGCCTTACCACGACGTGCTGGCGGACCTGGGCGCGGACGAACTGCGCGCGCTGGGCGAATCGTATCTGCAACGCACCCGCATCCACCGCAAGCGCGGCGCGCCGTTCTTCATCGACAAGATGCCGAACAATTTCGCGCATGTCGGCCTGATCCAGCTGGCCTTGCCCAACGCGCGGATCATCGATGCGCGCCGGCACCCGCTGGCGTGTTGCTTCTCGGCTTTCAAGCAGCATTTCGCGCGCGGCCAGAAATTCAGCTACGGCCTGGACGACATCGGCCGCTACTACCGCGATTACGTCGAGCTGATGGCGCATTTCGACGAAGTCTTGCCCGGCCGCGTGCACCGGGTGATCTACGAGAACATGGTCGACGACACCGAAGCCGAAGTGCGCCGGCTGCTGGATTATTGCGGGCTGCCCTTCGAAGCGCAGTGCTTGCGCTTCTTCGAGAACGACCGGCCGGTCCGCACTGCCAGCTCCGAGCAGGTGCGCAAGCCGATCTATCGCGAAGGCATCGACCATTGGCGCCATTACGAAGCCTGGCTGGGGCCGCTCAAGCGCGCGCTCGGGCCGGTGCTGGACGCATATCCGGCGGTGCCGGAGTTTCCGAAGGGTTAGCGGTTTTCCATCCACCAGCGAGGGGCGGAGCATGCAGTCGAATAAAAGCTATAACAGACGAAGCAGTGCGGTGGCGTTGAGGCGTTTGCCGCTGGCGGCGGCGATCGGCCTGGCGTTCAGCCCGTTGGCCTGGGCGCAGAACACCGATCAGGCGCCGGCCGGCCAGGCGCAGACCGATGCGGCGCAAACGCCGCAGGCCCGGGCCAAGACCCTCGACACGGTGCTGGTGACGGCGCAGAAGCGAGTGGAAAACCTGCAGAAGGTGCCGATCAGCATCCAGGCGATCGGCAACGCGCAGTTGGAACAGCAGCAGGTGTCGGACTTCGACGACTACGCCAAGCTGATCCCCAGCCTGTCGTACGGCACCGCGGGCGGCGGCGTGTTCTCCGGGCCCGGTTTCGTGCAGGTCTATATGCGCGGCGTGTCCAGCGGCGGCGACGGCAACCATTCCGGCTCGCAACCCAGCGTGGGCATGTATCTGGACGAGCAGCCGATCACCACGATCCAGGGCTCGCTGGACATCCACATGTACGACATCGAGCGCGTCGAGGCGCTCGCCGGTCCGCAGGGCACGCTGTACGGCGCCAGCTCGCAGGCCGGCACGGTCCGCATCATCACCAACAAGCCCGATCCGTCGGCGTTCGCGGCCGGCTTCGGCGTCGAGGCCAATGCGATCGACGGCGGCGGCATCGGCCACGTGTTCGAAGGCTTCGCCAACCTGCCGATCCGCGACAACATGGCCATACGCGTCGTGGGCTGGCAGAAATACGATGCCGGCTATGTCGACAACGTATTCGGCACGCGCACGTTCCCGACCTCCGGCATCACCATCGACAACGCTAACCGCGCCGACGACGACTACAACGACGCCGAGACCATGGGCGCCCGCGCCGCGCTGCGGATCGACTTGAACGAAAACTGGTCGATCACGCCGTCGATCGTCGGCCAGAAGATGGTGGCCAGCGGCAGCACCGGCTACGACCCGAGCGTGGGCGATCTGAAGGTGACCCACTTCTACAACGAGTCGTCCAAGGACCGCTGGGATCAGGCCGCGCTGACCGTCGAAGGCAAGATCGGCAACTTCGATCTCGTCTACGCGTTCTCGCATCTCACCCGCAACGTCGATTCCGAATCTGATTACAACGATTACGGTTTCTGGTACGACACGCTGGCCGGCTACGGCGCTTATTTCTACGACGATGCCGGCAATCTGATCAATCCGTCGCAGTACATCGAAGCGACCGACGGCTACCGCAAGACCAGCCACGAACTGCGTATCGCCTCGCCGAAGGAGAACCGGCTGCGCTTCGTCGGCGGCGTGTTCTGGCAGGAACAGAAGCACGACATCCACCAGCGTTACCGGGTCGACGGCCTGGCGTCGCTGTTGTCGGTGAGCGGTTACGAAGACACGATCTGGCTGACCGAGCAGGACCGCAAGGACCGCGACGAAGCGGTGTTCGGCGAGTTGAGTTTCGACATCACCGACAAGTGGACGGTCACCGCGGGCGGGCGCTGGTTCCGCGCCAACAACAACCTGCGCGGCTATTACGGCTTCGGCGAAGGCTATTCCTCGCAGAGCGGCGACGATCCGATTTTCCGCTACGGCGAAGCGGGCTGCCGTGCGCTTTACGGCGATCCCGCGAACTGGGTCAAGTACGAAGGCGCGCCTTGCCTGAACTTCGACAAAAAGGTGAAGGAAGACGGCTCGCTCGGCCGTTTCAACATCACTTACGAGATCGACGACAACAAACTGCTCTATGCCACGTGGTCGGAAGGCTATCGTCCGGGCGGCATCAACCGCAAAGGCACGTTGCCGCCGTACCTATCGGACTTCCTCACCAATTACGAAATCGGCTGGAAAACCACTTGGGCCGGCAATCGGCTGTCGTTCAACGGCGCGATCTTCCGCGAGGACTGGGACGATTTCCAATTCTCGTATCTGGGCCAGAACGGTCTGACCGAAATCCGCAACGCGGGCCAGGCGCGGATCGAAGGCATCGAGATCGACCTCAATTGGGCGGTCACCTACAACCTGACGATCACCGGCGGCTTCGCCTGGTACGACGCCAAGCTGACCGAGGACTATTGCGCGGCGACCAATCCGGACGGATCGCTCGATCCGACCTGCTTCGGCCCGCGCACGGACGACACGCCGGACCGCGCGCCCAAAGGCAGCCGCCTGCCGATCACGCCGGAGTTCAAGGGCAGCCTGGTCGGCCGCTACACCTGGGAAATGGGCGAGTACGAGCCCTATTTCCAGGCCTCGGTCTTCCATCAGGGCGACCGCGTCAGCGATCTGCGCGAAGAGCAGCGCGCATTGCTCGGCGATCTGGACGCGTACACCACGCTCGATCTTTCGGCGGGCGTAAGGCGCGGCAGCTGGGCGTTGGACTTCTTCCTCAAGAACGCCACGGACGAGCGCACAGAACTGACCCGCTTCGCGCAATGCGCGACGCTGACGTGCGGCTTCCAGCCGTACACCGTCTCCACCCAGCCGCGTACGTTCGGGGTGCGGTTTTCGCGGGAGTTCTAGTTGCAGATGGCCGAAGGCAATAAAAAGAGCCGCCTCAGGGCGGCTCTTTTTAAGGGTCTAGGGCCTACGGCTTCACCGGCGCTGCCCGCACCGGCAACGGGACATTGCACAGATCGATATGCCCGGCCGGATGCTTGTACCACTCGTCGCGGCGGTTGCGGCGCGCTTCGGTCGCCTCGGCGAAAGCGGCGCTGTCGGTCTTGAGCAATTGCAGGGGCACGCGTTCGGCTTCAGGCACTTCCGAAGCCAGTTTGATCGACACGATCGGTACGCGCTGCTCTTCCTTCTCGTAAAAACCCATCGGCTCGGGCCCGCGCGGGATCACGCTGAGCATTTCCATACCTTGCACGACGCGGCCGACCACGGTGATGTTGCGGTCCAGCGCGCGCGGCGACTGGCCGGTGGCGACATAAAGCTCGGTGCCGTTGCTGCTGTCCGCGGCGACATCGCGGCCGGCGCCGAGCGTGCCGTAGCAGTGGGCCAGCCAGGTCTTGCCGGATTTGGGATCGCGTCCGGCCGGAAACCCCCCGGAGAAGCCGACCTGCGGCGCCCAACCGTCGCTGTCGGGCAGCGCATCGAAAGCCAGCCCGGCGCTGGCGCGTTCGAATTCGGCGGGCAGCTTCGCCTTGGCGCCTGTCGACAACGGCTTGCGTTGCTTCTCGTCTTCGGTCGGGTCGCCGAACTGGACGACGAAATTGTCCTGCGAGCGGTAGATGCTCAGCCCGTTCCAATAGCCGCCTCGCGCCAGCGCCTTGATGTTGGCGACATGCCCGGGCGCGAAATCCGGGGCCAATTCGATGACGACGCGGCCGCCTTTCAGGTCCATATACAAGGTGTTGGCCGGGTCCAGCGTCCGCCAGGCCGAAGCCGGCGCTGCATCGACGATCTCCTTGGCCGATTTGACCTTCGGCTTGTCCGCGCTTTGCTGCGCTTGCAGCATGGGTGCGAAGGCCAGCAGCAGCGCGGCGCACAGCAGGTTTTTACGCATGAGCTCTCTCCCGTGAGTCGGGCGAGTGTACTGGCCGGGGCTGCCCATCGGAAATGTTGGCCACAGAATCCCAACTTTCAGGGGTTGGCAGCGCTTTCCAGGCTGCGACAATAGGTCGTCCGCCGAGTCCTTTGTAGAGTCGAGCTTGCTCGACTGCTTTTTTCCGCCGGAAGAACCAAAAGCAGTCGAGCAAGCTCGACTCTACGGTTCGCAAGGCCGGAGAGGACAAGCAAGTGCCGATACGCCAGGAGGCGCCGTGCAACCCGTCATATCGATCAAGAACCTCAGCAAGACCTATAAATCCGGTTTCCAAGCGTTGAAGAACGTGAGCCTGGACATCCGCCGCGGCGAGATCTTCGCGCTGCTGGGTCCCAACGGCGCCGGCAAGACCACGTTGATCAGCGTCGTCTGCGGCATCGTCAACGCCAGCGAAGGCAGCGTGACCGCGGACGGGCACGACATCGCGGCCGAATACCGCGCGGCGCGCTCCAAGATCGGGCTGGTGCCGCAGGAATTGTCGACCGATGCTTTCGAAACCGTCTGGGCCACGGTCACGTTCAGCCGCGGCCTGTTCGGCAAGCCGCCGAATCCGGCGCATTTGGAAAAAGTGCTGCGCGATCTGTCGCTATGGGACAAGAAGGACAGCAAGATCATGGCCTTGTCGGGCGGCATGAAGCGCCGCGTGCTGATCGCCAAGGCGCTGTCGCACGAGCCGCAGATCCTGTTTTTGGACGAGCCCACCGCCGGCGTCGACGTCGAGCTGCGCCACGACATGTGGCAGATGGTGCGCAAGCTGCGCGAGAGCGGCGTGACCATCATCCTGACCACGCACTACATCGAGGAGGCCGAGGAAATGGCCGACCGCATCGGCGTGATCAACAAGGGCGAGCTGGTGCTGGTCGAGGACAAGCGCACGCTGATGCGCAAGCTGGGCAAGAAGCAGCTGACGCTGACCCTGCAGAACCCGTTGGCGCAAGTGCCGGACGCGATGTCCGACCTGCCGCTGGAGCTGATCGAGGAAGGCCACGCGCTGGTCTACACCTTCGACACGCAAACAGAGGAGACCGGCATCGCTTCGCTGCTCAAGCGCCTGGGCGAGCATGGCATCGACTTCAAGGACCTGCATTCCAGCGAGAGTTCGCTGGAGGATATCTTCGTCAGCCTGGTGCGCAACAACCGCGAGGGGGCCACGGCATGAACCTGCACGCGATCCGCGCGATCTACAAGTTCGAAATGGCGCGCACTTTCCGCACCATCACCCAGAGCATCGCTTCGCCGGTGCTGTCTACATCCCTGTATTTCGTGGTGTTCGGCGCGGCGATCGGTTCGCGGATGGGCGATATCGACGGGGTCAGCTACGGCGCCTTCATCATCCCAGGCCTGATCATGCTCACTCTGCTCAACGAGAGCATCTCCAACGCTTCTTTCGGCATCTACATGCCCAAGTGGGCGGGCACGATCTTCGAGCTGCTGTCGGCGCCGGTGTCGTACATCGAGGCGGTGATCGGCTACGTCGGCGCTGCGGCCACCAAGTCGGTGATGCTGGGCCTGCTGATCCTGGTCACGGCGCGGTTCTTCGTCGATTACGAGATCGCGCATCCGTTCTGGATGATCTGCTTCCTTTTCCTCACCGCTATCACGTTCAGCCTGTTCGGCTTCATCATCGGGCTGTGGGCGGACGACTTCCAGAAGCTGCAGGTGATTCCGCTGATGATCGTCACGCCGTTGACCTTCCTGGGCGGCGCGTTCTATTCGATCAAGATGCTGCCGCCGGTGTGGCAGAAGATCACCCTGTTCAATCCGGTGGTGTACCTGATCAGCGGGTTCCGCTGGAGCTTCTACGGCAATGCGGACGTGGACGTGCGGATCAGCGCTGTCGCCATCCTCGGGTTCCTGGCGCTGTGCCTGTTCGTAGTGTGGTGGATATTCAAGACCGGGTACAAGCTGCGCAATTGACGTTCGCCGGTGCTGTTGCCGACGAATCACGATCAGCGCTTTTTTGCTTTGTAGAGCGGGACTTGCCCCGCTGCTCTTGCTTTTTTGCAGGTGCGAATTCATTCGCACGCTTTTTGACGTATTAAGTGCGAATGAATTCGCACCTGCAATTGTAGAGCGGAGCTTGCTCCGCTGCCTTTGCTTGAGATTCTCGCGATCTGCCGGCCCTTTGGGCCGGGGTTTCGTCCGCTAAAACCGCGGCCGAGTGACTTTCTTTTTGTGGGGCTCAAAAAGAACAGTAACCAAAGAAAAAGGGCCTTTGGAAGGGATCCCGGCGATGGGGCTCCCCCGTGTTCTTGGCCCTTCTCACCGGCTCTCGGGATTCCTCCGTCGCTTCGACATTCAGATGCGAGGCGATCGACCCGAACGACTCCTTAGCGCAACTCCGCAAAAGCCACGTCACCCATAGGCTGCGAATCAAAATCTAGTACCTGCGTAAGAAGGTCACCTGCGACGAAAGCCAAGTCGCTGACGGACTTTCAGATGCGACGCATCGCACCGCAGTTCAGGCCCTTTCTTGGGTTACTTTCTTTGGGCCAGCAAAGAAAGTGACCCGCGCGCAGCGCGGAAGCCTTTATCCATGGCGCGAGTCGCAGCGCAAGCGGCGAGGACGCGGGCCTGGATCCCGGCCTTCGCCGGGATGACGGCTGAAGGGCAAGGGCAAGAGCAAGAGCAAGATGGGTCCCAGCGTTCGCTGGGATGACGGCTTTAAGAGCGAACAGCTTAAGAGCGAACGGCTTAAGAGCGAACGGCTTAAGAACAAGAGCAGCGGGGCAAGCCCGCTCTACAAAGGGCAAGACGAAAACAGCGAAGCAAGCTCCGCTCTACAGAGCTAATGAGCGCACGGCATCAGGCGTATTTGGCGATGAAATCGCGCACCCGCGGATACACCTGCTCGCGCCAGCGGCGGCCGCTGAAGATGCCGTAATGGCCTGCCGCGCGGACGGTGTAGTGCTGGTGGTCCTGTTCCGGGATGCCGCTGCACATCTTGTGCGCAGCGCGGGTCTGGCCGCGGCCGGAGATATCGTCCAACTGGCCTTCGATCGTCATCAGCGCGCAGTCGCGGATCTTGGAAGGATCGACCCGCTCGCCGCGCACGTCCCACAAACCGCGCGGCAGCAGGAACTCCTGGAACACGATCCGGATCGTGTCGAGGTAGTACTCCGCGGGCATGTCCAGCACCGCGTTGTACTCGTCGTAGAAGCGGCGGTGCGCTTCGGCGTCCTGCAGGTCGCCGCGGACCAGGTCCTGGTAGAAGTCCCAGTGCGATTGCAGATGCCGGCGCGGATTCATCGCCAGGAAGCCCGCGTGCTGCAGGAAGCCCGGATACACCTGCCGGCCGCGGCCCGGATAAGGGTAGGGCACGCTTTGGATCACGTTGGTCTGGAACCAGCTCAACGGATGCTCGGTGGCCAGGTCGTTGACCTCGGTGGGATTCTCGCGCGGATCGTTCGGCCCGCCCATCATGATCATCGAGCGCGGCACCTTCTCGCCGCGCGCGGCCATCAGCGAGATCGCGGCCAGCACCGGCACGGTCGGTTGGCAGACGCTGATCACATGGAGCTTGTCGGCGCCGATGTGGCGGATGAACTCTTCGATATAGGCGACGTAATCGTCCAGCCCGAACGCACCCTGGTCGGCCGGCACCATGCGCGCATCGATCCAGTCGGTGATGTAGACCTTGTGGTCCTGCAGCATCGTGCGAACGGTATCGCGCAGCAAAGTCGCGTGGTGGCCCGACAGCGGGGCGACGATCAATACGGCCGGGTCGTCTTTCAGGTCGGCGATATTGCCGACGTCGTCGGTGTAGCGCTTGAATCGCAACAACCGGCAGAACGGCTTGACCAGCGATTCGATTTCCACCACCGGCACCTTGTGTCCCTCGATGTCGATCGAGTGGATGCCGAATTCCGGCTTTTCGTAGTCCTTGCCGATCCGGTAGAACAGTTCCTGGTTCGCGGCCAGGCGTTGCGCGCCGGGCAGGGCGGCGAAGGGGCTGCTCGGGGCGGTGAGGATCTTGGCGTTGGCCTCGGCCCAATAGACGAAGGGGCTCATCCAGGCGCGGGTCAACTCGTGAAGTTGGTAGAGCATGGGCGGTGGGCGCTCTTTGCTGCAATGCACAAGAGTAGCCGATCCGGGTGAACCGTGTCTGCGTAGGGCCTCGGCCCGCCAAGCTTCGGCTCGCGCCAACTGGGCCAGGGCAACGGTGGCCGAGGCCCTACTAATGGCATATGCGGTATAGCTAAGTTAGCAATAGTATTGCGTGCAACCTAGCGGGGCCGAAGTGACCGAATCCGATCTCCAGCTCAAGAAATTCCAGAAAGAGCTCAGCGCCGGCACGGTATCGCTGGCCCTGCTGGCCGTGCTGGGGCGGGCGAACGAGCCGATGTATGGGTACCAGATCGCCAAACAGCTGGAGCGCTTCGGCGACGGCGTGCTCAGCGGCAAGCAGAGCGCGCTGTATCCGGTGCTGCGCAACCTGGGCGCGGCGGGGTTGCTCGACAGCCATGTGGAGCCCTCCGTCAGCGGGCCGCCGCGCCGGTACTACCGCCTCACCGAGCAGGGTCGGGAAACCCTGCGCGAATGGGCCGCCGCCTGGCGCGCGACCCGCGATTCCGTCGATTCCGTCCTCGAGGGACTGCTGCCATGAACACCGCGCTGCCGACTTCCATCCCCGAATACCTGGAGCAGCTGCGCGCGGCGTTGGCCGGCGCCGATCCGGCGCTGGTGCAGGACGCGCTGTACGACGCCGAGGAATACCTGCGCTCGGAGATGGCCGAAAACCCGGACAAGAGCGAGGCCGAAGTGATCGCCTCGGTCGCCGGCAGCTACGGCGCGCCGGACGAGGTCGCCGACATCTATCGCGACACCGAGGTGAAGGTGACTCGCGCCTTGCGCCCGCCGCCGCCGCCGCAGCGCAAATCGGCATTGGGCCAGTTCTTCGGCGTGCTCGCCGATCCGCGCGCTTACACGTCGCTGTTCTACATGCTGCTGTCGCTGGCGACCGGTGTCTTCTACTTCACCTGGATCGTGACTGGCGCATCGCTGTCGGCCGGCCTGGGCGTGCTGATCATCGGCATTCCGTTCGTGATCCTGTTCTTCGGTTCGGTGCGGTTGCTGTCGCTGGTAGAGGGACGGCTGGTGGAAGTCATGCTCGGCGAGCGCATGCCGCGGCGTCCGTTGTACGCCGAGCGCGGCAAGCCGCTGCTGCAGCGCATCGTGGACATGTTCATCGACCCGCGCACTTGGTCGACGATGCTGTACTTCCTGGCGATGCTGCCGCTGGGCATCTTCTATTTCACGCTGATCGTAACCATGACCGCATGCTCGCTGGCGTTCATCGCCACGCCGATCGCGGTGTGGATCTTCGGCGCGGACGCGGGCGTCAGCGTCGGCGGCTGGCAGCTGCTGAACATCGGCGACGATGTGATCAGCACGTCGCTGCAGGCCTGGGCCCTGCCGTTCCTGTTCGTCACCGGGTTCCTGATGCTGTTCCTGACGCTGCACATCGCGCGCGGACTGGGCATGCTGCATGGCTTGTTCGCCAAGCATCTGCTGGTGAAGAGCGCGGCGTATTGACCGCCGTCTTGTAGGAGCGGCGTTGTAGGAGCGGCTTTAGCCGCGAGCTCTTTCCCCATGTCGCGTGGGCTTGAGGGAAAGAGTTCGCGGCTAAAGCCGCTCCTACAAAAAGGGGCAGGGTATAGTCGGCGCATGGCCGCACAGGACCCTTTCGTCGCGTATCTGCTGGAGCTGGTATCGCCGCTCGGCGGCGTCGCCGCGCGCAGGATGTTCGGCGGCTGGGGCATCTACGTGGATGGCGCGATGATCGGCCTGGTGGCCGAAGAGGCTTTCTATCTGAAGACGGACGGCGAAAGCCGCGCGGCTTTCGAGGCGGCGGGATCTTCGCCCTTCGTTTTCGAAGGTCGTGGCCGCATCGTGGAGACCAGTTACTGGTCCGTGCCGGAACAGGCGCTGGACGCGCCCGATGCGATGCGGCCGTGGGCGCAACGGGCCCTCGACGCCGCGCGCCGCAAGGCCGCGGCGAAAAAACCTAGGCGCAAGCGGGCTAGCTGATCTCCAGCGCAGTCGCATCGTCGGCGAGTTGCGGCGACAGCCAGCAATGCGAGCCGAGCTGGCGCAGGCCCAGCGCTTCGAAGCGCTGGCGGTAGAAGCGGGCCGGGCGGTTCTGGAATTCGTCTTCGTCGCCTTCGGCCGCATCCTCGCGCGCGAAGGTCTCCAGGAAAGCGACGCCGGCGCACAACTCGACGAGTCCAGGCAGGCCGCGGTCGAGTTCGCGTACGGTCAGGTAGTGCAGCACGTCGCTGCACACCACCAGGTCGGCCGGTGCGCAGGGCCGCAGTTCGGCGAAATCCCCGAAACGCGCGTAGCGTAGGCGACGGCTGCGGCCGTAGCGGCGGATCGCATACTCGCTGCTGTCGAAGCCCAGGTAGTCCAGCTTGGGACGCAGTTTCAGCAACGGCGCGCGCCACACACCTTCGCCGCAACCGATGTCGAGCACGTTGCGGATCGGCCGCTGCAGATGGTATTCGGCGGTGGCGACGGCCAGCGCGACCTTGCGGCCCAGGCGCGCCCTGTCGCCCAGCCCGTGGCCGCGGTACCAACGGTCGAAATAGCGCGCGTCGTATTGTTTGCTCATGCGAAGGGGAGTGGCGGACGTCGTATCATCCTACGCGAACGCCAGGGAGCCGAACCATGCAAGCCTATCTGTGGACCAAGACCGCGCATCTGGTATTCGTGATGGCGTGGATGGGCGGCGTGTTCTATCTGCCGCGGATCCTGGTCAACATCGCCGAAGCCGGCGGCGAACCGGCCGTGCGAAAGCGCCTGGTGCTGATGGGGCGACGGCTGTACCGTTTCGGCCACATCATGTTCGGCCTGGCGGTCGTGTTGGGCCTGACGCTGTGGCTGCATTTCGGCATGACCGGGCCCTGGCTGCATGCGAAGCTGGCGCTGGTGCTGCTGATGCTGACGCACTACATCGTCGCCGGCCGTTGGCTCAAGGGCGTCGAGGCGGGAAAGCCGCTGCCGTCCTCGAAAGCGTTGCGCTGGTTCAACGAGGCGCCGGTGCTGTTGCTGGTGGGGATCGTCTATCTGGTGCTGGCCAAGCCGTTCTAGTGCCTGGCTTTTCGTGGGAGCGGCTTTAGCCGCGAGCTCTTGCGATAACGATTCCGCTCTCAAAAGCTCGCGGCTAAAGCCGCTCCCACAAGAGCCGCTTCCACAAAATCGCACATCAACGCGGCAGGAAATCCTTCGGATCCGGCAATTCCACCGGCACGCCGTCGTTATTGCACAGCTTGGCCGCGCACAGACGTGCGCGCAGTTTCGGCGTCGCCTGCACCATAAGGTGGAAAATGGCGTTCTGCTCCACGCTGCCGCGCACCGCCGCGCTGCCCGGGCCGCGGGCCCAGATGCCGACGTCTTCGCCGCCGTGGGTTTCGCTGGCCAACGGCAGGACCGATTCCTGCAGATAATCCGGGTCTTCCGTATCCACGTCGGTCAGGTTGGGGCGGCCTTCGGAAGCTTCGTACTCCTTGCCGGTGTGCAGGAATTTCTTCGGGCCGGCCGGCTGCGAAGAACTCGCGCCGGTGTATCCCGGGCCGTTCGCATAACCGAGCGTGGTGTAGGGCAGGCCGGTACCGTCGGTGGCCAGGGAACCGGCGCTGTCGTCTTCGCCGCTGCTGCCGCGCACCTTGCCCAGGATCGGGTTGCCGCGGCGCGGATAGCCGGCGAAAGTCATCGTATGGGAATGATCGGCGGTCACCAGGATCAGCGTGTCGCTGTCGGAAGTGAGTTCCGTCGCGGCTTGGACCGCGTCGGACATCGCGATCGTGTCGGTCAGTGCGCGGTAGGCGTTGCCGTAATGGTTGGCGTGATCGATCCGGCCGCCTTCCACCATCAGGAAGAAGCCGTTCGGAGACGACTGCAAACGTTCGATCGCGGCCTTGGTCAACTCGGCCAGGCTGGGTTCGCCCGGATCGTCCTTGCGGTCGTACTCGAAATGCAGATGGTCGTATTCGAACAGGCCGAACACCGGCGATTTGCCGCTGGCCGCCGCCAACTGCTCGCGGTTCCAGACGTACGCGCCGTCGGGATGCTTGGCCTGCCACTCGCCGATCAGATTGCGGCCGTCGAGGCGGCTGCCGACCTTGTCGTCTTCCTCCGGGTCGCGCTGTTCGACCGTCATGAAATACTCGCGGCCACCGCCGAACGCGACTTCGGGTCCGTCGCCGTACGGCGTTTCGATCAGCTGCCGCGCGATGTCGGCGCAGCCTTCCTTGCGCGCGGCCTCGCTCAACTCGGTGTCGCCTTCCCAATTTCTTTCCGGCGTGTGCGCGTACATGGCGCCGGGGGTGGCGTGCGTGATGCGCGCGGTGGTGACGATGCCTGTGGCCATGCCGGCGCTTTCGGCCAATTCCAGCGCGCTCAGCAGCGGTGCGTTCAGCGCGCCGGCGCAACCCTTGCGTGCGGCGCTCTGGTCCACGCTGAGCACGCCGGCGCGGGTTTTGACGCCGGTGATCATCGCGGTCATCGTCCCTGCCGAATCGGGCGTCTGCTGATCGGTGTTGTAGGTCTTGCTGAGCGCGGTATCGGGAAAGCGTTCCCAACTCAGCCGGTTGTTCTCGCCGGGGCCGCCGCTGCGCTGGCCCTGCAGGATGCGCGCCGCGGCGACCGTGGTCAGGCTCATGCCGTCGCCGATGAACAGGATCACGTTCTTGGCGCGGCCGCGCATCGCGCCGCGTTCGGCGGCCTGCGCGGCGCCGTCGCGGAACCACCAGGCTGCGTTTTCGCCGTCCGGGCGCCGGATGTCGGGTACGTCCACGCGTACCGAGGCGGGCCCGGGCCCGGCTTCGCGCACGTTGGACGCGCAGCCCGCGAGCAGCGCGGCGAGACAGGCGGCGGCCATGGCATGGCCACGGCCGGGCACGGGATTGCGGGGTCGTTGCATCAGGATCTTCCGCTGGGAGGGAGCGATGGCACGGCATCGGCCGCGCCGCATTATGCCAAGGTCGCAGGGCTATTCGTGTTGCACCCAGGCGGTGTTGATCATGCGCCAGCGGCCGTTTTCGCAGATAAAAAGGGCGTAATCGGTAATACGGTTGCCACTGGACCAATCTACGGTCCAGCGCGCATAGCCGACATCGCCGACCGCGGCTACGTCGCCGATCTCCTGCTTGAGCGGCTTCAGCGACGAACCTTCGCGCCGCCTCTGCTCGAAACGTGCGGCCCATTCCTGCGCGGAGACCGCCACCAGCTGACCGAGATCCAGGTTGAAGAACATGCTGCGCGGGTGTTGCGTGGCGAGCAGTTCGTCGCCGCGGAAGCTGATATCGCTGCGCAGCTTCGCGGCGACCACGTCGCGCAAGGCCTGCACGGTGCCCGGGTCGGTGTGCGCCGGCCGCGCCGCGCGCGCGAACGTTTTGCCGACGATGCGCCATTGCGCCCCGAGCTTCATCACGAGCATGAAATCGGTGATCGGCTTGCCGTCGAGGCTGCCTTCCACGGTCACCACCGCTGCGTCGCCGCTGCGATCGACGGCGACGATGGCCTGGCGGAAGGCCGGCTTGTCGCCGGGCGCCGCCATGCGCTTGCGCCAATCGGCTTGGGTGCGGCTGAGCACGTGGCCGTCGGCGTCCACCCAGTACATCAGTGCGGCGGGGTGAAAGGCTTCGGCTAGCCCGGTGGCGTCGCTGCGCGCATTGGCCTGGATGTAGTGCCGAACGGGCTCGACCACATCGGCGGGAACATCGCTGGCAGAAGCGGCGGCGGGGGCGGTCGCGAAGGCGACAGCAAGAGAGATCGGAATGAACATGGGGCGGTTCCTCGATGCGGCTAAGGCAGGCTAAGGGCAGCGACGCGGCGCAAACATCGAAAATAACCGAGGCACCGTTCTACACAACAGAAGTATCCGTTGGCGCACGTCGCCGAAGCAGGCGCCGGAGAGCGTTCGGAACCATCGTTTCCATGCCGCAGTCGCAGTGTTGCGCGTCCCTCACTGCCGCCTTGCCGGCGGTTGCGGTATGGTCGGGGTCCGATCCCGAAGGCCGATCCCGATGCTCAAGTGGTGGTTCCGCATTCCGTTCTGGCAGCGCGTGCTGGCCGGTTTCGTATTGGGCGCGCTGGCCGGCTGGCTGTTCGGCGCCGACGCCAAGACTTGGTTCGAGCCGCTGGGCGACGTGTACGTCAACCTGATCAAGATGATCGCGATCCCGCTGGTGTTCTTCGCGGTGATCAGCGCGGTCGGTTCGCTGCATGGGCAGAAGTCGATCGCCGCGCTCGGCGGGCGCACCTTCGCCTGGTTCGCGATCACCGCGGTGCTGGCGGTCTGCGTCGGCTTGGCGTTCGGCTGGGCGATGAAGCCGGGCAGCGGCGTCAGCGGCCTGCAGATCGCGGCGGACTACAAGCCCAAGCAGGTGCCGACGCCGACCGAGATGCTGTTCAACATCGTGCCGCAGAATCCCTTCCGCGCGCTATCGGCGATCGATGCCGGCAGGACCGCCGACGGGCAATCGGTGCTGGTGCCGGACAACGGCACGGTGCTGCAGGTGATCTTCTTCGCCGGCCTGATCGGTTTCGCCTTCGTCAAGCTGGGCGAGAAGACCGCCAACTTGCGCCGGCTGATGGGCGAAGCCAGCGAGACCATGATCCAGGTGACGCGGTTCGTGCTCGAGTTCACGCCGATCGGCACCTTCGGCCTGATCGCCGGGCTGGTCGGCGCCTACGGCTTCGAGAAACTGCTGCCGCTGGGCAGTTTCGTGGTCGCGTTATACGCGGCTTGCGCGTTCCACATCGTGGTCGTGTATACCGGGCTGCTGCTGGCGCACGGCCTGAATCCGCTGAAATTCTTCCGCGGCGCGGCGCCGGCGATGCAGGTCGGGTTCGTCGCTTCGTCCAGTTTCGCGGCGCTGCCGGTGTCGTTGCGCAGCGTCACCCACAACCACGGCGTCGACCGCGACTACGCCGCGTTCGCGGTGCCGCTGGGCGCCAGCATCAAGATGGACGGCTGCGGCGCGATCTATCCGGCGCTGGCGGCGGTGTTCATCGCCCAGTACGCCGGCATCGAGTTGTCGATGACGCAGTATCTGATTATCGTGCTGGCCTCGGTGTTGGGCAGTTTCGGCACGGCCGGCGTGCCCGGCACGGCGGTGATCATGGCTACGGTAGTGCTGAGCGCGGCGGGATTACCGTTGGAGGCCATCGGCTATTTGTATGCGATCGACCGCATACTCGACATGATGCGAACGATGACCAATGTGACGGGGCAGATGCTGGTGCCGGTGTTGGTGGCCAAGGAAACCGGCCTGCTGGACCGGGAGGTGTACGAGGCGGCGTCGAGCAACGTCGGCATCGCCGAGGGCGAGAAGGCGGAAGTGAAGGAGCCTGCGCGATGAGCGAAGAGATCGAACTGGTCGAGCGTTTTCCCGGCGTGGACGACTATCTGCGTTTGCGCAGCGCTGCCGGCATGCACCCGAAGACGCTGCAAGCCGCGACGCGCGCTTTGCCGAACACGTTGTACGGGATAAGCCTGGTGCGCGGCGGCGAGCCTGTGGCGATGGGCCGCATCATCGGCGACAACGGCTGTTTTTTCACCATCGTGGACATCGCGGTGATCCCGGAGCTGCAGGGGCGCGGCTTGGGCAAGCGCATCATGGCCGCGCTGGACGCATGGTTGCAGCGCAACGTGCCCGAATCGGCCTATGTCACGCTGATCGCGGATGGCGACGCCAAATATCTGTACAGCAAGTTCGGCTTCGTCGAGAGCGCCCCGGTAGCCGTCAATATGGAATATGTGATGGGGCCGAACGGCGAGCGCAATACGGATCATTTGAAGTAAAGCCGGGATCTGTTCGGTTTTGTAGAGCGGGGTTTGCCCCGCTGCTGTTGCTTTCAGGCCGTCATCCCCGCGAAAGCGGGGATCCAGTGACTTTGCCGTTGGCTCTGTGTAGAGCGGAGCTTGCTCCGCTGCCTTTGCTGGTGGGTTCTTGCGACCTGCCGGCCCTTCGGACCGGGGTTTCGTCCGCTAAAACCGCGGCCGAGTGACTTTCTTTTTGATGGGCCCAAAAAGAGAAGTCACCAAAGAAAAAGGGCCTTTGGAAGGGATCCCGGCGAGGGGCTACTCCATGTTCTTGGCCACCGTTCGCTAGCGCTCGGGACCCTCCGTCGCTTCGATATTTGGATTCGAAGCGATCGACCGAACGCCTCCTTAGCGCAACTCCGCAAAAGCCACGTCACCACAATCGCTGCGAATCAAAATCTAGTACCTGCGTAAGAAGGTCACCCACGACGAAAGCTTAGGCCGCTGGCGGACTTTCAGGTGAGACGCATCGCACCGCAGTTCAGGCCCTTTCTTGGGTTACTTTCTTTGGGCCAGCAAAGAAAGTGACCCGGCGCAGCCGGAAGCTTTTGTCCATGGCGCGAGTGGCAGCGCAACCCGCGAGGACGCGGGCCTGGATCCCGGCCTTCGCCGGGATGACGGCTTAGGGGCAACAGCAAAAGCAACATGGGTCCCAGCGTTCGCTGGGATGACGGCTTTAAGAGCGAATGGCTTAAGAGCGAACGGCTTAAGAGCGAATGGCTTAAGAGCGAACGGCTTAAGAGCGAAGAGCAACGGAGCAAGCTCAGCTCTACAGAGCCGGAGCAAGAGCAGTGCGGGCGAGCCCGCTTTTGCGAAGCGGAAGCAAAAGCAGCGAGCGAACTCCGCTCTACAGAGCGGGCCAGGCGCGCACGCCTCGGCTCTACGCGCGCGAGTAGCGCCAGGAGACCATCTTGCCGTCGCGGTAGGGCATCACCCCGTGGAATGGGCGCGGATCGGCATCGAAAACCAAAGGCAGGAATTCGCGGTCGCCCTCCCACATCGGCAACTCGTGCAGACGGTCTATGTCGACCCACTCCAGCGTGCCCTCCGGATTGCGCTCCAACGGCGTGCCGGTGAAGCGCGTCACCGCGAACACGAAGCCCAGCCAGTCCTCGCCATGCTTGCCGAAGCCCGGCCAGCTGATCGTGCCGCGCAACTGCAGTTCGTCGCAGACGATGCCGGCCTCTTCGTGGATCTCGCGGCGCATGCCGGCCAGCACATCCTCGTCGGGCTCGATCTTGCCGCCCAGGCCGTTGTACTTGCCGATGTGGTGATCGTCCGGGCGCGAATTGCGGTGCAGCATCAGCACCCGGCGGCCGTCGGGCGACAACACGTAGCCAAGGGTCGCGACGATCGGCGTGTACGGCATCAGCGCGCCGCGTCCCGCTGCTTCTTCAGTTCCCCCTCGAGCTTGCGCTCGGCGCCGTCCGCATAGGCGCGGCAGGTCGTCGGCTGCGGATGCGGTGTGGCGGTCGCGGCGGGCGTCCAGCCGCTGGCGTCGGGATGCGGCGTCAACAGCAAGTCGCAGGGCAACGCGCGCACCGTTGC
The DNA here is from genome assembly GCF_023374055.1 of Luteimonas galliterrae. Taxonomy (NCBI): domain Bacteria; kingdom Pseudomonadati; phylum Pseudomonadota; class Gammaproteobacteria; order Lysobacterales; family Lysobacteraceae; genus Luteimonas; species Luteimonas galliterrae. The sequence goes on along the minus strand of NZ_JAMBEP010000001.1, from coordinate 1,303,116 downwards.
GAAACTGCGGCGATAGTCTTCGACGATGCGCGGGTAGCGCGGATTATCGATCAACCGGTAGCCGGGAGCGCTGAGGCTGTCGACATAGGCGATATGCACAGGCTTGTCGTCGCGCCGGTCGTCCCAAGTCCAGCTCACGCTGCCCGGCGTGTGGCCGGGCGTGAAGTGGACCTTGAAGCGCAGGCCGCCGAGTTCGACCGTTTCGCCATCCATCACGAAACGGTCCACGCGCACCGGCGGAAACAGCAGATCGTCGCCGAAATGGATGTCGTCGCTGCCGCCCCTGGCCAGCAGCGCCGCCGATTCGGCGTTGCCGATCACGCGTGCGCCGGTGGCGCGCTTGATCGCGGCCAAGGGGCCGATGTGATCGGTGTGCGCGTGGCTGTAAAGGATGTACTTCAAATCGCCCGGCGCCACGCCCAGCGTCTTCATGCGCGCCAGCAGCATCTCCGCCGCCTGCGGCATGCCGCCGTCGATCAGCACCGCGCCCTGCGGCGTTTTCACCAGTACCGCGCTCAAGCCTTGAGTGCCGATGTACCAGGTGCTGTCCGCGATGCGGAACGGCGCCACCGGCTGCCGCCAGCTGTCGTCCGTTTCGTAGGCCTTCGACTGCGGCAGCACCGGATCGGCGGCGAACGCGGACGTCAGCAACGACAGGCAACAGACGGCGAAACACAGGCGGAGCGAGGTCATTGGCGGATCTCGAAGCAGGGAACGACAGTATCGGCGATGCGCAGATCGCTGCGCCATACCGTGTCGCACGGAAAACGCAGGCATGACTTTCGGCCTGTGGCATCGCGCCGGGCGAGGCGTAGGCTGCCCCGACTTTTCGTCGTGGCTGCGAAACCGTCCGCGGACATCGCATCCGATCGCTTTTTCGATCGATTGGTCGAGGCCGGCGTCATGAGGCGCCGGCTTTTTTTTGCCGCGCTTTTTGTAGGAGCGGCTTCAGCCGCGAGCTCTTACCAGCAGATCGCGGCGCGCCCGGCGGAAAGAGCTCGCGGCTGAAGCCGCTCCTACAAAAGAAAGAAGAGTCAGAGCGTTGCGCGCGGCGTCGCCAGCCGCGCCGCGTACCAGGCCAGCGGAATCGGCAGCGCCACGCCCAGCACGGTCATCCACAACGGGTGCGGCAGCATCGTCGCGTTGAGGATGACGCCCGCAACGACGCCGATGCCGACCACGATGGCCGCCGCGACGCGATGCGATCGGCTGATCTTGGCGGCGACCCAGCCGCCGACGAAGCTGGCCAGCAGCCAGCCGAACACGACCATCGCTTTCATGGCGGGCGTCGCCAGCTCCACCATTCGCGCCAGATCGGCTTCGTTGGTGAGATCCAGCCCGGGCGGCGGCGGCGAAATCGCCGTGGCCAGGGCCTCTACCAGGAAAATGGCCGCCATCGCCACGGCCAATCCCACCACCGCGCCTGCAATCGTGCGTCCCATCGCCGTCTCCGGTTTGCCTGGACGCGGCCAGCATCGCGCGCCGGTACGCTCGCCGCAAGCGGTGCGGCCTTGCGCGGCGTTAACGCCGGGCGCGGTATCAAGGGCGGCATCCCCCCAGGAGATCCGCCATGCGCCGCATCATCGCCGTCCTCTGGCTCGTCGCCGCGCTGTTCGCAGCGCCGGTCTTGGCCCATCACGGCTGGGGTTCGTACGACGCGAGCAAAGTCATGCGCTTCGACGCCGCGCCGGTCGAGGTGCGCTACCGCAATCCGCATGCGGAGATCACGGTCGATTACCGCGGCCAACGTTGGGTGGCGGTGCTGGCGCCGACTTCGCGCATGGAATCGCGCGGCCTCGCCGAGGACGCGCTGAAAGTCGGCAAGGCCATCACCGTCGAAGGCTATCCGCGCAAGGACGGCACCCGCGAACTGCGGGCCGAGCGCATCGTCGTGGACGGCAAGACCATCGAATTGCGCTGACGGCGCAAGCGTGGAACCCGCAGGCTGGTTGGCGGCGCTCGAAGCGTCCGCGTTCGCGGCATGGATGCGCGGCGCGGGCAGCGCTTATGCGGTGGCCAATCTGGTGCATCTGCTCGGGCTGACCTTGCTGCTCGGTTCTATGCTGATGCTGGACCTGCGCCTGCTCGGACTCGGTCGCCGACTGCCGTTGCCGGAAGTCTCGCGCCTGCTGACGCCGTTCGCAGGGGTCGGATTGGCGCTGCAGGCGGGCAGCGGCTTCGCGCTGTTCGCGGCCGATGCGGTGCCGCTTTCCGGCAACGGCGCTTTCAGGATCAAGTTGGCCGCGATCGCGCTGGCGCTGGCCAATGCCGTGCTGTTCCGCATCCGGTGGTCGGACTCGTTGGTTTCGTGGGACGTTTCGCCGCCGCTGGCCGGCCGCATCCAGGCGGCGTTGTCGTTGGCGCTTTGGCTGTCCGTCGCCGCGGCCGGCAGATTGATCGCCTACACTTGAACCGCGCCGCATCGCGGCAGGACGCCTGGCGGCGGAGGCACTATGAGCGGACACCAGCGCGAACTCAATTTCCGTTTCCTGGCCGAACCCACCGACGTCAACTACGGCGGCAAGGTGCACGGCGGCGTGGTGATGAAGTGGATCGACCAGGTGGGCTACGCCGCGGCGGTCGGCTGGAGCGGCAAGTACAGCGTCACGGTCGCGGTGGGCGGCATCCGCTTCGTTGCGCCGATCCGGATCAGCGATCTGGTGACCGTTTCTGCCAAGCTGGTCTACACCGGCACCAGCAGCATGCATTTTTCGGTCGACGTACGCGCGCGCGATCCGATGGACGACGAAGGCGACCGGCTGTGCACGCATTGCGTGATCGTATTCGTGGCGCTGGACGGCGTGGAGGGCAAGCCCACGCCGGTGCCGGACTGGGTGCCGCAGACCGACGACGACCGCCGCCTGGCCGAGTACGCGACCAAGGTCATGGAGTTGAGCAAGGGGATCGAGCAGACGATCGCGAGTTATCGCGCTTGAACCGGCCGCTTTTTCCTCCCCTTGCGGGGGAGGATGCCCGAAGGGCAGGAGAGGGGGCGCGAGCGTAGCGAAGCGTGCTTTTCGCTCTTCTGTCAGATGGCGCGAAAAGCCGGCCCTCTCCCTGGCCTTCGGCCTGTCCCTCTCCCGCAAAGGGGAGAGGGGAAAAGCACGGTCTGCCGGAAACGAAAAAAGCCGCTCGAAAGCGGCTTTTTTTGCGAATAGGAAGCTCGCTTCCGATCAGATCTCGGCGACGCGCCTGGCCTGCATGAACTTGCGGCTCCAGTAACCCTCGGTGAGGCTGGATACGGTGACGTCGCGGCCGGTGCGCGGCGCGTGCACGAAGCGGCCGTCGCCGACATAGATGCCGACGTGGTCGACGCGCTTGCCGCGGCGGCTGAAGAACACCAGGTCGCCGACCGCCAAAGCGGAGCGATCGACCTTCATGCCGTCTTTCGCCATCTCGCGCGACACGCGCGGCAGTTCGATGCCCAGCGCGCTGCGGAATACGTAGCCGACCATGCCGCTGCAGTCGAAGCCGCCGTCGGGCGAGGTGCCGCCCCAACGATAGGGCGTACCGAGCAGGGCCAGGGCCTTCTGCAGCAGCGCCTGCATGCGTCCGGAGGCGGGCACGGCGCTGGTGTTCGGCGCCATGGCCGCGCCCTCGTACGCGACCGCGCGCAGGTCGACGGTGGCTTCCAGCAGGGCGCGGTCGGACAGGGCCATCGCATCGGCCATGGCCGGGCTGGCGGTATTGGCGTTGGTCAGACTGCCGTTGTTGTCCAGCGTGGCCTGGTTGGCCAGCACCGGCAGCGAAGCGGCGCACAGCAGACTGAAGAGGAGGGGGCGGAGGCGACCCGGGCGGGGGAGACGGGTGGCGGCTTGGCGGCCGGAGTCGTTTGTCGTCACGCGTCTTTCACTATTCCAAAAGCAGCCCGAATAGTGCCGGATAAAAACGAGGATATTGTTCAGAAAAAGTTAAATATTCGTAAAGATGGAACGATATCCGTCACTATTCCATCACTGCAACACACGCCGGGCGCCGCTGTAGTGGTCGCGCCAGTAGGCGCCGTCCAGGTGATCCAGTCGCACCGTGCCGCCTGTGCTGGGGGCATGGACGAAGCGGCCCTCGCCGACATAAATGCCGACGTGGCTGACCGCGCCGCCGCTGCCGAAGAAAACCAGATCTGCCGCGGCGAGCCGCTCGGGGGCGATCTTGGGCCCCTGTACCCGGGCCAGTTCGCGCGAGGTGCGCGGCAGCTTCAGGTCCAGCATGTCGCGATAGACGTAGTTGACCAGGCCGCTGCAGTCGAAGCCGCCCTGCGGCGTATTGCCGCCGTAACGGTAGGGCGTGCCGACCAGGCTGAGCGCGCGCATCAGCACGGCATTGGCGGCGGCGGGGTCCGCAGGCGTGACGACCGGCCACTGGCGCTGCGGCGCCACCGCGCGTCCGCCGCGCGAGGGGCGCACGTCCTCGCGCCCGCAGGCGCCCAGCGCTAGCAGCGCGATCAGCGCCACGCACGCGGCCGCTACGCGCGCTGGCGCGGGCGGGCGAGTGTCCGGATAATGTGCGGCCTTACTCATCTGCGCATCTTGGCCGCAATCCGACGCGGCCCACAAGCTCGCGCGCTCGCCAGGGTTCCGAATGAAAATCGAGAAAGACCGCGTCGTCAGTTTCCACTACACCGTTTCCGAGCAGGGTCAGGAAGCGCTGGAGAGCTCCAAGGAGCGCGAGCCGCTGCAGATCCTGATCGGCCACGGCAACATCATCCCGGGCCTGGAAAAGGCGCTGGACGGGCACGAGGCCGGCGACAGCTTCGGCGTGGACGTGGCCGCGGCCGACGCTTACGGCGAGCGCCGCGACGGCCTGACCCAGCGCGTGCCGAAGAAGCACTTCGGCGCCCAACGCCTGGAGCCGGGGATGCAGGTCGTGCTGAACACCAACTTCGGTCCGCGTGCGGTGACCATCGAGAAGGTCGGGATGAGCGTGGTCGATGTCGACCTCAACCATCCGATGGCGGGCAAGGCGCTGCATTTCGATATCGAGATCGTGGCAGTGCGCGAGGCCAGTGCGGAAGAGATCGAGCATGGGCATGTGCATGGCGAGGGCGGGCACGCGCATTAGTGCTTTTCTCTCCCCTTTGCGGGGGAGGATGCGCGAAGAGCCTGCCCCGGCCTTGATCTGGGGGTAGGAGAGGGGCGCGAGCATAGCGAAGCGTGCTTTTGCGCTTGCTTCCTGATGGTGCGAAAAGCCGGACCCTCTCCCTGGCCCTTCGGGCCTGTCCCTCTCCCATAAAGGGAGAGGGGAAAGCTAACGGCCCTGCGCGAGCGGGCCGTTTTTCGTTTCTGGCCGCGCTTGCGGCCACGGCCGGCACGGTGAATGATTCGGACTCCGGGGGTCGGCAAAGGGAGAGGGAATCCGCATGAATCAGGACGCGCACTTGATGCCGGTCGCCGGCAACGAACGTATCCAGACCATGGATGTGCTGCGCGGTTTCGCGCTGCTCGGCATCCTGCTGATGAACATCGAAGGCTTCGTCGGCCCGCTGATGGAATCGCTGACCGGGGTCAATACGCGCTTCACCGGCGCCGACCGGACGATGGACGCGATCATCTACGTCCTGGTGCAGGGCAAGTTCATCACCCTGTTCTCGCTGTTGTTCGGCATGGGCTTCGCGGTCATGCTCGAGCGCGCGCAGGCGCGCGGCGCCAACGGCACAGGCTTGTACGCGCGGCGGCTGCTGGCGCTGCTCGGCATCGGCCTGGTGCACGTGCTGCTGATCTGGTCCGGGGACATCCTGGTGTCCTACGCGCTGCTCGGCTTCTTGCTGCTGCTTTTCTTTCGCCGCACGCCGGTCTCGCGGCTGCCGAAATGGGGCGTCGCGGCCGTGCTCCTGCCGCTGCTGCTGATGTGGTTGTGGGCGGGCAGCCTGCACCTGGCGCAATCGGATCCGCAGGCGGCCGCCGAAGTGCAGAAGGGCATGGCCGAACAGGGCCGGCAGGTCGCCGCGATGATCGATGCGCAGCGCCAGGCGTACGGATCGGGCACCTACGCGCAGGCCGTCGCGCAGCGCGCGCAGGATTTCGGCTTCATGATGTTCGGGCTGATGTTCTTCGGGCCGCTGGTGCTGGGCATGTTCCTGTTCGGCGCCTGGTTCGTGCGCAGCGGCGCGATACGCGACCCGGCTTCGCGCCTGCCGTTGTACCGGCGCCTGCTGATCGTCGGGCTGGGACTCGGGCTGCCGCTGATGCTGTGGTCGTTCTGGACGCATCCCACCCACAGCATGTCCGAGATGAGCCTGGGCTCGGCGGCATCGCAGACCGCCGGCCAAGTCGCCAACGTGCTGATGTGCTTCGGCTATTTTTCGGCCATCGTGCTGCTGATGCAGCGTCCCGCCTGGCGCGCAAGGCTGGGTTGGTTCGCGCCCGCCGGACGCATGGCGCTGACCAACTACCTGATGCAATCGGTGATCTGCACGGTGATCTTCTACGGCTACGGGCTGGGCTACTTCGAACAATTGCCGCGCGCCTGGCAACCGTTGTTCGTGCTGGCCGTATTCGCATTGCAGGTGTTGTGGAGCCGCTGGTGGCTATCGCGCTACCGCTACGGGCCGATGGAGTGGCTGTGGCGCTGGCTGACTTACCTGGAACGTCCAGCGATGCGCCTGGCTCCCGCGTGACGTCCGACGGATCCGCGCCGCGACGCGCGGAAGAGGCCTCCGCCGGCCCGGTGGAATCCGGCCAGCGCGTAAAGGCGCTCGATCTCGCGCGCGGATCCGCACTGCTGGGCATCCTGCTGGTCAACGTGCAGGCGTTCAACTTGTCCAAACTGACCCCACCGGATGGCGGGCATCGTCTGGAATCGGTCGACGGCATCGTGCAGTGGCTGCTCGCAACGTTCGTCGAGAACAAGTTCTGGACGCTGTTCTCGATCCTGTTCGGCATGGGTTTCGCGGTGATGCTCGAGCGCGCCGGCGCCGATCGCGACGGGTTCGTCGCGCGCTATCTGCGCCGTGCGCTGGCGCTCGCGCTGTTCGGCGCGCTGCATATCGTGCTGATCTGGTCCGGCGACATCCTGCTGAACTACGCGGTCACCGCGGCGCTGTTGCTGGCGATATTGTTCTGCGGGCCCTGGTTCGGCCTGGCGCTCGGCATCGCAACCATCGCGCTCATGCGGCTTTGGGGCGGCCCGGCGCCGGTCGACATGTTCCTGCTGTGGATGTACAGCGCGACCGCAGCGCTGTACCTGCGTCTTGCCGGACCGCACCGGCGCAAGTTGCTCGCGATGGGGACCGTCGCCGCCGCGATCGCCATCGCGCTGCTGGGCGCCTATGGATCGGCGGTGCCGGCCGAAGCGCGCAAGTGCGCCGGGTATGCGATCGCGTTGCTGATCGCAGGCGGCATCGCCTGGTTCGATCGCAGCGATGCCGCGCAACGTTTGCTGCGGGCCGGCGTTTGGTTTTTCCTGGCGCCGGTGTTGGCTGCGGCGGTCGCCGCCGCACTCGCACAGTGGACGCCGGCTACGTTCTGGCCCGCAACGACGCCCGCTTCGGAGGCGCAGCCGGCGAAGCGGCGCGCCGAATTGCGCGCGCGGGGCATGGCCGAGAACAAAGCCATGGCCGAAGGCAGCTACATCGAGGGCGTGCGTTTCCGCGCACAGAACGGCTTCAAGCGGCCCATCGACACGATGTTCATGCTGGGTCTGGCGGCCGGCGGCCTGTTCCTGGTCGGCATGTGGCTGGTGCGTTCGGGCGCCGCGCGCGCGCCTGAGCGCCATCGCAAACTTTGGCGTGGGCTGGCCTGGGTGGGGTTTCCGCTCGGGACGCTGGCCGTGATCGGCGGCGAACGCTGGGTCGAGGCGGCTTCCGCTTCGAAACCCGCCGCGGCTTTGCTGTCGCTGCTGCCGGAAGCCGGCGCTTTGTCGATGGCGTTGGGCTATCTGGCATTCGCGTTCTTGCTGGCGGGCCGTGGTGCGGCCGACGGCCGGCTTTCGTGGGTAGCGGCGAGCGGACGCATGGCGCTGACCAACTATCTGATGCAGTCGGTATTGGCGACGTGGTTCTTCTACGGTTACGGATTCGGCTTCTGGGGCTTGGGCCGGACGTGGCAGGCCGTATTCGTGCTGGCCGTGTTCGCGGTGCAGGCCGCCGCCAGTCGCTGGTGGCTGGCGGGGCATCGTTACGGTCCGATGGAGTGGTTGTGGCGCTGGATCACCTACGCGCGCAAACCGGCGATGCGCATCCGGGCCTGATGCCCCATCGGTCCGAGTGACTTCCGGCCCGCGAATCGCGCGCCGCTACATGCGGAAATCGTCGCCACGACCGTAAGGACATGGCATGAGCGACGTGACTGCAATCCCGGAATTGAAACCGGTCGCGGCGGGCGAACGCATCCAGGCATTGGACGTGATCCGCGGCTTCGCGCTGCTCGGCATCTTCCTGATGAACATCGAGTGGTTCAACCGGCCGCTGTCCGATCTGGGCGCGGGCATGGCCGCGCACACCGGCATCGACTACGCGGCCAGCTGGTTCGTCGACGTATTCGTGCGCGGCAAGTTCTGGACCATGTTCTCGATGCTGTTCGGCATGGGGTTTGCGGTCATGCTGACGCGGGCGACAGCCGCGCAACGCGGTTTCGTCGTGCCCTACCTGCGGCGCACCGCGGCCTTGGCTTTGATCGGCCTCGCGCACGGCGTGCTCATTTGGGGCGGCGACATCCTGCTCAGTTACGCGGCGGCGGCGGCATTGCTGCTGCTGACGTTGTTCGGGCGCTTCTGGCATGGCTTGCTGGCGGCCGCCGCGCTTGCGGCGCTGGGGTTCGCCTTCGAATCGCAAGGCGTCGGCAGTTTCGTATTCGCGTTGGCGCTCGCCGGCCTGGTGGCGATGTATCTGCGCAGCGAACGCAAAGTCCGGATCGGCGGCGCGCAATGGCCGCTGCCGAGCCTGGTCCTGGCGATCGCCGCCGTGGCGGTCGCGATCGGGGTGACGGTCATGATCGCCATGAAAGGCAGCGGCTATGCGGCGCTGGGCGGGAGCCTGTTGCTGGGTCTGCTGGCATGGCTGTCGGCGCGTTATCGCAATCCTCTTGAGAAACGCACGTTGCGCGCCGGTGCGACGCTCTACCTCGGGCCTTTCGCCGCGATGATGATCGGCGCGGCCATCGCGCTGGCGATGCCGGCCGCGTCGGAGACGGCGAACCAACAGCAGACGGCCGAACCGACGAAGGAGTCCGCCGCGCAGAAGAAAGAAGCCGCCGAGCAGGAGCGCAAGAAGCAGGAGCGCCGTGCCGAACACCGCAAGCAAGTGGCGACCGAGGCGCGGGTGATGAGCGGCGGCAGCTATCGCGAAGCGGTCGAGTTCCGCGCCGGATCCTATCTGGGCGATTTCGTGCAGCAGGGCGGTTTCACGGTCATGGTGATGGGATTGTTCCTGGTCGGCGCGTGGTTCGTGCATTCCGGCGTGATCCAGCATCCGCAGCAGCACCTCGGCTTGTTCCGCAAGCTGGCGTGGATCGGGTTGCCGTTGGGTACCGCGCTCGCCATCGCGGCCAGCTTCATCGCCGTCAGCCATGTGCCGGGCCAGAACGACAAGCAATGGCAGTTGGCGGTCGGCTTGCAGAGCCTGGGCAACCTGCCGATGTCGCTGGGCTACATCGCAGCGATCGTGCTTCTGTTGCAGAAGCGCGCCTGGGCGAAGCTGCTGTCCTGGCTCGCGCCGGCCGGGCGCATGGCCCTCACCAACTACCTGAGCCAGTCGGTGATCGCCAGCCTGTTCTTCTACGGTTACGGTCTGGGGCATTGGGGCGTCGGACGGGCACGGCAGGTGCTGTTCGTGCTGGCCGTGTTCGGCCTGCAGCTGCTGCTCAGCCGTTGGTGGCTGTCCAAGTTCCGCTACGGGCCGATGGAATGGTTGTGGCGCTGGGCGACGTATGCGCGCCGGCCGGCGATGCGGATCGCCCAAGAACGGGCGAGCGGGGCGGCCGCCGCTCTGTAAGTAGGGCGGCCGTTGTCGCTACACTGATCGCATGAGCGATCGTAGCGATGTAGTGATCATCGGCGGCGGCGTGGTCGGCCTGGCCAGCGCGTTGGCGCTGGTGGAGGCCGGGCGCAGCGTGCGCGTGCTGGAAGCCCGCACCGTGGGCAGCGGCAGTTCGCACGGCAACTGCGGCACCATCACCCCCAGCCATTCCTTGCCGCTGGCCGCGCCCGGCACGATCGGTCGCGCCATGCGCTGGCTGCTGACGCCCGATGCGCCCTTGTACCTGAGGCCGCGCATGGACCCGTCGCTGTGGGCCTGGCTGGCGCGTTTCGCCGCACGCTGCAATATGCGCGATTTGCGCCAGGCGACGGCGGCCAAGGCGGCGATCCTGTCGCATTCGCGCCAGGCGTTGCCGTCCTGGCTGGCGCGCTACGGCATCGAATGCGAATTCGCCGAATCGGGTACCGACCACATATTCCGCAATGCGGCCGCGTTCGACGAATTCGGCGAGGAAGTGCGCTTGCTCGCCGAGTACGGCGTGCCGTCGGAAAAGATCGAAGGCGCTGCTTACGAACGCGAAGAACCGGCGGTGCTGCCCGGCGTGCACGGCGTGATCCGCTTCACCGGCGACGCCAGCCTGCGGCCAGACCGCTACGTCGCAGGGTTGGCGCATGCGCTGCTGCAACGCGGCGGCAAGATCGTGGAGCAGTGCGAAGTGCGCGGCCTGGCGCAGGACGGCGACGACTACCGCATCGCCAGCGCGCAAGGCGCATTCCGAGGACGCGATGTGCTGATCGCGACCGGCGCCTGGTCGCCGCGGCTGGGGAAATCGCTGGATCTGGCCGCAGCGCCGTTGGCCAAGGCCATGCAACCGGGCAAAGGCTATTCGATCACCTACGACGCGCCGGCCCTGATGCCGCGCCGTCCGGTGGTGCTGCACGAGCGCAGCGTCTGCGTAACGGCGTGGGGCAGCGGTTTCCGGCTCGGCAGCACGATGGAATTCTCCGGTTACGACGATGCCCTCAACCGCCGCCGCCTGGACGCGCTTGAGCGCGGATCGCGCGAGTACCTGCGCCAGCCGGTCGGTCCCGCCAAGCGCGAAGAGTGGTTCGGCTGGCGGCCCATGACCTACGACGACCTGCCGATCATCGGCCGCGTCCCGGGCCGCGAACGCCTATGGCTGGCGACCGGCCATGGCATGCTCGGCGTCAGCATGAGCACCGGCACGGCGCAATTGGCCGCCGATCTGATTTGCGGCCGCGAACCTGCGATAGACCCGAAGCCCTACCGCGTCGAGCGTTTCGCGTGAGCGGTACCGATTTCGACCTGATCGTGATCGGCGGCGGTTCCGGCGGCCTCGCCGGCGCTTTCCGCGCGGCCGCGCACGGGGCGCGCGTGGCGGTGCTGGAGCCGGGCGAGCTCGGCGGCACCTGCGTCAACGTCGGCTGCGTGCCCAAGAAGGCGATGTGGCTGGCGGCCGACCTGTCGCAGAAGCTGGCCCTGGCCGCGCAGCTAGGCTTCGCGGTGCCGCCGCCGCAGTTCGACTGGATCGAATTCGTCACGCATCGCCAGCGCTACATCGCCAACATCCACAACAGCTACCAGCAGCGGCTCGACGCGAACGGCATCGCGCTGCTGCGTACGCGCGGCTGCCTGCTGTCGCGCGACACGGTCGAGACCAGCGAGGGCGTGCGGCTGCGGGCGCCGCACATCCTGGTCGCGACCGGCGGCCGTGCGCAGCGGCCTGACGTGGCCGGCGCCGAGCACGGCATGGTGTCGGACGATTTCTTCAACCTCTGCGCCGCACCGGAGCGCGTGGCGGTCGTCGGCGGCGGCTATATCGCGGTCGAGCTGGCCGGCGTATTGCAATCGCTCGGCAGCAGGGTCGACATGTTCGTGCGCGGCCGGCGCCTGCTCAACGGCTTCGACGAAGAACTGTCGTTGCAACTGGCCGAAGACTATCGCCAGTACGGCGTTAAGCTGCACCTTGATTACGCGCTGCGCTCGGTGCGAGGGGCAGCGTCGAAGTTCGTGTTGCGGGACGCTTCGAACGACGACAGTGCGCCGTTCGATGCGCTGATCTTCGCGACCGGCCGGTGCCCGAACAGCGATGTCTGCGGCGCGGCCGGGATCGGCATCGAGCTCGATCCCAGCGGCCACGTGCACGTCGACGAATTCCAGAACACCAGCGTGGAAGGCGTTTACGCGGTGGGCGACGTCACCGACCGCGTCGCGCTGACGCCGGTGGCGATCGCCGCCGCCCGGCGCCTGATGGACCGCGTGTTCGGCGGCGATGCCGAGTCGCGGCTGGATTACTCGGACATCGCCACCGTCATCTTCAGCCATCCGCCGATCGGCCGGGTCGGCCTGACCGAGGACGAAGCCCGCGCAAGATTCGGCGATGCGGTGCGCGTGTACCGCAGCGGCTTCCGCCCGATGCTGCATGCGCTGGCCGATTCCCCGCAGCGCAGCCTGTTCAAGCTGGTCTGCGTCGGCGAAGAGGAGCGGGTGGTCGGGATCCACCTGCTGGGCGAAGGCGCCGACGAGATCCTGCAGGGCTTCGCGGTCGCGCTGAAGCGCGGCATCGCCAAGCGCGATCTGGACGAGACGGTGGCGATCCATCCCACCAGCGCCGAAGAAGTCGTCCTGATGCGGTAGCGCTTACAATGGATCCATGGACATTTTCGAGCTGCATCGCGGCACCGCACCGCTGCTGATCAGCGTTCCGCACGACGGCACGGCGGTGCCGGACGATATCGCCGAACGCCTGACCGACACCGCCCGCCGCGTGCCCGATACCGATTGGCACGTGGCCCGGCTGTACGGATTCGCGCGCGAGCTGGGCGCGTCGATGATCGTGCCCAAGCATTCGCGCTACGTGGTGGACCTGAATCGTCCCGAGGACGACGTCTCGCTTTATCCGGGCCAGAACACCACCGGCCTGTGCCCGATCGTGCAGTTCACCGGCGAACCGGTGTACCGCGAAGGCCAGGCGCCGGATGAAGAAGAAGTCGGCGCACGAGTCGAGCGTTACTGGCGCCCGTACCATCAAGCGCTGCGCGGTGAAATCGAACGCATGAAGGCCGCGCACGGCCGCATCGTGTTGTGGGAAGGCCATTCGATCCGGGGCGAAGTGCCGTTCCTGTTCGAAGGCCGCCTGCCGGATCTGAATCTCGGCACGGCGGGCGGCACTAGTTGCTCGTCGGAATTGCAGCGGCGTTTGGAGTCGGTGTTGGCGGAGCAAGGCGGTTACGATTTCGTCGTCAACGGCCGTTTCAAAGGCGGCTACATCACTCGACATTACGGCGATCGCGACGACGGTGTGGATGCGGTGCAGCTCGAAATCAGCCAGCGCACGTATATGGATGAAGCGAGTTTCGGCTGGGACGAGGCAAAATCGGCCAAATTGCAGCCGCTGCTGCGCCGACTGCTGCTAACGACTCTACCTTGAAACCGTAAAAAAGGCGGCCGGGCCGCCTTTTTTACTTTGCGTATCGGCTCTGCTTACTTGGGGCCGGCATTCTGCTCGAGGAATTTCTCCACGCGCTGGTACAGCTCGGCGCGCGTTTCCGGTTTGTAGAAGCCATGGCCTTCGGCCGGCGCGACCATCGTTTCCACTTTGGTGCCGTTGGCCGCGAATGCGTTTTTCAAGGCGTTGAACTGGGCCATCGGCACGCGCCGGTCGATGGCGCCTTGGGCCAGGAACACGGGAACCTTGATCTTGTCTGCATTGCGCGCGGGCGAGTTCTCGATCAGCGCGGCTTCGTCGGTGCCCAGTACCCGGTCCAGATAGCGGCGTCCGAAGCGGGTATCGTCGATATCGCCTTCCTTCTTCATCACGGTCAGGTCGTAGACGCCTACGTAACCGATCGCGCACCTGTACAGTTCGGGGAAGCGGATCGGCTGCTGCAGCGCGGCGTAGCCGCCATAGCTGGCGCCGTAGGTGCAGATCCGCGCGGGGTCGGCGAGCTTATTGTCTATCGCCCATTTCACGCCGGCGGCGATGTCGTCCTGCATCTTGCCGCCCCATTCGCGGTAGCCCTTGCGCTCGAAGTCCATGCCGCGACCGCCGGAACCGCGATAGTTGACCTGGAGCACGCCGTAGCCGCGGCTGGCGAAGAACTGAGCGTCGCTGTCGTAGCCCCAAGCGTCGTAGACGCCGTGCGGGCCGCCGTGCGGGATCACGATCAGTGGTTTGGCGCCGTCGCCCTTCGCGGTGTACAAAGCATGGATCTTCAGCCCGTCGATGCTTTCGAACTCCACAGGTCGGCTCTTGGCCATCTTCGAGGCGTCGATCCATGGCATCGCTTGGGCCACCATCTGCGCTTTTTTCGTGGCGCGATCGTAGATGTAGTACTCGCCCGGATTGCGGTCCGACCACACCGTGAACAGCACGATGTTGTTGTCGCGGCTGAAGCCCGTGAACGACACCAATTGCCCGGGGAAAGACTTCATCAGGCCGGCATGCAGCTTGGCGAAATCCGACGACGGGTCGAGGTACTGCAACTGCGGCTTGGCCTCGTTGTAGACCACCGCGAACGGCGTGCCGTTGCGTCCGGCCGACTGGAAGTACGCGGGAGCCACGTCGGCGATCGACGGCAGCGCGGTGCGCGTCCCTGCGGCCAGGTCCAGCTTGTACATGCGCGCGGCTTCGCCGGCATCGGATACCGCGGCGTAGAGGGTATTGTTGTCTTCGGCGAAGCCGCCGAAATCGATCTCGTAGCCCGCCATCGCCTTGGGCATTGGTTGCCACTCGGCTCCGGAGCCGGCGCGGTAGGCCAGTATCGGTTCGTCGTTCTTGTCGCGCGTGGTCCTGATGCGGGCCCTGCCGGTATTGTCGAAGATCAGTCTGGCGGGCTCGTCGATGCGTTCCATTTCGTTGCGGCTGCCGGTGGCGGTATCTACCTTGTAGATCACCGTATCGGGATCTTCGCCACAGGTGTAGCAGTAGAACGACACGAGCACTTTGCCGGGTTCCTGATCGAGCACTTTCACTACGTTGGCGAAGCCTTCGTCCTTGCGTTTAGCGGTGGCCAAGCGCTGGTCGCGGAAGTAGCCGAATAGCACTTCCTGGTTGGTGCCGCTCAGGTCGGTCGAGAACAGCTGTCCGCGGCTGTACGGCCGCGGCCGCAGCGGCATGTTGGTGGCGCGCGCCAGCACGATGCGGTCATCCGCCGACCAATAGATGTCGGAGACGTGCTCGAGCTTGCCAAAGCGCAGGACCTGAGTCTTACCGCCGGCGAGTTCGATAATCTGCAGTTGGGTTTCCAAGCCATCCGGGGTCGGCGCGGCGATGGCGATGTGCTTGCCGTCCGGCGCCAGCTCCACCTCGTAGACCTCGGAATGCTTGGCGAAGTCGATCGCCGGAATCGTTTGCGCGTTGGCCTGCGCGCACAGGATGGTGCCGAGCGCGAGCGCCCATGCGATGTTCGTTTTCATGCCCCTGTTCCTTTGATTAGATAAAGCCCTTCCCCAAGGGCCGGCACAGACTAGCCGGCCGCGCGGGGAAAATCCAAGCCCGGAAGGGCGTTTTTGCGATTGCGGCGGAGAAGAACATTTCAGGGTCGGCCGGCTAGCGGCCTTGGGAGGCTCAGACCTCCAGCGTCGCCAAGTCGCCCTTGGTCTCCAGCCAGTTTTTGCGATCGCCCGCACGTTTCTTGGCCAGCAGCATGTCCATCAGCGAGCGCGTTTCGGCATCGTCGTCGTTGGTCAGCTGCACCAGGCGCCGGGTATCGGGGTGGATGGTGGATTCGCGCAGCTGTTGCGGATTCATCTCGCCCAGGCCCTTGAAGCGGGTGACGTTGACGGCACCTTTGAGCTTTTCGCGCTCGATGCGCTCGAGCAGCAGGCGTTTTTCCTCTTCATCCAGCGCGTAGAACACCTGTTTGCCTACGTCGACGCGGAACAGCGGCGGCATCGCTACGAAAACGTGGCCAGCGGCGACCAGGGCCGGGAAGTGCTTGAGAAACAGCGCGGTGAGCAGCGTGGCGATGTGCAGTCCGTCCGAATCGGCGTCGGCCAGGATCACGACCTTGCCGTAGCGCAGGCCGGTGATGTCGTCCTTGCCCGGATCGCAGCCGATCGCCACCGCCAGGTCGTGCACTTCGGTCGAAGCCAGCACGCCGCCGGAGGCCACTTCCCAGGTGTTGAGGATCTTGCCGCGCAGCGGCAGGATCGCCTGGAAATCCTTGTCGCGCGCTTGCTTGGCGCTGCCGCCGGCCGAGTCGCCTTCCACCAGGAACAGCTCGGTGCGCGAAAGATCCTGCGAGATGCAGTCGGCGAGCTTGCCGGGCAGCGCCGGGCCTTGCGTGACCTTCTTGCGCACGATCTGCTTTTCGGTCTTCAGCCGCGCGCTGGCGCGCTCGATCGCCAGCTGCGCGATCTTCTCGCCGAATTCGGTGTGCTGGTTCAGCCACAGCGAGAACGCATCGTGCGCGGCGCCTTCGACGAAGCCCGCCGCCTGGCGCGAAGACAGACGTTCTTTGGTCTGGCCGCTGAACTGCGGGTCGGTCATCTTCACCGACAGCACGAACGCGACGCGATCCCACACGTCTTCCGGCGCCAGCTTGATGCCGCGCGGCAGCAGGCTGCGGAAATCGCAGAACTCGCGCAGCGCGTCGGTGAAGCCGGTGCGCAGGCCGTTGACGTGGGTGCCGTGCTGGGCGGTCGGGATCAGGTTGACGTAGCTTTCCTGCACAAGATCGCCTTCCGGCACCCAGGCCACGG
Organism: Luteimonas galliterrae; assembly: GCF_023374055.1. Taxonomy (NCBI): domain Bacteria; kingdom Pseudomonadati; phylum Pseudomonadota; class Gammaproteobacteria; order Lysobacterales; family Lysobacteraceae; genus Luteimonas; species Luteimonas galliterrae. The sequence continues at coordinate 1,286,480 of NZ_JAMBEP010000001.1, read as the reverse complement.
CCCAGTCGACGATTTCGGTGTCTTTTTTCTGCTGGCCGACGAAGAGGTCCGGCGGCAGCAGATCGCGGTCGACCAGTTCACCCTTCAGGTAATCGCGCAGGCCGTCCTCGTAATGCCATTCGTCGCGCTCGCCGCTGGCGGCGTCGTGCAGCTTGACGGTCAGGCCGGGGCAGAGCACGGCCTTGGCGCGCAATAGATGCCTGAGCGCGCGCAGGTTGAACTTGGGCGTATCGAAATATTTCGGATCGGGCCAGAAGCGCAGCCGGGTGCCGGTGTTTTTCCTGCCGACGCTGCCGACCACTTCGAGTTTCGACGCGCGATCGCCGTCCTTGAACCCCATGTGGTATTCGTTGCCGTCGCGCTTGATGAACACGTCGACCTTCTTCGACAGCGCGTTCACCACGCTGACGCCGACGCCGTGCAGGCCGCCGCTGAAGGTGTAGTTCTTGTTGCTGAACTTGCCGCCGGCGTGCAGGCGGGTCAGGATCAGTTCCACGCCGGGGATCTTTTCCTCGGGGTGGATGTCCACAGGCATGCCGCGGCCGTCGTCGGAAACCTCGCAGCTGCCGTCCGCGTGCAGGGTCACTTCGATTTCGCCGGCATGGCCGGCCAGGGCTTCGTCGACGGCGTTGTCGACCACTTCCTGCGCCAGGTGGTTGGGGCGGGTGGTGTCGGTGTACATGCCCGGGCGGCGTTTGACCGGATCCAGGCCGGAGAGGACTTCGATATCGGCGGCGTTGTAGCGGGTGCTCATCGTGACTTCGGCGAATGCGATGCCGAGTAGTTTAACGATTGCCTCGCCTCCACCGTTGCTTTTGTAGCCCGGGTGGAGCGAAGCGATACTCGGGAAGCGCGCCGCGACCCATTCCCCGGGTGTCGCTTCGCTCCACCCGGGCTACGCGAGGAGGCCGTGCGTTATTCAGTCGCGGGCCAACATTCAGGGCATATCGTGCGCGGAAGCGATACCGCGTGACTGGCCTTCGGGCCCGGAGGTTCCGATGAAGTCCATTAAGTTGCTGATCCCGGCTTTGGTCACCGCCGCCCTGATCGCGCCGCTGGCCATGGCCCAATCCGCCAAGCAGGCCGACAAGAAGGCGCAGGAAGCCGAGCAGCAAGCCGAGGCGGCCAAGAAGCAGGCAGCCGAAGCCGAGAAGAAGGCCGCGCAGGCGCGCAAGAAAGCCAATGCCGCCGCGGCCGAGCCGGAGGAAGAAGAAGAGGAAGAAGAGCGCCGCAGAAAGCCGTAACGCGCCTGCCAGCAAGCTTTCAAGACGCCCCGGCCCGGCTGGGGCGTTCCTTTTTGTGGCGCCGCCGGCGCCGGCGCGGGCCAATTTCATCGCTTGCCTGTAGAATGGGGCTTTCCAGCTACCCGCTGATCCCATGACCACCCCTGGCTCCGTCACCCCGCTCATCTTCGTCACCGGGGGCGTGGTGTCCTCCCTCGGCAAGGGCATCGCCGCGGCCTCCCTGGCGGCCATCCTCGAAGCGCGCGGCCTGCGCGTGACGATGATGAAGCTCGACCCCTACATCAACGTCGACCCGGGCACCATGAGCCCGTTCCAGCACGGCGAGGTCTACGTCACCGACGACGGCGCCGAAACCGACCTGGACCTGGGCCACTACGAGCGCTTCGTCAACACCCGGTTGACCGGCAAGAACTCGATCACCACCGGCAAGATCTACGAAAACGTGATCCGCAAGGAGCGCCGCGGCGACTATCTGGGCGCCACGGTGCAGGTGATCCCGCACATCACCGATGAGATCAAGCGCTGCATCGACGCGGCCACGGCCGGCTACGACGTGGCCCTGGTCGAGATCGGCGGCACCGTCGGCGACATCGAATCGCTGCCGTTCCTGGAAGCGATCCGCCAGATCCGCACCGAACGCGGCGCCGAGAAGGCGCTGTTCATGCACCTGACCCTGGTGCCGTACATCGCCGCCGCCGGCGAACTCAAGACCAAGCCCACCCAGCACTCGGTGAAGGAACTGCGCTCGATCGGCATCCAGCCCGACGTGCTGCTGTGCCGCAGCGAGCAGCCGCTGCCCGACGGCGAGCGCCGTAAGATCGCGCTGTTCACCAACGTGCCGGAGCAGGCGGTGATCTCGGCCGTGGACCTGGACAACATCTACAAGATCCCGATGTGGCTGCACTCGCAGGGCCTGGACCAGATCGTGGTGCAGCGCCTGCACCTGGAAGACAAGGTCGCCGAATCGGCCGATCTGTCCGAATGGCTGTCGGTGGTCGAGGCCAACGAATACCCGATCGACGAAGTCAACATCGCCGTCGTCGGCAAGTACGTCGACCACAAGGACGCCTACAAGTCGGTGTCCGAAGCGCTCAAGCACGGTGGCATCCGCCAGCGCACCCGCGTCAATCTGAAATGGCTCGAGTCGCAGGACGTCGAACGCGAAGGCGCGGACAAGGCGCTGGCCGGCGTCGACGGCATCCTGGTGCCGGGCGGCTTCGGCGACCGCGGTTTCGAAGGCAAGGTGCTGACAGCGAAATTCGCGCGCGAAAACAAGATTCCGTATTTCGGCATCTGCTATGGCATGCAGGCCGCCGTGGTCGACGTGGCGCGCAACCTGGCCGGCCTGGAAGGCGCCAACAGCACCGAGAACGACAAGATGTCGCCGCATCCGGTGATCGGCCTGATCACCGAATGGCGCACGCAGACCGGCGAAGTCGAGCGCCGCAGCGAAGACAGCGACCTCGGCGGCACCATGCGCCTGGGCCTGCAGGAGCAGCGCATGAAGCCGGGCAGCAAGTCGCGCGAGATCTACGGCAAGGACGTGGTCGGCGAGCGCCACCGCCACCGTTACGAATTCAACAACCGCTACCGCACCCAGCTCGAAGACGCCGGCTTGGTGATCAGCGCCAAGTCGATGGACGATTTGCTGGTGGAAATGATCGAGCTGCCGAACCATCCCTGGTTCATCGCCTGCCAGGCGCACCCGGAATTCCTGTCGACGCCGCGCGGCGGGCATCCGCTGTTCGTCGGCTTCATCCGCGCCGCGCGCGAGCGCAAGGCGGGCGGACGGTTGCTGAAGGAAGCCTCGGCATGACGGCTTCGGCTCTTTGTAGGAGCGGCTTTAGCCGCGAGCTCTTCGAGCGTCCTGCGATCAACCAAAAGCTCGCGGCTAAAGCCGCTCCTACAAAAAGCGCGGGAGATCCGGCATGAAGCTCTGCGGTTTCGATATCGGCCTCGATAAGCCGTTCTTCCTGATCGCCGGCCCCTGCGTGGTCGAATCCGAACAACTGCAGATCGACGTCGCCGGCAAGCTGAAGGAAATCACCGGCGAACTCGGCATCAACTTCATCTTCAAATCCAGCTTCGACAAAGCCAACCGCACCTCCGGCACCAGCTTCCGCGGCCCCGGCATGGAAGAAGGCCTGCGTGTGCTGGCCGAAGTGAAGCGCCAGCTCGGCGTGCCGGTGCTGACCGACGTCCACGAATACACGCCGATGGACGAGGTCGCCTCCGTAGTAGACGTGCTGCAGACGCCGGCCTTCCTGGTGCGGCAGACCGACTTCATCACCAAGGTCTGCAACGCCGGCAAGCCGGTCAACATCAAGAAAGGCCAGTTCCTGTCGCCGTGGGAAATGAAGCCGGTAGTGGAGAAGGCCAAGGCCACCGGCAACCAGGACATCATGGTCTGCGAGCGCGGCGCCAGCTTCGGCTACAACAACCTGGTCAGCGACATGCGCTCGCTATCGGTGATGCGGAATACCGGATGTCCGGTGGTGTTCGACGCGACCCATTCGGTGCAGTTGCCTGGCGGGCAGGGCACGTCCAGCGGCGGCCAACGCGAGTTCGTGCCGGTGCTGTCGCGCGCGGCGGTCGCGGTCGGCGTGTCGGGCGTGTTCATGGAAACGCATCCCAAGCCGGAAGAGGCGTTGAGCGATGGGCCGAATGCCTGGCCGTTGCCTAAAATGCGGACGTTGTTGGAGACGTTGTTGGAGCTGGATCGAGTTGCCAAGAAAAACGGGTTTTTGGAGGCTTCTGTTTGAAGCCGCTGTTACTCGTCATGGCGATGTCGATCGGGAGTTGGGCCCTGCCCGCAGCGGCGTGCTCCATCGTCATTCCCGATGATGAGCTCGATCAACACACGACGGCGGCATACTTCAAGAAAGCGAACGATGTCGTGCTGGCTCGATTGGAGCGCATGAGTCCAGGCGCAAAAGAGGGCTGGCGAAAAGCCAGTTTCTCCTCGCTCCGGCGCTTCAAAGGCCAGCCAATGACCGACTTCGATCTGGACTTGGGTGCTGACATCGGGTGCGGACCGGATTTCACCGAAGGCGGGCAGTACGTCCTATTCTTGGAAGCCGCCTCGAACGGCACGCAACGAATTAGCATGGGAACCCGTGGCCCGATGGAACCCGGCTCCGATTCCATCGAAAGTTATCTGCGCGAACTTAATGCGCTCAGCAAAAAACGTTAAGCACCCGGAACCAGATAGATGACCAAGATCGCCAAGATCCACGCCCGCGAAATCCTCGACAGCCGCGGCAATCCCACGCTCGAAGCGGAAGTCACGCTCGCCGACGGCAGTTTCGGCCGCGCGATGGTGCCGTCCGGCGCATCGACCGGCTCGAAAGAAGCCGTAGAGCTTCGCGACGGCGACAAGACGCGCTATCTCGGCAAGGGCGTGCTGAAAGCCGTGGCCAACGTCAACGGCGCGATCGCGCAGGCGCTGCACGGTTTCGATGCCGGCGACCAGGAAGGGCTCGACCGCCGCCTCATCGACCTCGACGGTACCGAGAACAAGGGCCGCTTGGGCGCCAACGCGTTGCTCGGCGTTTCGCTGGCCAATGCGCATGCGTTGGCTGCGTCGAAGAAGCAGCCGCTGTGGCAGTACCTAGCCACCGGCAAGGACGTCACGCTGCCGGTGCCGATGATGAACATCATCAACGGCGGCGCGCACGCCGACAACAACGTCGACCTGCAGGAATTCATGGTGCTGCCGGTCGGTTTCGACTCGTTCTCCGAAGCGCTGCGCGCCGGCACAGAAATCTTCCACGCGCTGAAGTCGGTGCTGAAGGGCCGCGGCCTGAGCACGGCGGTGGGCGACGAGGGCGGTTTCGCGCCGGATCTGCGCAGCAACGCCGAAGCGCTGGACACCATCCTGGAAGCGATCGGCAAGGCCGGCTACCACGCCGGCGAAGACGTGCTGTTGGGCCTGGACGTGGCCAGCACCGAGTTCTACGAGAACGGCAAATACCACCTGGTCGGCGAGGGCAAGCGGCTGACCGGCGAGCAGTTCGTCGACTTCCTCGCCGACTGGTGCAACGAGTACCCGATCGTCACCATCGAAGACGGCATGGCCGAGGACGACTGGAGCGGCTGGAAATTGCTCACCCAACGCCTGGGCAACAAGGTGCAGCTGGTCGGCGACGACCTGTTCGTGACCAATCCCAAAATTTTCAAGGAAGGCATCGAACAGAGCGTGGCCAACGCGATCCTGATCAAGGTCAACCAGATCGGTACGCTCACCGAGACGCTGGAAGCGATCGCGATGGCGCATCACGCTCACTACGCCGCGATCGTCTCGCATCGCTCCGGCGAGACCGAGGACACCACCATCGCCGACATCGCCGTCGCGACCACCGCCACCCAGATCAAGACCGGCTCGCTGTGCCGCAGCGACCGCGTCGCCAAGTACAACCAGCTGCTGCGCATCGAACAGCAACTGGGCGCGGCGGCCAAATACGCGGGCCGTAACGCCTTCGTCTCGCTGAAACGCTGAGCATCGATGCGGGCGCTGCGCATCGTCCTGCTGCTGTTGGTCGCGTTGCTGGCGTGGCTGCAGTACCGCCTGTGGCTGGGCGGCGGCGGGCAGGGCGAGGTGCAGGCGCTGCAGCAACAGGTAAGCAAGCAGGCCCGCGACAACAGCGGCCTGCAGCAGCGCAACGATGCGCTCGCCGCGGAAGTGAAGGACCTCAAGAACGAAGGCGGCGGCGAAGCCATCGAAGAACGGGCGCGCAGCGAGCTCGGCATGATCAAGCCGGGCGAAAAATTCTACCGCGTGGTCGAACAAGCCAATGCGGCGCCCGCGGAAGAAGCCGGCAAGCCGGAGGAAAAGCCGCAGTGACCTGGGCAGTCGTGCCGGCGGCCGGTCGCGGCACCCGCTTCGGCGGCGAGGTGCCCAAGCAATATTCGCAGGTCGCCGGCGAGCCATTGATCGCGCATACCTTGCGCGCACTGTGTTCGCATCCCGGGGTCGACGGCGTGGTCGTGGTGCTGGCCCAGGACGATGCGCATTGGCCGGGCTCGACGAAGATCGCAGGCAAGCCGATCGCGACCTGCGCCGGCGGCAGCGAGCGCGCCGATTCGGTGCTGGCCGGGCTCGCTGCGTTGCCGGACAGCGTGCGCGCGGACGACTTCGTGCTGGTGCACGACGCCGCGCGTCCCAACGTGGCGCGCGAAGACCTGGATCGGCTGCTCGAATACGGCCGCAACGATCCGGTGGGCGCGATCCTAGCCGCGCCGGTGCGCGATACGCTCAAGCGCGCAGGCGACGACGGCGGCATCGACGGCACCGAGCCGCGCGAGCGCTTGTGGCGCGCGTTCACGCCGCAATTGTTCCGGCGCCTGCAGCTCAGCCGCGCCCTGGAGTCCGCACGCGACGCCGGGGTCACGGTCACCGACGAGGCGATGGCGATGGAACGGCAGGGGCTGCGGCCGTTGCTGATCGAGGGGCGCGAGGATAATTTGAAAGTTACGACGGCGGCGGATCTCGTCCTGTTCGAGTTTCTGCTCACACGCTCTTGATTTAAGCCGTCATTCCCGCGAAGGCGGGACTGCGGAGGCAGGATGCCGGAGCGAACATCTGCGGAGCAGATGGCCCGGAGGGCACGCCGCAGGAGCGGCGTGTAATCCAACGGCTTTGCTGTAGATTCTTCGTTTCGATGCCCGAAAGGCTTAAAGTCACTGGATTCCCGCCTTCGTGGGAATGACGGCTAAAGGCAAAGAAGCATCCCGCTCGTTTCTGGCATGGCATGAATCCTTCGAATCCATCGCTCCCCAATATCCGCATCGGCCAAGGCTTCGACGTCCACGCCTTCGGCGACGGCGATCACCTGATGGTCGGCGGCGTGCGTGTGCCGCACGAGCGCGGCGTGCTGGCGCACAGCGACGGCGACGTCGCATTGCACGCGCTCTGCGATGCGATGCTCGGCGCGTTGGCGCTGGGTGACATCGGCCGGCATTTCCCGCCGTCCGATCCGCAATGGGAAGGCGCCGACAGCCGCGCCTTCGTGCGCCACTGCAGCCGATTGCTGGCCGGGCAGGGCTGGCGTGTCGGCAATGCCGACATCACGGTGATCTGCGAGAAGCCCAAGATCGGCCCGCATGCGCCGGCGATGCGCGCCGCGATCGCCGAAGATCTGGACATCGCGCTCGACGCCGTCAGCGTCAAGGCCACCACCACCGAAAGACTCGGCTTCGCCGGCCGCGGCGAAGGCATCGCTGCGCAGGCCGTTTGTCTGCTGGTCCGAGCGTGAGCGAAGCGGAAATGCCGCGCGCCCATGGCGCGCCCGCGGTGTCGGCGCGGTTCCGCGCCTCGCCCGAGGATTTCCGCGTCGAGGAGATCGACGGCTTCGAAGCCAGCGGCAGCGGCGAGCATCTGCTGCTCACCATCGAAAAGCGCAGCATGAACACCGCGTTCGCCGCCAAACGGATCGCGCAATGGGCGGGCGTGCCGGAACTGGCGGTCGGCTATGCCGGCCTCAAGGATCGCCACGCCGTTACCCGGCAACGTTTCAGCGTGCATCTGCCCAAGCGCGTCGCGCCGGACCTTTCGTCGCTGCAATCGGACGATTTTCGCGTGCTCGCTTCGGAATGGCACGCCAAGAAACTGCCGCGCGGCGCGCTCGCGGGGAATCGTTTCGTGCTGACGCTGCGCGACGCGGAAGGCAACCGCGATGCGATCGAACAGCGCCTGGAAGCTATCGCAGCGCGGGGCGTGCCTAACTATTTCGGCGAGCAGCGGTTTGGCCGCGACGGCGACAACGTCGCCAGCGCCCTGGCGATGTTCGGCGGCCGCCGCGTGCGCCGCGAGCAGCGCACGATGCTGCTGTCGGCGGCGCGCTCGGAACTGTTTAATCGTGTGCTGGCGAAGCGGGTAGGCGAAGATCGTTGGGACGCCGGTCTCGAAGGCGAAGTGTGGATGCTCGATGGCAGCCGCAGCGTCTTCGGCCCGGAACCGTGGAGCGATGCACTGGCGGCTCGCCTTGCCGCTTTCGACATACATCCCAGTGGCCCGTTGTGGGGTGCTGGCGAATTGCGCAGCGTATCGGCGTCGCGGGAGCTGGAGATGTCGGCACTAGCAGACGGCAACGCCCTAGGCTTGCGCGCAGGTCTGGAAGCCGCTGGTTTGAAACAGGAACGCCGTGCGTTGCGGTTGAAGCCGCAGCAGTTGCAATGGCGCTGGCTACAGGGTGAAACGCTCGAATTGCAGTTCGCATTGTCGCCCGGGACTTACGCGACCGCGGTTTTGCGCGAGCTGGGCGATATCGGCAATGCCTCCGTGGCTTCTCCTTAACCGCGGCTTTTCGTAGGAGCGGCTCTTGTGGGAGCGGCTTTAGCCGCGAGCTCTTTCTCCAAGTTCACGCAATTGTAAAAAAGCTCGCGGCTAAAGCCGCTCCCACAAAGCCTAGCGCTTTGCCAGCAACACCAGTACTGCACCGGTGCCGCCCTGTGCGGCCGGCGCGGAATGGAAGGCCAGCACGTCGGCGCGATGGCGCAACACGCGATCGACCAGGTTCTTCAACACCGGGATCGCGCTGTCGGAATTCAAGCCCTTGCCGTGGATGATCCGCACGCAGCCCAGCCCGGATTGCCGCGCATGCTGAAGGAAAGCCCGCAACAGGGTTTCGGCGGCCTGCGCGTCGCTGTGGTGCAGGTCGAGTTCGTCCTGCGCGGCATACAGGCCGCGGCGCAGGCGCTGCAGCACGCGCGGCGGAACTTCGTCGCGGCGGTAGGACAGCGCGTCGCCGGCCTCCAGGTCGTCCTGCGCCATCGCGCGGCGGAATTCGCCGAGCGCTTCGGATTCGTCGCGCTCGGCCATCGCCGCCCGCGCCCTGGGCTTGGGTTTCGCTGGCGGCGGCGCGGCCGCGGGCAGTTCCCGGACCGGGCCGATCGCCTGGCGGAACAGCTCGGAATCGTCCGGATTGCGGTCGTCTTTAGCCATCGCATGAACAATGTAGCGCCCGAATCGGCGGAAACAAGCATGCGCAACGCTCTTGTGGAGGGCGTAGCCCGGGTAAGCGCAGCGCACCCGGGGCCACGACGCGACTTGATCCCGGGTGCGCTGCGCTTACCCGGGCTACGTAGCCTCGCGCGCACCGGAACCGCATTCTCGGATACCTGCAATCCGCATTCGGTATCATGGGCGCAGAACAAGAGGAGTCCCATGCGCGTTCTGGTCAGTAACGACGACGGCGTCGACGCCCCCGGCATCCGCATCCTGGCCGAGGGCCTGCGCGCCGCCGGGCACGAAGTGAAGGTGGTTGCCCCCGATCGCGACCGCTCCGGCGCCAGCAATTCGCTCACCCTGGACATGCCGGTGCGTGTGGTGCGGCTAGATGAACATACCTGGCGCGTGGCCGGTACGCCGACGGATTGCGTCCATCTGGCGTTGACCGGGATGTTCGGCGACGAGAACGAGCCCGATATCGTCGTTTCCGGGATCAACAACTCGGCCAATCTGGGCGACGACGTCATCTATTCGGGCACGGTCTCGGCAGCGATGGAAGGACGCTTCCTCGGCTTGCCCGCGGTGGCCGTGTCGCTGGCGACGGCCGAACACAAGGCGATGCACTACGAAACCGCGGCACGCGCCGCTGTCGAAATCGTGGCGCGCCTGAAAGCCGATCCTTTGCCCGCCGACACCATCCTCAACGTCAACGTGCCCGACCGGGCCTGGGACGACATCGCCGGCTTCGAAGTCACCCGGCTCGGCAACCGGCACCGTTCCGAACCGTGCGTGCCGGCGCAGGATCCGCGCGGCCGCAGCCTGTTCTGGATCGGTCCGGCCGGCCGCGAGCAGGACGCGGGTCCCGGCACCGATTTCCATGCCGTGCGCACCGGCCATATCTCGATCACGCCGATCCACGTCGACCTGACCCGCTACCAGGCGTTGGAGCAGGTCGCCAGCTGGGTCGGCAGCCTGGCCGAAGAACTCAAGCAGGGCAGCGCGGCATGACTGCGCGCCTGCGCCTGCAACCCGAGGCGATCGGCGTGGGCATGACATCGCAACGCGTGCGCGACCGCCTGATCGAGCGCCTGCGCGGCAACGGCATCCGCGACGAGCGCGTGCTCAATGCGATCCGCACCGTGCCGCGCCATCTTTACGTCGACGAAGCGCTCGCCACGCGCGCTTACGAAGACACCGCGCTGCCGATCGGCCACGGCCAGACCATCTCGCAACCGTGGGTGGTGGCCAAGATGACCGAGGCCATTCTCGACGGCGCTGCGCCCAAGAAAGTATTGGAAATCGGTACCGGTTCGGGCTATCAGGCCACGATCCTGGCCGTGCTGGGCATGGAGGTCTATACCGTAGAGCGCATCGGCGAGCTGCTGCGCACCGCGCGCAAGCGCTTCCGCAGCCTGGGCTTGAACGTGCGCAGCAAGCACGACGACGGCCGCATCGGCTGGCCGGAGGAAGGGCCGTTCGACGCGATCGTCGTCACGGCCGGCGCACCGGCGCTGGTCGATGCGCTCACCGACCAGCTCGCTCCCGGCGGTACGCTGGTGGCGCCGGTCGGCGGCGCTTCTTCGCAATCGTTGCTCAAATTGCGCAAGCGCGAGGACGGCAGCATCGAGCAGACCGATTTGGCGCCGGTGGTTTTCGTTCCACTGTTGTCGGGCATGATCGATTGAGCGCGGCGCACGATTCTTTTCAGCCGTCATCCCGGCGCAGGCCGGGATCCAGGCATGGCGGATGCGCCGGGTTGCGTCGGACCTCCTGGATCCCGGCCTGCGCCGGGATGACAGGTGAAGGGGATCGTAAGTGAAACTTTTCGGCCCGCTTTATCAGCGTGCATTGACCTGGGCCCGCCATCCGCGCGCGCCCGCATTGCTCACCGGCCTGAGCTTCGTCGAAGCGATCATCTTCCCGGTGATGCCGGAAGTGATGTTGGCGCCGATGTGCCTGTCGCAGCCCAGGCGCGGTTTCTGGTTCGCCACCTTGAGCTTGGCCGGTTCCATGGCCGGTGCGGTCGTGGGCTATCTGCTGGGGCATTACGCCTTCGAACTGGCCAAGCCGCTGTTCGCAACGCTCGGCTGGCTGGATTCGATCGAAGCCGGCATCCAGACGGTGCGCGAGAAAATGGCGGTATCGCCATGGGCGGTGTTCTGGTTCCTGGTGCTCGGCGGCTTCGCGCCGATTCCGATGAAGGTGTTCACCTGGGCTTCCGGCGTCGTCGGCGTTCCGTGGTTACCCTATCTGGCCAGCATGGCGATCGGTCGCGGCAAGCGCGTGTACCTGATCGCGCTGGCGATCCGGCTCGGCGGCGAGCGCGCCGAAAAGGCGCTGCATCGCTACATCGAACCGATCGGCTGGGCGGCGCTGGCATTGCTGCTGCTCGGCATCGGCTATTTGCTGTACAGGACGAACGCAGGATGACGACGATGGTCCGTGCATTGATCTGTCTGCTGATCGTGGCGGTGTTGGCCTCTTGCGGGCGCAGCCATGTGGTGCGCGAGGGCGGCGCACGCGGTCCGGTGCGGGTGTCCACGCCCAAATACGGCTCGACCGTGGTCGTGCAGCGCGGGCAGACGCTGTACCGCATCGCCACCAACAACGGCATCAGCCCGCTGGATCTTGCGGTGTGGAACAGCGTGCCGCCGCCGTACACGATCTATCCGGGGCAGCGCCTTCGGCTGTATCCCAGCACCAGCCGCGCGCCGTTGCCCAATCCGAGCCGGCCGATCTCGCGGCCCCCGACCAGCACGACGCCGCGTCCGCCGCCGGAAGCGCCGGTGGTCGCGCCGGTCTCCAGCCCGGTGCCGTGGCGCTGGCCGACCGAAGGCCAACTGATCGGTCGCTACGTGAGCGGCGAGCCCACCAAGCAGGGCATCGATATCGCCGGAACGGGCGGCCAGGCGGTGCGCGCCGCGGGCGACGGCGTCGTCGTCTATTCGGGTTCGGGCCTGGTCGGCTATGGCGAGTTGATCATCGTGAAGCACAACGAACAGTGGTTGTCCGCTTACGGCCATAACCGTTCGCGGCTGGTCAACGAGGGCCAGATCGTCAAGTCCGGCCAGCAGATCGCGGAGATGGGCCGCAGCGGCGCGGCGCGCGACATGCTGCATTTCGAGATCCGCTACAACGGCAAGCCGGTGGATCCGCTGGCGTATCTGCCCAAGAAATAGCCGTTGCTTTTGCGGGAACCGCTTTTTGTAGGAGCGGCTTCAGCCGCTCCTACAAGGGCGCAGGCCGTGGCAACCTTCCCGTACCATTGCGCATCCATATTCGACGCCGCCGCGACGAGCGGCTTTTGCCTTCCACATCGAAGGAGACATTCGGATGAAACGCAGCCTGCCCGCATTCCTTGCTCCGGCCCTCTGCTTGGCGGGGCTGCACGCGACCGCATCCGAACCCATTTCTGCCGATGCCGCACGCGAAGTCTTCGCGCAGGCACAATCGATATGCGAGCGCGACGGCGGCAAGTTGTGGGGCGTATCGCTGTGCGGGCCGATCATGCTGGTCGATCCGCAAAGCCGGGAGCTGATCGCCAACCAGGCCGACGCCAAGGGCGAATTGAAGGCGCACGACGGCGTCTTCGTCGGCCTGCTGCCCGCCGACCAGAACGTGGCCAACACCGCGGTGGAATGGTCCGGAACGCGCTGGACGCAGATGCTCTGGCCGCTGCACGCGGAACCGGAGACGCGCGGTACCCTGATCGCGCACGAATTGTTCCACCGCATCCAGCCGCAATTGAAGCTGCCCAAGCTGGAATCGGGCGAAAACGCGCAACTGGACACTTTGGACGGCCGCTACTACCTGCAACTGGAATGGCGCGCGCTGACGCGCGCGCTGCAGGCGGGCGACGAGACTGCGCGCAGGCAGGCCGCGGCCGATGCCGTCCTGTTCCGCGCCGAACGCTACCGGTTGTTCCCGACCGCCGCAGTGCAGGAACAGGAACTGGAGCAGAACGAGGGCCTGGCCGAATACACCGGCGTGATGGCCGGCAATGCGACGGAGCGAGAACGCCTGCGCGCAGCGCTGCACGATCTTTCCGCGCATGTCGGCGATCCCAGTTTCGTGCGTTCATTCGCATACGCGACCGGGCCCGCTTACGGCCTGCTGCTCGACCGGTACGCAGCGGGCTGGCGGCGGCAACTGGCAAGCGGCCTGCGCTTCGATAGCCAACTCCGGCAAGCGCTGGACATGGAAGCGCCGACCGACTTGCGACGACTCGCCGACCAGCGCGCTCAGTTGTACGGCGGCGCGGCGCTGCGCGTTTCGGAAACCGAGCGCGAGAAAAAGCGCCAGCAGGCGATCGCCGCGAACCGCAAGAAGTTCATCGACGGCCCGGTGCTGCTGCTGCCGTTCCAGCACATGAAAGTGCAATTCAACCCCAGCAACCTGCAGCCGCTCGGCGAGCACGGCACGGTGTATCCGACCATGCGCATCAGCGACGACTGGGGCGTGCTGGAAGCCAGCGAAGGCGCGCTGATGAAGCCGGACTGGAGCGCGGTGACCGTAGTCGCGCCCGCGGCACCGGCCGGCAGCGACTTGAAAGGCCAGGGATGGACGCTGCAGCTAAAACCGGGCTGGCGCCTGGTTCCGGGTGCGCGCAAAGGCGATCTGGTGCTGGAAAAACCGGCGCAGTAGCCGGATTCAGCCGATCAGGAACCCAGCGACCACGCGCCGGCCTTCCGCTGCGAGTACGTTGAACGTGCGCGCCGCGGCGCTGTTGGTCATCGCCTCCAGACCGATGCCGCGGCTCAGGCAGGCCGCCGCGGTCTGCGCGGGCGGAAAGGCCTGGGTCGCGCCCGTACCGAGCAGGACCACTTCCGGCTGCAGCGCCAGCAAGGGTTCGAGGTCGCCGGGCGCCAGCGCGGCCACATCGCGGGCCGGCCAATCCTCGACCAGCTGGTCAGGCGCGACGATGAAGCTGCGGGTGAGCGTGCGGTCGTTGACCAGCGCGTGGCTGCCGTCGGCGCCGCGCAGCGAGAATTCGTAATCGGGGCGTTCGAAGTTCAGTTGCATGATGGATTCGCTAGCGGCGCCTCATCGATGTCATGCCGGCCTTACGGAAGCTGTCATCCCGAACGCAGTGAGGGATCTGGCAGCACGTTCAAGCAGATCCCTCACTGCGTTCGGGGTGACAATGGAAGAGGACGCAGAACAAGATGACGGGGGACCTCAGGCCCGCGGCAGTACGATCTGGCGATGGTCCTTCGAAGGCCTGTACAGGATCGCCACATGCCCGATCCGCTGCACCAGCGCGGCCTCTGTGCGTTTGGCCAGGTCGCCGATCATCGCATCGCGCGCCTCGCGATCCTCGCTGGCCACCTTCACCTTGATCAGCTCGTGGTGCTCCAGCGCGGCGTCCACTTCGGCCACCACGGCATCGGTCAAACCCTTGCCGCCCACCTGCAGCATGGCTTTCAGCCCATGGGCCTGGCCACGCAGGAAACGGTTCTGGGAAGCGGTCAGGGCGATCGTCATGCGTGCGTAAACAGGGTACGGGCGGGCGCACAGGGTATCATGTAGGTCCTAACTCGTTGATTTGCCATGGCCCGCAGCAAGAGCAGCCAACGCTGGCTCAAGGAACACTTCGCCGACCCCTACGTCAAAAAGGCGCAGGCGGAAGGGCTGCGCTCGCGTGCGGCCTACAAGCTCGAGGAATTGGTCGAACGCGACCAATTGCTCAAGCCCGGCATGGTGGTGGTGGATCTGGGCGCCGCGCCAGGGGGCTGGTCGCAATGGGTGCGGCAAGCGTTGGGCGATCAGGGCCGCGTGGTGGCGCTGGACATCCTGGAGATGCCGCCGCTGGCCGGCGTCGAGTTTCTTCATGGCGATTTCAGGGAGGATGCGGTCTTATCGGCCCTCGAGACGAGCTTGGGCGGCCAGCCGGTCGACCTTGTCCTGTCCGATATGGCCCCCAATAAGAGTGGTGTCGACTCGGTGGACCTGCCGCGGGCGATGCACTTGGCTGAACTGGCGATGGATTTCGCCGACCGCCAGCTGCGTCCGGGCGGCAACTTCCTGATCAAGCTGTTCCAGGGCGTGGGATTCGACGAATACGTGCGGCAACTGCGGCGGCGTTATGCCAAAGTGTCGATTCGCAAGCCGGCGGCGTCGCGCAAGCGTTCGCCGGAGGTTTACGCCCTAGCGCAGGGCAAGCATGCGCATATGAAGTAAGGCGCCAGGCGCCGGAGAACCGATGAACGATTTGGTCAAGAATCTGCTGCTTTGGGTCGTCGTCGCCGTCGTGCTGATGGTGGTGTTCCAGAGCTTCAACCCGAAGGCGGCCGGCGCGGGCGGCGAGGTCGTGTACTCGCAATTCATCGCCGACGTGCAGAACGACCGCATCAAGCAGGTCGACATCTCCAGCGACGAGCGCACCGTCAAGTTCGCGCGCAAGGACGGCACCACCGGCACCACCAATGCGCCGCGCCGCGACGAGAAGCTGATCGACGATCTGATCAAGCATCAAGTCGAGATCAAGCAGGCGCCGCCGGAAAGCGGCGTGTCGCTGTGGAGCATCCTGATCAACTTCCTGCCGATCCTGCTGATCATCGGCTTCTGGATCTTCGTGATGCGGCAGATGCAGCAGGGCGGCAGCAAGGGCGCGATGTCCTTCGGCCGCTCGCGCGCCAAGCTGCAGGGCGAGGACCAGGTGAAGGTGACCTTCGCCGACGTCGCCGGCTGCGACGAAGCGAAAGAGGAAGTGGCCGAGCTGGTCGAATTCCTGCGCGATCCCACCAAGTTCCAGAAGCTCGGCGGCCGCATCCCGCGCGGCGTGCTGATGGTCGGCTCGCCCGGCACCGGCAAGACCCTGCTGGCCAAGGCCATCGCCGGCGAGGCCAAGGTGCCGTTCTTCTCGATTTCCGGCTCCGACTTCGTCGAAATGTTCGTCGGCGTCGGCGCCAGCCGCGTGCGCGACATGTTCGAGCAGGCGAAGAAGCACGCGCCCTGCATCATCTTCATCGACGAGATCGACGCGGTCGGCCGCCATCGCGGCGCCGGCCTGGGCGGCGGCCACGACGAGCGCGAGCAGACCCTCAACCAGTTGCTGGTCGAGATGGACGGCTTCGAAGGCGGCGAAGGCGTGATCGTGATCGCCGCGACCAACCGCCCCGACGTGCTCGACCCGGCCCTGCTGCGCCCGGGCCGCTTCGACCGCCAGGTCGTGGTCGGCCTGCCCGACGTGAAGGGCCGCGAGCAGATCCTGAAAGTGCATATGCGCAAGGTGCCGCTGGCCGACGACGTCGACGCGATGGTCGTCGCGCGCGGCACGCCGGGCTTCAGCGGCGCCGACCTGGCCAACCTGGTCAACGAAGCGGCGCTGTTCGCCGCGCGCGAAAGCGCCAAGGACGTGCGCATGGAGCACTTCGACAAGGCGCGCGACAAGATCCTGATGGGCGCCGAGCGCCGCTCGATGGCGATGAGCGAGCAGGAAAAGACGCTCACGGCCTATCACGAAGCCGGCCACGCCATCGTCGGCCGCCTGGTGCCCGAGCACGACCCGGTCTACAAGGTCACCATCATCCCGCGCGGCCGCGCGCTGGGCGTGACCATGTATTTGCCCGAAGGCGACAAGTACAGCTACAACCGCACCGCGATCGAATCGCAGCTGTGCTCGCTATACGGCGGGCGCGTCGCCGAAGAATTGATCTTCGGCACCGACAAGGTCACCACCGGCGCCTCCAACGACATCGAGCGCGCGACCAAGATGGCGCGCAACATGGCCACCAAGTGGGGCCTGTCCGACGAGCTGGGCCCGATCGCCTACAGCGAGGACGAGGACGAGGTGTTCCTGGGCCGCTCGGTGACGCAGCACAAGAACGTGTCGGACGACACCGCGCGCAAGATCGACGAAGTGGTGCGCAGCATCCTCGACAAGGCCTACAGCCGCACCAAGGCCATCCTCACCGAGAACCTGGACAAGCTGCATGTGATGGCCAAGCTGCTGCTGGAGTACGAGACCATCGACGTGCCGCAGATCGACGCGATCATGGAAGGCCGCGATCCGCCGCCGCCGATGGGTTGGAACAAGACCAACGGCAGGGACAAGGACGACGTGCGCCCGCCGCTGCCTCCGATCGGCGGTCCCGCCGCGCAGACCTGAGCGCGGCTTGCCAGCGATGACCGGAAAGGCCAGAGTTCGCTCTGGCCTTTTTCGTTTTGCGGAGCGAAGGCATGAATCAGACCGAAAAACCGAAACGCGGACTTGCCGTGGGCGTCGCGCTGGGCGTCGCCGTGGGCACCGCGATGGGCGTGGCGATGGGCAACCTGACGATGGGCATCGGCGTGGGCATCGCCATCGGATTGGCGCTCGGGTTGGCGATCGATAAGCGCAAGGGATAGGTCGGCGCGACAGCATTCTCGAAATCGTCATCCCAACTTTCGCTGGGATGACGGCCAAGGTTCCCGCACTTCATGGAAGCGAACATGTTCGACACCACCCCCCAACTCGACTGCGCCGGCCGCGCCATCAAGCTCGACCGCCCGCGCGTGCTCGGCATCGTCAACGTCACGCCGGATTCGTTCTCCGACGGCGGCGAACACGCCACGCTCGAGGCCGCCGTCGCGCATGGCCTGAAGCTGGCGGAGGAGGGCGCCGACGCGCTCGACATCGGCGGCGAGTCGACGCGGCCCGGCGCGCGGGACGTCTCCGTCGAAGAAGAAATCGGGCGCGTGGTGCCGGTGATCGAACGCCTGGCGAAGGAAACCGCGCTGCCGATCGGCATCGACACCTCCAAGCCGGAAGTGATGCGCGCAGCGGTGGCCGCCGGCGCCGGCCTGATCAACGATGTCTACGCGCTGCGTCGCGAAGGCGCGCTCGACGCGGCCGCAGAGCTCGGCGTGCCGGTGGTGTTGATGCACATGCTGGGCGAACCGCGTTCGATGCAGGACGATCCGCGCTACGACGACGTGGTCGCCGACGTGCACCGGTTCCTGGCCGAACGCATCTTCGCGGCCGAGATGGCGGGCATCGCCAAGAAGAACATCGTCGTCGACCCGGGCTTCGGCTTCGGCAAGACCCGCGGACACAATCTGGCGCTGCTGGCGCAGTTGGAACGCTTCGTCGAGCTTGGCGTACCGGTGCTGGCCGGCCTGTCGCGCAAGCGCACGATCGGCGACCTGACCGGCCGCGACGATCCGCACGATCGCATCCACGGTTCCGTGGCCGCCGCGCTGATCGCCGCGCAGCGTGGCGCCAAGCTGCTGCGGGTGCACGATGTCGCGGCGACCGTGGATGCGCTGAAAGTTTGGAATGCGGTGGCGGCGGTGCCGATGCCGCGTGTGGGATCGGCCGCCACGCTTTCGAGCCGCTGGCCCGACGACGACTGACCTCTCATCCGTCATCCCGGCGAAAGCCGGGATCCAGACCCGTAAGCCGACGGTCAACGCGGCAACGAAGGAAGTGAAAAGCGCCTGGATCCCGGCTTTCGCCGGGATGACGGCTGTGAGAGGCTTCAGCGCATCCACGCCACCGGTTTCTTGCGCCACGTGCCCGCCGACTCCCGTCCTTTAGCCATCGCCCTGATGGGCCCCACCGCGTCGGGCAAAACCGCGCTCGCGCTGGCGTGGGCCGAGAGATACGACGGCGAAATCGTCAGCGTCGATTCCGCGCTCGTTTACCGCGGTCTGGACATCGGCGCGGCCAAGCCGAGCGCGGAAGAACTCGCCCGCGTGCCGCATCACCTGATCGACGTGCGCGACCCCTGGCAACCGTATTCGGCCGCCGAATTCGCCGCCGATGCGCGCGCCGCCATCGACGGCATCATCGGGCGCGGCAGGCTGCCGATCCTCGCCGGCGGCACCGGCTTGTATTTCCAGGCATTGCTGCAGGGCTTGTCGCCGATGCCCGAAGCCGACGCCGAAACGCGCGCCGGCATCGAAGCCGAAGCCGCCGAACGTGGCTGGCCCGCGATGCATGCGCAACTCGCCAGCATCGATCCGCAAGCGGCCGCACGCATCCACGCCACCGATCCGCAACGCATCCAGCGCGCGCTGGAGGTCTACCGGCTCAGCGGCAAGCCGATCAGCGAATGGCAGCGCGACGGCCGCGCCGCCGATCCGCTGCCTCTGCGCGTGCTGCGGCTGGCCGTGGCGCCGGCTGACCGCGCCGTGCTGCATGGACGCATCGAAGCCCGGTTCGGCGCCATGCTGCAAGCCGGCTTCCTGGACGAAGTGCGTCGCCTGCGAGCGATCCCGGAACTGCGCGATCATCCCCGTCCGCTGGATCTGCCGGCGCTGCGCGCCGTCGGCTACCGCCAGGCTTGGGAGCACCTGGACGGCGCCACCGCCGCCGAAGCCTTCCGCGACCAGGCCATCTTCGCCACCCGCCAGCTCGCCAAGCGCCAGCTGACCTGGCTGCGCGGGCGTCCCGAACTGCGCTGGTTCGACCCGGGAAGCGAACAGGAGCGGCTGCAGGCGGCCCTGAAGACGTTCATGGGCCGATGAGGCCGATTGCGACCCAGGCCGCTGTCACGGACGCCGGTCTGCGCTAACATCGGGCTATCGCCGCCGCGGGGAGCGGGTCGGGCGACGCGGTTCCGTCATGGGAGCCGGATCGATAAAACAAAAACCAAGTTGGGGATACACATCATGTCCAAGGGACAATCTCTGCAGGATCCTTTCCTGAATGCGTTGCGTCGCGAGCGTGTGCCGGTGTCCATCTATCTGGTCAACGGCATCAAGCTGCAGGGCACCATCGAATCGTTCGACCAGTTCGTCGTGCTGCTGCGCAATACCGTCAGCCAGATGGTCTACAAGCACGCGATTTCCACCGTGGTGCCGGCGCGCAACGTGCGCGTGGGCCCGGGCGGCGGCTATGTGCAGTCCTCGGGCGAGGGCGGCGATGGCGATTCCGGTGGCGACGAGACCGAATAGCCGCACGTTCACCGGGCGGATGCGACAATACCGCCGATGAAAGACATGTTCGACCGCGGCCGCAAAGGCGAGCACGCGCTACTGATCCAACCCCACGCCGGCGGCCCGCCGGCGGACGGGGCCCTGGAAGAATTCACCGATCTGGCGCGCTCGGCGGGCGCCAGCATCGCGACCGTGCTCACGGCGCGTATCGAGAAGCCCAATCCCGCCACCCTGATCGGCAGCGGCAAGCTGGAAGAGGTCAAGGCCGCGGCCGACGCCACCGGCGCCGATCTGATCCTGGTCAACCATGCGTTGAGCCCGGTGCAGGAGCGAAACCTGGAGAAGGCGCTGGAGCGGCGCGTGGTCGACCGCACCGGGCTGATCCTGGACATTTTCGCCCAGCGCGCGCGCAGCCACGAAGGCAAGCTGCAGGTCGAACTGGCCCAGCTCAAGCACATGGCCACGCGCCTGGTCCGCGGCTGGACCCACTTGGAACGCCAGCGCAGCGCGATCGGCATGCGCGGTCCCGGCGAAACCCAGCTCGAGACCGACCGGCGCCTGCTGCAGAAGCGCGTCGACCAACTGCAGAAGCGCCTGGAAAAAGTCGAAGTGCAGCACACCCAGATGCGCCGCGCCCGCGTGCGCAGCGAAGTGCCGCGGGTGGCGCTGGTGGGCTACACCAACGCCGGCAAGTCGACGCTGTTCAATGCGCTGACCGGCGCCGAGGCCTACGCCGCCGATCAGTTGTTCGCCACGCTGGATCCCACCGTGCGCCGGCTTGTCCTGCCCGGCGGCACGCTGCTGCTGGCCGATACGGTCGGCTTCGTCCGCGACCTGCCGCACGAACTCGTCGCCGCATTCCGTTCCACCTTGTCCGAAGCGCGCGAGGCCGACCTGCTGCTGCACGTGATCGATGCCGCCGACCCGCTGCGCAATGAGCGTGTGGCGCAAGTGGATGCCGTCCTCGCCGAAATCGGCGCCGGCGATCTGCCGCAGTTGCTCGTCTACAACAAGATCGATCGAGTGGAAGGCGCGGCGCCCCGTTACGAAAAGCCCAATGAAGGCCGCGCCCGCGTCTGGCTGTCGGCGCAGGAAAGCGCCGGCCTGGACCTGCTGCGGCAGGCGCTGGCCGACGCGCTGGACCTGCGCCGGGTCGTCGGCGAGGTCGTGCTGCCCAACGGCGCCGCGCGCCTGCGCTCGCGCCTGCACGACCTGAACGCCATCCGCGCCGAAAGCCACGACGAGCAGGGCTGGCACCTGAGCGTGGACCTGGCGGTCACCGATGCCGCGCGCCTGGCCGCCGCCGAGGACGGCGAAGCGCTGCGCGGCCTCTTGCCCGCCGGCACGGGCAACCCCACCTTGTAGAATGAATCGGTCGCCTGGGTTCGGTCGCCTCAAGACCGGGCCCCGGCGATTTCGCGCCATGGCCGGGACGGGCTGGCGCTCCCTTTGGATGTGGAGCAGGCATGGCCTGGAATATTCCCGGTAGCGGTTCTGGCAAAAACGGTAGAGGCGGGCAGGGTAGTTCCGGCCGTGGCGGCGGGGGCGGCAATCCCGTCGACGCCATCCTCGGTACGTTGCGCAACATGTTCGGCGGCGGCGGCGGTGGCGGCGGCGCGTTGCGCTGGATCGGCATCGTGGCGGTGCTGTGGCTGGCCTTCAGTTCGTTCGTGCTGATCACCGAACAGCAGCGTGGCGTGGTGTTGCGCTTCGGCCACTTCGCGCGCGTCATGCAGCCAGGCCCCAACTTCAAACTGCCGTGGCCGATCGAGAGCGTGGCCAAGGTCAACGCCACCCAGATCAACAACTTCAACCAGACACTGCCGGTGCTGACCCGCGACGAGAACATCGTCAACGTCGAGGTCAACGTGCAGTACCGCATCACCGATCCTGTGCTGTACCTGTTCGGCACGCGCCAGGCCGTGGATGTGCTGGAACAGGCCTCGCTCAGCGCCGTGCGCGAACAGGTCGGCCGCAGCGACCTGGACACCGTGCTCAGCGCACGCCCGGCCCTGGCCACCGCCGCGCGCACGCGCCTGCAGGGCATGCTGGACGCTTACCAGACCGGCTTGGCCGTGACCGGCATGAGCCTGCCCAACGCGCGTCCGCCGGAAGAAGTGAAGCCGGCCTTCGACGACGTCAACAGCGCCCAGCAGGACAAGGACCGCCGCGTCAGCGAGGCGCGCGCCTACGCCGCCAAGGTCGTGCCCGAAGCGCGCGGCGAAGCGCAGCGCGTGCTGACCACCGCCGAAGGCTACAAGACAGCCGCTGTGGCCCGCGCCCGAGGCGATGCGGACCGCTTCACGCTGCTGGTCGACCAGTACAAGGCCGCGCCGGAAGTCACCCGCAAGCGCTTGTGGCTGGACACCGTGCAGCAGGTCCTGGCCGACAACCGCAAGGTGATCGGCGGCGACGGCCGCCAGCTGATCTACGTGCCCATGGGCGCGCAGCCGCAGAACAACGCCAGCTCGCTGCCGTTGATGGCGCCGGACATCGTCGCGCCCTCGGTGGACGCCGCCCTCAACGAACCCAGGCCCGAGCGCAGTGGGCGCCCCGGCCGTGAGGAGCCGACCCGATGAGACCTTCAGGATGGATCGCATTGGCCGTCGCCGCGCTGCTGGCGCTGCTCGGCTCGGTGTACGTGGTGCGCGAGGGCCAGACCGCCATCGTGCTGAACCTGGGCCGCGTCGCCCGCTGGGACATCGGCCCGGGCCTGCATTTCAAGGTGCCGCTGCTGGAAAGCGCGCGCGTCTACGACCGCAGGCTCAAGGTGATCAACGCCCCACCCGAGCGCTATCTCACCTCCGAAAACAAGGACGTGAGCGTGGACTTCTTCGTGGTCGGCCGCATCGACGACGTGCGCGCGTTCTACCGCGCCACCGGCGGCAACGAAGAAACCGCCGAAAGCCGCCTGGCGCCGATCATCCGCGACTCGCTGCGCAACGAGATCAACTCGCGCACGCTGCAGCAGGTGGTGTCGGGCAACCGTTCCGAAGTGGTCGGCAAGCAGCTGGCGACGATCAACCGCGGCGCGGCGACGCTCGGCATCAAGGTGCTCGACATCGGCATCAAGCAGATCGACCTGCCTACCGACAGCAAGGTGATCGGCGACGTCTACAACCGCATGCGCGCCCAGCGCCAGCAGGTGGCCAGCAAGCTGCGCGCCGAAGGCGAGGAGCAGGCGCTGGCGGTACGCGCGCAAGCCGACCGCGAGAAGACCGTGATCGTGGCCGAAGCCGAACGCGACGCGCAGAAGCTGCGCGGCGAAGGCGACGCCGACGCCGCCCGCATCTACAGCGAAGCCGCCAACCGCGACCCGTCGTTCTTCGCCTTCCAGCGCAGCCTGGAGGCGTACCGCAAGGCCTTCGCCGACGGCAACAGCGTGATCGTGCTGGAGCGCAACGACCCGTTCCTGCAATACATGCGCGACGACCGGTAACGCACTCATGAGCGATCTGTGGTCGGCACTGTGCCTGGTCGCAGTGCTGGAAGGCTTGTGGCTGTTCGCCGCCCCCGGCGCATGGAAGCGGGCGATGGAGCAGATGCAGTCGCTGCCGGAGCGACAGCTGCGCGCTGTCGGCGGCTTCGTCCTGATCGCCGGCTTGATATCGCTTTACTTGATACGAGGCTAGTCCGCTGTTTCCTCCCCCTTGCGGAAGAGGATGCCCGAAGGGCAGGAGAGGGGGCGCGAGCGTAGCGAAGCGTGCTTTCTTTGCTCTCCGTATGAGATGGCGCGAAAAGCCGGCCCCTCTCCTGGCCTTCGGCCTGTCCCTCTCCCGCAAAGGGGAGAGGGAAAAGCGGCTTCGGGGTGGCCCCGGGCATGCAAAACCCGGATAATGCACAAAAGCCGGATGGGGCCCTCCCTCCGGCTTTTTCCGTGTCTGAGGAGTAATGCCGTGGGTCAGTCAGTCGTAGTGTTGGGCGCCCAGTGGGGCGACGAAGGCAAAGGCAAGATCGTCGACCTGCTGACCAAGGAAATCGGCGCCGTCGTGCGCTTCCAGGGCGGCCATAACGCCGGCCACACGCTGGTCATCGGCGGCAAGAAGACCGTCCTGCACCTGATCCCATCCGGCATCCTGCGCGACGACGCGCTGTGCCTGATCGGCAACGGCGTAGTCCTCAGCCCCGCAGCGCTGAAAAAAGAAATCGCCGAGCTCGAAGCCAACGGCATCGAAGTCCGCAGCCGCCTCAAGATTAGCCCGGCCACGCCGCTGATCATGCCGTACCACATCGCCCTGGATCAGGCCCGCGAACGCGCCGCCGGCGGCAAGGCCATCGGCACCACCGGCCGCGGCATCGGCCCGGCTTACGAAGACAAAGTCGCGCGCCGCGGCATCCGCATCGCCGACCTGCATTACCCCGAGCAGCTCGCCGAGCTGCTGCGCACGGCGCTGGATTACCACAACTTCGTGCTCACCCAATACCTCAACACCGACGCCGTCGATTACCAGCAGACGCTCGACGAAGCGCTGGCCTTCGGCGAATACGTCGAGCCCATGAAATCCGACGTGGCCGGCATCCTCCACGACCTGCGCAAGCAGGGCAAGCGCGTGCTGTTCGAAGGCGCGCAGGGTTCGCTGCTCGACATCGACCACGGCACGTATCCGTACGTCACCTCCAGCAACACCACCGTCGGCGGCGCGCTCGCCGGCACCGGCGTGGGCGCGGACGCGATCGATTACGTGCTGGGCATCGCCAAGGCCTACGCCACGCGCGTCGGCGGCGGCCCGTTCCCGACCGAGCTCGACGACGAAGTCGGGCAGGGCATCCGCGACCGCGGCCAGGAATACGGCGCCACCACCGGCCGCCCGCGCCGCTGCGGCTGGATCGACCTGGTCGCGTTGAAGCGCGCGGTGGCCATCAACGGCATCAGCGGCCTGTGCATCACCAAGCTCGACATCCTAGACGGCATGGAAAAGCTGAAGATGTGCATCGCCTACCGCTACCGCGGCAAGGAAACCGAATACGCCCCGCTGGACGCCCAGGGCTGGGAAGAGTGCGAACCCGTCTACCTGGAATTCCCTGGCTGGACCGAGAACACGCACGGCATCACGAATTGGGACGAGCTCCCGCCCGCTGCCCGCGCCTATCTGCGCGCGCTGGAAGAACTGTCCGGCTGTCCGCTGGCCATCGTCAGTACGGGACCGGATCGGGACGCCAACATCGTGCTGCAGGATCCGTTCGCCTAAGCGTCCCGCCAGCCGCAGTCGAAAGGCTCCGCATCGCGGGGCCTTTCGTTTATGCGGCACGCGGCCGTTGCGCGATCGCCTTGCCGTATCCCGCTCGATCGCTGCGGCGGAAAGCCGAGCCGACCGCAGCGGCGCAAATGCCGCATCTGCGCGAAGAGACCGTTTCGACGGCGCGGAGTTGATCCTTCCATCACACTCTCGCGCCTAGAAGTTGCCCAGCCGCGTCCGCCGTGGCTATCTTCACCCTATGGCAGAAGGATTCTGACCGGAATGCGCGAGGAAGGCCGCACGTCAGTGGGTTCGGTGCGCACGGCGATCACCGTGGGGCTGTTCCTGGGCCTGGCGATCACGGTCGGGCTCGCCATTGCCGTGCTGCACGATCGGACGGCGCGGCTCGATGCGGCGCGACGGCAGAGCATGACGTTGGCCACAGGCACCGACCGCCTGCTGATGTACGAATTGCGCAACCTGGAGCGGGCGATGACCGGCATCGCCGCCGACGGCGATGCGTTCTTCCGCACCGCTGCCGCGCAGGCGCCGGCATTGCTGTCCGAAGCGATCGCCGGCGTGGTGCTGCGCCATCCGGAACTCGAGTCGATCGTGCTGTACGACCCGGCTGGCCGTGCGCTCAGCGTGGGCGATGCCGACCCTGCGCTGCCGCAGTGGACCGCCGCTGCGCCGACGGCGTCGCGCCCGCTGCTGCTCGGCCCGCTGCACAAGGGCCTCGGCGGGGGCTGGGTCGTGCCCGTGGCGCTTCGCACGCGCGAGGGCGGCTGGCTGGTGACGCGGCTGCGCACCTCCGAATTCGGACGCATGATCGCGCGCCTGGACCTTGGCCGCGAAGGCAGCATGACGATCGTCGACAGGCGCGGCACCATGCTGGCGCGCAACGGCGGCGGCGGCGACTACATCGGCCGCCGCGTCGCGCTGCCGGACCTGGACCTGATGCGCGCCGGCGTCCTGTCGCTCGATATGGCCAGCGAGTTCGACGGCATCTCACGGGCGGCCACCTTCAGTTCGTCCAGCGGCTACCCCGTGATCGTGGTCGCCGGAATAGGCCTGCGCGAAGCCTTGGCCCCATGGCGGCTGTTCGCCGGCACCGCTGCCGCGCTGGTGGTGTTGTATTGGCTGGGGTTGCTGTTCCTGGTGCGGCGCATGCGGGCTGCCGAAACCGCACGCGAGGCTATGCTCGCCGAATTGCAGGCCAACGCCGACTGGCTGCGGCAGGCGCAACTGGCGTCGCGCACCGGCGTGTGGCGGCTGGAATCCGACCAGAGCCGGGTACGGGCATCCGAGCAAGCCGCTGCGCTGTTCGGTTTTCCGCCGACCGCCGAAACCATTCCGCTCGAACATTTCTTCGAGCGCATGCACGACGAAGACCGTGCCCGCGTCAAGGCGGAATTCGCCGCGTCGCGCCAGCACGGTGCGCCGTTCAGGTCGGAATACCGCATCGTGCTTCCGGACGGCCAGATCCGCTGGATCAAGGCGCGCGGCGCGCTGGCCGTCGACGGCCGCGGCGAGCAGAGCATGACCGGCACCATCGTCGACATCACCGAACGCCGCGAGGCAACGGCGCGGATCGAACGCGCCGAAGCGCAGTTCCGAGAGCTGTTCGAGCGCAATCCGCTGCCGTTCTGGGTGTTCGATGTGGAAACGTTGCGTTTCCTGGCCGTGAACGAGACCGCCATCCGCAACTACGGCTACACGCGCGAGGAGTTCCTCGCGATGACGATCCTGCAGATACGCCCCGAGGAGGATGCGGCCGCGGTGCGGGAATCCCTGTTCGCGCATCCGGGCCGCGGCTACGACGACCGGGTATGGGTGCACCTGACGCGCGACGGCCGCCGCATCGAAGTCCGCGTGCACAGCAGCGGCATCGAGTTCGCCGGTCGCGCTGCCAGGCTTGTGCTGGCCGAGGACGTGAGCGAGCGCGCCGCTTACGAACGCGACCTGTCCTGGCGCGCCACGCACGACACGACGACCGGCATGCTCACGGTGGAAGCGCTGGTGCACCAGGTCGACGGGCTGCCTTGCGCCGAAACGGGCTATGCGATCGCCTACGTGCAACTGCGCGACCTGGAACTGGTGGCGCCGACGCTAGGCCGCCGCGCAGGCGAAGCCATCTTGCGCGCGGCCGCCGACCGCTTCGGGGAAGTGGGGCAGAAGTACGGGTTGATCGCCTATTTGCCGGCCGAATCGTTCGTGGTCGTTGCGGTGGATCCGGCGCAACGCGACGACATGCTGGCCAGCCTCGTGCGCGCCACGGCGACGCCGGTGCGGGGCGAAAGCGGCACGCATCCGCTTGAGGCCTGGATAGGATTGGCGGACGGCCCCGGCGACTGCGGCAGTGCGGAGCAGGTGATCGGAAACGCGGCGCTTGCAGCACTGCAGGCGCGGCGCGACGGCATGCCTATCGTCCGCTTCGATGCGACGATGGCGGCCAAGGCGAGCGGACGCCTGGCGCTGGCCGGACGGTTGCGGCAAGCGCTCGAGAGGCAGGAGTTCGAACTATTCTTCCAGCCGATCCGACGTTTGCGTGACGGCCATGCGATGTCGTTGGAGGCGCTGCTGCGCTGGCGCCAACCCGATGGAAGCTTCGTGCCGACCGCGCAGTTCATCCCGCTGTGCGAGGAATCCGGCCTGATCGTGCCGCTTGGCGAATGGGTGCTGGAAGAAGCCGCGCGCTGCCACGGCCGGCTGGTGGCGCAAGACCACGCCGGCATGGCGATCGCAGTCAATGTATCCGCGGTGCAATTCCTGTCCGAAACCCTGCCGCAATCGCTGCGGAAGCTGCGCGAGGCGCACGGGCTGCCGCGCGGCGCGCTGCAGTTGGAACTGACCGAAAGCGTGGTGCTGCGCAGGCCCGATGCCGCGCGCGAGGCGATGGGCGAATTGCGCAACGAGGGCGTATGCATTTCGATCGACGATTTCGGCACCGGTTTCTCGAGCATGGCCTATCTCAAGGACCTGCCGCTGGACTTCCTCAAGATCGACCGCGCATTCGTCGCCGATGTGCATCTGGACAAACGCAATGCGGCGATCTGCAGCGCCTTGATCGCGCTCGGCCATGGCCTGGGCCTGAAAATCATAGCCGAAGGCGTCGAAAGCGACGCGCAACGGCAATGGCTCCTCGCGCAAGGCTGCGACCAGGCGCAGGGCTTCCTTTTCGGCCGGCCCGCGCCGTTGGAGGAGGTAATGGCTTCAATGCGGCAAAACGGCGGGGCGAACTGAAGGATTCAGGTTTGCCGGCGAACCGAAACGCGATGACGGCCATCCTGTCTCGCGACGCGAGACGCCATCGGCAGACAATGCGCCAATGTCCTGCGATAGCCGCCGATGACGCGCCGCTCCGGAAGCGCCGATCTCCCGCTGCACGGCGGCCGCGTGCCGCGTTGGCTGGCCGATCGCATGACGCGGCTGGGCGCGGTGATGAGCGAGGCGATCGTGCGCGAGTACGGACGCGACGAACTGCTGCGGCGGCTGGCGCACCCGTTCTGGTTCCAGTCCTTCGGAGCGGTGATGGGCATGGACTGGCATTCGTCCGGCATCACCACCAGCGTGATCGGCGCCCTCAAGCGCGGGCTGGCACCGATGTCGGCCGAGCTGGGATTGCACGTCTGCGGCGGTCGCGGCAAGCATTCGCGCGCGACGCCATCGGAATTGGTCGCCATCGGGCAGCGCGTCGGCTTCGACGGCGATGCGCTGGCGCGGGCCAGCAGGCTGGTGGCCAAGGTCGACAGTGCGGCGGTGCAGGACGGTTTCGAGCTATACCTGCACGGCTTCGTCGTCGCCGACGATGGACGTTGGGTCGTCGTACAGCAGGGCATGAACGGCGACAGCAGGCAAGCGCGCCGCTATCACTGGCTGTCGGAAGGGTTGACCAGTTTCGTCGATGCGCCTCACGCGGCGATCGAAGGAGCCGGGACGGGGACGATCGTGAATCTCGCGGATCGTCGCGCGGAACGGTCGCGGCTTGCGCAAGTGGAATTGCTGGACGCGCTGGGGCCGGACGGCATCGCGTCGGAGTGGGGCAAGCTCGATAGGGAAGCTTCGAACGAACCTTGGCAGCCGGGGCTGCTGCCGCATCTCGTCATGCCGGACCACCACGACGTGCGCGGCGGCGATGCGGTGACGCGCCGCCTGCGAGGCAATCTAGCCGCGGCGGCCGAAGCCGGCCCGCGCGATTTCGCCGAACTGTTGCAAGTGCCTGGCGTAGGCGCGCGTACCGTGCGGGCCCTGGCGATGGTGGCCGAAGTGCTGCACGGGACGCCGTGCCGTTTCACCGATCCTGCGCGCTTTTCGCTGGCGCACGGCGGCAAGGACGGGCATCCGTTTCCGGTGCCGACCCGCGTATACGACCAGACCATCGCCGTGCTGAAGGAGGCGATGCGGAATGCCAAACTCGGGCGCGAAGAGCGGTTGCAGGCCCTGAAGCGGCTCGATGACCAGGCGCGCCGGCTCGAAAGACGCGCCGGCGGCCCCGCTGTCGAAGCGTTGATCGCCGAAGAGCGCCGGAGTTCGCATGCCTACGGCGGCCGCACGGTGTTCGGATGGGCGCCGCGCCGGACTGCGCGCCCGGCCGGGCCGTTGCCCGAGGACGCCGAGCGGCGAGTTGAGCTTTCGCGGCGGGGATGCGCACCGGATGGCGGGATGCGATGATGCGGATCGCGCACGGGAGAAGGCGATGCGAACGAATCCGGTCGTAATGGCGCTGCTGATCGTCTGCGCAAGCGCAACGGCGCAGGACGCGGGCGACGCGCCGCCGGTGCGGTATCCGACGCTGCAGGACCGGGCGACGCCCGAACAAGGTTTCGTGCCCAAGGGCTGGCGCCTGGAATACGCCAAACGCGGCGATCTCGATGCCGACGGCCGCGACGACCTGCTGATGGTGCTGCGCATGCAGGACCCGAAGAACGTGCTGCGCAACGAAGGCCTCGGGCAAGACCCTTTCGACACGAACCCGCGCATCCTCGCGGCCGCTTTCGCAGCCGATGGAGGCTATCGGCTTGCGTTCCAGAACCATACGCTGATCCCGCGGCCCGATTCGTCGGTGATGGACGACTATCTGGGCGGGGCCGATGCGCTGAAGATCGCGCGCGGCGCATTCCAGGTGACCTTGCATGCGTTCGCCAGTGCGGGATCGTGGGGCATGGGCAGCACCACGTTCACCTTCCGCTACCAGGCCGGCTGCTTCCGGCTGATCGGCTACGACGACGACAATATCCAGCGCAACACCGGCGAAACCACCGATACCAGCGTGAACTTCATCACCGGCAAAGCCATCGTCAGGACCGGCAATATCGAGCACGACAAGACCAAGGCCAAGACGCATGCGCTAGGCAAGCGGCCGTTGCTTTGCATCGACGAAGTAGGCGACGGTTTCGGATTCGATCCGAATGTGCCGGATGGCTGACCGGCGGGATCGGTCAAACGCATGAGCGTCGACATCACCTGCCGCACCGATCGCTTCAATCTGTCCGTGCCCGGTGCGGATTTCATCAACGATTGCTGCTACGGCGAGGATTTCTCGCGATGGCTGGTCGAGGCGCTCGCGGAAGCGGGTGTCGAGGCCGACTTGGTATGCATGGAGGATTTCGGCTGGGCCAACCAGGCGGCCTTCCAAGGCGTGGATTATCTGATGTGCGTGGCCGGCCATTCCGAAGACGATCCCGCCCGGCCGGACTACGGCACTTGGCATGTGATGCTGGAGCGCGCGCGCACCTGGAAGGAAAAACTCCTGGGCAAGAACAAGACGAGCCCCGACGATCCCCTCTGCGGAACGGTCGTGCAAGTGCTGGAGCAGGCGGGTTTCGAACAGGTCGCGATCGAGCCCTGAGCGCAGGCGGTATCGATTTTCCGTAGAACGGCCATGACTTCCGGCGGTGTCTCCCACCGTCCCCGGGCGTCACCATCGGCGCTGGCCAAAGGCCCGCCGGGCCGCCGTTCTTCAAGGAAGTCCCATGCGTCGTACTCTGGTTTCCGCTATCGCGCTGGCGCTGGCAGGCTTGTCCGTCCCGGTCCTGGCGCAAACGCCGGCAGCGTCTTCGTCCATCGCCCGCCAGGCCACTACCCAATTGCCGCGCGACGTGCGGCCGGTGCGTTACGACGTGGCCGTAGTGCCGCATGCGGAAAAACTGGCCTTCGACGGCAAGGTGACGATCACGCTCGAGGTGCTCGAGCCGACCGACAAGATCGTGCTCAATGCCGTCGACATGACCTTCTCGTCGGTGAAGCTGGCGCCTGCGTCCGGCACGGCCGCCTATCCCGCGCCGCAGGTCAAGATCGATGCGCAGGCGCAGACCGCGACGTTCTCTGTGCCGCAGCCGCTGCCCGTCGGCCAGTACAAGCTGTCGATGGACTACACCGGCAAGATCGGCACCCAGGCCAACGGCCTGTTCGCCATCGACTACGACACCCAGGCCGGCAAGAAGCGCGCGTTGTACACGCAGTTCGAGAATTCCGACGCGCGAAAGTTCGTGCCTTCCTGGGACGAGCCCAACCACAAAGCCGTCTTCGACCTGACCGTCACCGTGCCCGCCGCGCAGATGGCGGTGAGCAACATGCCGATGGCCGAAAGCGCCGATCTGGGCAACGGGCTCAAGCGCGTGCGCTTCGCCGCCTCGCCGAAGATGTCGACCTATCTGCTGTTCTTCGGCTTGGGCGATTTCGACCGCGCCACCGCCAAGGTAGGCGATACCGAAGTCGGCGTGGTCACGCAGAAAGGCAAGGCCGACCAGGCCGCCTTCGCGCTGGAAGCGTCGCGCGTGGTGCTGAAGGAATACAACGACTATTTCGGCACGCCCTATCCCCTGCCCAAGCTCGACAACGTCGCATCGCCGGGCCGCAGCCAGTTCTTCGCGGCGATGGAGAACTGGGGTGCCATCTACACTTTCGAGTACGCGATGCTGATGGATCCCAGCATCTCCACCCAGGCCGACAAGCAAGGCATCTTCTCGATCGCCGCGCACGAGATCGCGCACCAGTGGTTCGGCGACTTGGTGACGATGAGCTGGTGGGACGACTTGTGGCTCAACGAAGGCTTCGCGTCGTGGATGGCCAGCCGCACCACAGAAAAACTGCATCCGGAATGGAATACCAAGCTCTATAGCGTAGGTTCGCGCGAATCCGCGATGAACCGCGATGCGGTCGCCACCACGCATCCTGTGGTGCAGCACGTGGAGACGGTGGAGCAGGCCAGCCAGGCTTTCGACGCGATCACCTATTCCAAGGGCGAAGCGGTGATCCACATGCTGGAAGGCTACGTCGGCGCCGACGCCTGGCGCGAAGGCGTGCGCCGCTACATGAAGGCGCATGCCTACGGCAATACCGTGTCCGACGATCTTTGGAAGCAGATCGAAGCCGCGGCCGACAAGCCCATCCTCGCCATCGCCCACGACTTCACCCTGCAGCCGGGCGTCCCGCTGATCCGGGTCGAGTCGGCGCAATGCAGCGGCGGCAAGACCGCGCTCAAGCTGAGCCAGGACGAGTTCACCAAGGACCGTCCCGACAAGAAACCGCTCGCCTGGCGCGTGCCGGTGATCGCGCAAACGCTGGGCGGCGCGCCGGTGCGCACGATCGTCGCCGGCGGCAAGGCCGACATGGCATTGCCCGGTTGCGGCCCTGTCGTCGTCAATGCGGGCCAGAGCGGCTACTACCGCACACTGTACGCGCCGCAGCCGTTCAAGGCGGTGAGCGAAGGTTTCGCCAACCTGGAACCCATCGACCAATTGGGCCTGATGAACGATGTCTGGGCGTTGGGCCTGGCCGGATTGCAGCCCGCATCGGATTATCTCGACCTGGCCAAATCGACCCCCATCGATGCCGACCCGCAGATCTGGGCCGACATCGCCGGCAGTTTCGCCAGCCTCAACGCCTACTATCGCGGCGACAATGCCCGGCAGGCCACATTCCGGAAATTCGCGATCGCGCGCCTGGCGCCGGTGTTCGAACGCGTCGGCTGGGAAGTGCGCGCCGACGAAGGCGACCCGACCACGATCCTGCGCGCGCAGCTGATCGAAACGCTGAGCGATCTGGGCGACGAGAAAACGATCGCCGAGGCGCGTCGCCGCCACGCTGCCGAGAAGAGCGACCCGAAGGCGGTGCCGGCCGAGTTGCGCAAGACCATCCTCAGTGTGGTGGCCAAGCACGCCGATGCCGCCACCTGGGACGAATTGCACGCTGCGGCGAAGGCCGAGAAGACGCCGCTGGTGAAGGATGAGTTCTATTCCTTGTTGTCGTCGGCAGACGACGACATGCTGGCCAAGCGCGCGTTGGACCTGGCGCTCACCGACGAGCCCGGCGCCACCAATAGCGCGGACATGATCGCCACGGTGTCTTACGGACACCCGGACATGGCCTTCGACTACGCCGTCGCCCATCGCACGGACGTGGACAAGCTGGTCGATTCCACCTCGCGCAGCAGCTGGTATCCCGCGCTGGGCAACAGTTCGCTGGATCCGGCGATGGCAGGCAAGATCAAGGCCTACGCCGACGCCCATATCGCGGCCGGCTCGCGCCGCGCGGCCGAAACGGCGATCGCCAACATCGCCTACCGCAGCAAGGTGCGCAAGGAGCGCCTGCCGGAAGTGGATGCCTGGTTGAAGAAGAACGGCGCCTGAAACCACGGACGCTTTCGGCATGAAAAAGGCCCCGCGTCGCGGGGCCTTTTGTTTGCGTGCGAGCGGCTTCAGTCGATGGCGACCACGCCCTCGGATGCCATTCCGGCGGCGGAAGACGCTATCGGCAGCGAGTGGCGGGGCAGGTCGATGGTGAAGACGCAGCCTGTGCCGGGAATATTGCGGACGCTGAGTATGCCGTCGTTGGCTTCCACGCTGCGGCGCGAAATGGACAGGCCCAGCCCCAGGCCGCTTTTGTCTTCGCCGCTCTGCGTGAAGGGCAGGAACATTTTTTCGGCGTCGCCCGGCGGCAGGCCGCCGCAATGGTCTTCGACATCGATCAGGATGCGGTCGGCCATCGCGTAGGCGTTGAGCGTGACCTCACTGTGCGCATGCGTGAATTTGAAAGCGTTCTGCAGCAGGTTGCCCAGCGCCGACAGAAGCAGATCCCGGTCCGCGTCGACGGCCAGCAACGGATCGACCACCGAGACGGTCAATACGCAACCCTTGATCTGCGCCTCGAGCGAGGCGGAAAGCTTCACTTCGGCGATGAAGTCGGCGAGCGAGAACAAGCGGTGCTGCAGCGGCATTCCCGCCGTCATCCGCACCTCGGCCAGAGAGCGGTCTATAAGGTTGCCCAGGCCTACCAGCGCGCGGTCCAGCACCGCACCCGTGGCGCCGGTCAAGCCCACGTTGCCTTGCTTGATGACAGAAAGCGCGAGCGTGGCCGTGCACAGCAGGTTGCGCAATTCGTGCGCGAAGAACCCCAATCGTTCGTTCAACGCGTCGGCTTGCCTGTCTGCGACGACGAAATCGTGCTGGTAGCCGAACTCGGTGACGGCGTTGGCGATGGCATTGTCCAGGCAGCGATTGAGCGTCCTGAATTCGTCGATCTCGATCACGGCGCCTTGTTCGAAGGCCAAGTCGGTGATCGACTGGCAGAGGTCGCCGTAGTCGTGGACGACTTCCTCGACAGTGAAACCATGCAGCAGCAGTTCCTTGCCGTGCTGCGCCGCCGATTCGCCGATTTCCGATAAAGCCGGTTTGCCTCCGCCCGTGGGCCCGGACACTTTGCGGCTGAGCATCGGCTGCGATGTCTGCTCCACCTGCAACGTCTTGATGAGTTGTTCGAGAAAAACGGTTATGCCGTGTTCCAGTTCTTTCTCGGGCACGCCGGGCGGCGCGCGCTGGGCCACCTTCGCCCTGCAACGGGCAATCAGCTCGCTCCGGTTCTCGGTAAGGAAGTGATGCATCATCCAGGCACCATACGCCCCATTTGGGTCGGTTCCCCGCCATCGTCCCGGTTTGGGCTGGCGGGCCGATCAACGGTACCGAGAGGCGCCTCGCGGGCCAGTCTTGCTGAACGCGCCGGTCTGGGCTGGCGATCGCGCTCGCTGAGGATGGCCAGGGTCGCCGTGAGCATGGAGGCGGATGCCGGTGGGCTGGGGCGGCCGGACCCTCACATACCGCGCGCAGCATGCGGGCTGCGCCTGCTTTTCGCCTCGAAGGCCGCGTATAGCGCCGAGGCGGCGATCAGCGGCGCCAGATAGTAGAACGCGCGATAGACCAGCAACGCCGCGACCAGTTGCGGCTGCGCGACGGTTTGGCCGAGCAGGGCGATGAAGACGGCTTCGAGCACGCCGATGCCGGCGGGAATGTGCGCGATCGCCGTCGCCACCGCGCCCAACAGCAGCACGCCGAGCACCATCGCGTAATCGACCCGGTATTGCAGCAGCAGGTACAGGATCGCCGCCATCGCCGACCAGTTGGCCGCAGCCAGCGCCAGTTGCAGCAGGGCCAGGCGCGGCGACGGCAGACGGAAATGGTGGCCGCGCACGTGGAAGACGCGGTCGTGCGACCACCAGCAGGCGATGAGGTAGGCCAGCACCGTCGCCAGCATCGCTACGCCCAGCGCCTGCAGCCCGGCCACGCCGATTTTCCAATCGGCTGGCAGCGCCACGCTGCGCGTGCCGAACAGCGCGCCGGCAAGCAGCAGATAACCCAGCCAGTTGCTCGACACGCTGAAGGCGACGATGCGGTTGATCGTGCCCACGGCCAGACCCGAGCGCGAATAAAGCCGGTAGCGGAAACCGGCGCTGCCCACTGCCGCGCCGATGTTCAGGCTGAAGGCATAGCAGATCGCCGCGATCAGCATCACCCGGCGCGCCGAAAGCGCATGGTGCGCATAGGCGCGCGCGCACAGGTCGTAGCCGCCGTAGATCAGGTAACTCGATAGCGCCAGGGCAACGGCCATCGCCAGCGTGGCGGCATCGTAGCCGGCGATCGCATCGGCCACGGCGTTCCAGTCGATCGAGCGCGCGTAGCGCACCAGCAACACGGTCACGACGACCAGGAATGCGATGAAGGCGATCCGGCCCGCGCGCCGCCAATAGGGGTGGCGGGTCTTCATGGCGTTCGGCCGTTATCCGCGTCCGCAGGCGCGGCCACCAGGCGGGTCTTGGGCGTGTGCGCGGGCAGCCAGCCGGCCCAGTCGGGAAAATGGCGCAGGCAGTGGAACAGCAACGGCCGCGTTATGGATTGCAGGACGCTGTACGGCGGCACATCGGCCGGATCGACGGCCTGGCAATGCTGCGTCATCAAGTCCTGCAGCTTGCGGCGCAGCTCGCCGACGAACGCGGCATCGCGGATGAAGACATTCGCTTCCAGGTTCAGCGACAGGCTCAACGGATCCAAGTTGCTGGAACCGACCGTGCACCAGTCGTCGTCCACCAACGCGACTTTGCCATGGAAGGGGCGCTCGCAATACTCGTAGATGCGCACGCCGGCGTCGACCAGATGCCGGTACAGCGACCGCGCCGCCGTCAGCGCGAGCTGCGTATCCGGCTCGCCCTGGAAGATCAGCGACACCGCCACGCCGCGGCGGGCGGCGTGGCGAAGCTCGCGAAGGAAGCCGTAACCGGGGAAAAAGTACGCGTTGG
This sequence comes from Luteimonas galliterrae, assembly GCF_023374055.1. NCBI lineage: Bacteria > Pseudomonadati > Pseudomonadota > Gammaproteobacteria > Lysobacterales > Lysobacteraceae > Luteimonas > Luteimonas galliterrae. Next base: position 1,249,682 of record NZ_JAMBEP010000001.1, on the reverse strand, counting down.
CGATCAGCGCTTCGCGACGGGCGCCGCGTATCGCGCGCCGGTATTCCTGCTCGATGGCGTCCGAGCGGCCAGCGTTGTCGCGCAACAGCAGCATCGCCCTGGCGTCGCCTGCCGCGGCGGCGCCGGCTTCCGGCGCGGGATTCCAGGATGCGCCAACGCCGCGCGAGGAGATCGAGGCATGGACGAAGTCGCGGATGTCGGCCGCTACCGGCCCTTGCAGCTCGACGGCGTAATCCTGTTTGGCCGTCGGCCCGAAATCCGCCAAGTGGTCGGCCGAAAAATTGATGCCGCCGGCGAACGCCAGGCGGCCGTCCACGGCCAGCAGCTTGCGGTGCATCCGGCGGAAAACGTGCAGCCGGACGCCCAGCAGCGGACGGTGCGCGTCGAAACTGCGGAAGCTCACGCCGGCAGCGGAAAGTTCCGACAGGAATTCCGGCGAGAATCGCGGCGACCCGTAACCGTCCACCAGCACTTCCACGCGTACGCCGCGGCGCGCCGCGGCGACCAGCCGGCGATGCAGCGCCAGGCCGACCTTGTCTTCGAAAAGGATGAAGGTTTCCAACAGAATTTCGCGTTCGGCGGCTTCGATCGCTGCGAAAGCGGCTTCGAAGAATTCTTCGCCGTTCTCCAGCAGGCGCACGCGGTTGCCGTCCCGCCAGACGCCATTCCGGGCGGTCGTTTGCTTCACAGTGCGACCCCTGCGAACAGCGGCGCATGGTCGGACAGGTGCGACCACGGCCGCGAGGACAGCACGCGCGGCGCCACAGCGCGTGCGTTGCGCAGGTAGATGCGGTCCACCGGCAGCACCGGCCAGCGCGCCGGGAACGTGCGGGCGACGCGCCCCTGGGCTTCCTCGAAGGCCTCGTGCAGGCCGCAACGCAGCATCAGCGCATGGCCGCGCACGCGCCAATCGTTGAAGTCTCCGGCGACGATCAGCGGCGCGTCCGCCGGGATTTCCCTGTCGACGATTTCGCATAACAGGCCGAGTTGGCGGCGGCGATGGCTTTCGCGCAAGCCCAAATGCACGCAGACAGTGTGCAACGCGGTCTTCGATGCGGGGATTTCGACCACGCAATGCAGCAAGCCGCGTTCCTCGTGGCCGTGCAGGGAGACGTCGCGGTTTTCGTACGACAGGATCGGAAATTTTGACAGCGTCGCGTTGCCGTGGTGGCCGTGCGGATACACGGCGTTGCGGCCGTAGGCGAATTGGCCCCAGATGCTGTCCGCCAGGAATTCGTACTGGGGTCCCTGCGGCCAGTTCAGATGGCGTTGCGCATGTCGGGCATGTTCGCCGAGCACTTCCTGCAGGAATACCATATCCGCCGAGACGCCGCGTATGGCCTCGCGCAATTCCGGCAGGATGAAACGCCGGTTGAGCAGGTTGAAACCCATGTGGGCGTTCACGGTCAGCACGTTGAGCGCGGGCATGCGCGGGCCTTCGCCGGGATCCGTTGCGCATTGTCGGCAGGCGGGCGTGATGGCCGCGCCATGCCGGTTGTTAGGCTTTTCGTAGGAGCGGCTTCAGCCGCGAGCTTTTTTCATGCGCATATCGCGGAAAAAGCTCGCGGCTGAAGCGGCTCCTGCGAAGAGCGGGTCGCGATAAAAAAAGCCCCGCGATGCGGGGCCCGAAAAATCGGTGGTTGAACCGACCAATCACATCACGTTCGGCTCGCTGAACGCCTCGATCTCGCCGGCAAAGGCTTCGATCGGCACGCAGCTGCAGAACACGTTCTTGTCGCCGTAGACGTTGTCCACGCGCGCCACCGGCGGCCAGTACTTCTGCTGCTTCAGGACCGGCAGCGGGAAGGCGGCCAGCTCGCGCGGATAGGCGTGGTTCCACTCGCTGCCTGCGACCATGGTGGCGGTGTGCGGGGCGTGCTTGAGCGGATTGTCTTCGCGGTCGAGCTTGCCTTCCTCGATCGCGCGGATCTCGTCGCGGATCTGGATCATGGCGTCGATGAAGCGGTCCAGTTCGTGCAGCGATTCGCTTTCGGTGGGCTCCACCATCAGCGTGCCGGCCACCGGGAAGCTCAGGGTCGGCGCATGGAAGCCGAAATCGATCAAACGCTTGGCCACGTCCTCGGCGCTGATGCCGGTGGCGTCCTTGATCGGGCGCAGATCCAGGATGCATTCGTGCGCGACCAGGCCGTTGCGGCCGGTGTAGAGCGTTTCGAAATGCGGCGCCAGGCGCCTGGCGATGTAGTTGGCGTTGAGCAGGGCGACTTGCGTCGCCTTGCGCAGGCCGCTGTTGCCCATAAGCGTGACGTACATCCACGAGATCGGCAGGATCGAGGCCGAACCGTACGCGGCGGCACTGACCATGCCCACGCCAAAAGCCGTACCCTCACCTTCGTTCGCTGCGCTAACATTTTCCTCTCCCGCAAGCGGGAGAGGAGCGGTGCGCGGCAAGAACGGTGCCAGGTGCGCCTTGACCGCGCACGGGCCCACGCCCGGGCCGCCGCCGCCGTGCGGGATGCAGAAGGTCTTGTGCAGGTTGAGGTGCGAAACGTCCGAGCCCCACTTGCCGGGCTTGGCGACGCCGACCAGCGCGTTCATGTTGGCGCCGTCGGTGTACACCTGGCCGCCGTGCTTGTGCACGATCTCGCAGATCTCGACGATGTCTTCTTCGAACACGCCGTGCGTGGACGGGTAGGTGATCATCAGCGCGGCCAATCGGTCGCCGTATTTCTCGGCGGCGCGGCGGATGTCTTCGACGTCGACGTTGCCGTTGGCGTCGCACTTGGTCACCACCACGTTCATGCCGCACATCTGCGCCGAGGCCGGGTTGGTGCCGTGCGCCGATTCGGGGATCAGGCAGATGTCGCGGTGGCCTTCGTTGCGCGAACGGTGGTAGGCGCGGATCGCCAGCAAGCCGGCGAACTCGCCCTGCGCGCCGGAATTGGGCTGCAGGCTGACCGCGTCGTAGCCGGTGCACTCGACCAGCATAGCTTCGAGCTCTTCGACCAGTTGCTTGTAGCCGGCGGTCTGCGTGGCCGGCGCCAGCGGGTGCATATTGCCGAATTCCGGCCAGGTGACCGGGATCATCTCCGCCGTGGCGTTGAGCTTCATGGTGCAGGAACCCAGCGGGATCATGGTGCGATCCATCGCCAGGTCCTTGTCGGCCAGCGAGCGCATGTAGCGGAGAAGTTCGTGCTCGCTGTGGTGGGTGTTGAAGACCGGGTGCTGCAGGAACTTGGAAGCGCGCAGCAGGCCGCCCGGCAAGGCGTCTGCGGTGGCCGCGTCGAGCGCGTCGATATCGTCGATCTGCGCATCGAACAGGGCCGCCAACGCGATCACGTCCTCGCGCGTGGCGGTTTCGTCCAGGCTGATGCCTACGCTGCGCGCATCGATCTTGCGCAGGTTGATGCGCGCCTTCTCCGCCTTGACGTGGATTTCGGCGGCGTCGACGTCGATCACGTGCAGCGTGTCGAAGAAATCCGGGCCGACGGTGACGCCGCATTTGCGCAGCGACGCGGCCAGGATCGCGGCCAGTCGGTGCGTGCGGCGGGCGATGCGGGTGAGGCCTTCGGGGCCGTGGTAGACGGCGTACATGCTGGCCATCACGGCCAGCAGCACCTGCGCGGTGCAGATGTTGCTGGTGGCCTTCTCGCGGCGGATGTGCTGTTCGCGGGTCTGCAGGGTGAGGCGATAGGCCGGCTTGCCTTCGGCATCGATCGATACGCCGATCAGGCGGCCGGGCATCGAGCGCTTGAACGCGTCGCGGCAGGCCATGAACGCGGCGTGCGGGCCGCCGAAACCGAACGGCACGCCGAAGCGCTGGGTATTGCCGACCACGATGTCCGCGCCCCATTCGCCGGGCGCGGCGATCAGCGTCAGCGCCAGCAGATCGGTGGCCACCGCGACCAGCGCGCCGCGCGTGTGCACCGCGTCGGCCAGCGCCTTGTGGTCGTGGATCTGGCCGTAGGTGTCGGGATATTGCAGCAGCACGCCGAAACTATCGGTATTGGCCGCTTCGCTGTCGTCGCCGACGCGCAGTTCGATGTCCAGGCCGTCGGCGCGCGTGCGTAGCACTTCCAGCGTCTGCGGATGCACGTTGCGCGATACGAAGAAGACGTTGGACTTCGACTTGGCCGAACGCTTGGCCAGCGTCATCGCTTCGGCGGCGGCGGTGCCTTCGTCCAGCAGCGAAGCGTTGGCGATCTCCATGCCGGTGAGGTCGGCGCACAAGGTCTGGAAGTTGATCAGCGCTTCCATGCGGCCCTGCGAGATCTCCGCCTGGTAGGGCGTGTACGCCGTGTACCAAGCCGGGTTTTCGAGGATGTTGCGCAGGATCACGTTCGGCGTATGGGTGCCGTAATAGCCTTGGCCGATGAAGCTGCGGAACACTTCGTTCTTGTCGGCGATGGCACGGATCTTGGCCAGCGCTTCGACTTCGGTGACCGGGTCGGGCAGGGCCAGGGGCGACGGCGACTTGATCTTGCCCGGGACGATGGCATCGGTCATCGCATCCAGCGATGCGTGGCCGACGACGCGCAGCATCTGCGCGATCTCGCCGTCGTTGGGGCCGATGTGGCGTTCGATGAACGCGGAATGGTGTTCGAGCTCGCGCAGGCTGGGCGTAGCGTTCTGGGGCATGACGGGCGTCCGGTGGTGACGTGCAAGCTGCACGTAGGGCGCCCCTCTGTCCTTTTGCCTGAGAGTTTCAAAACGCAGGGGGAGGGTCCGCGTTTCTTGCCCCTTCGGCGCCGGATTCAACCGGTCTCTCCAGAGTGTGTGGCACGCGGCGGTCTGGGGCCTGAGCGATTACGGGCGTTGCGCCTTCGGCAGCGGCCCGGCCCATCCGGGCTGGCCGCTTCTCCCACCACGTGCAGCCCGGCGATTATACCTGCCCGGGCGCCGTGTCGCCGGGCCGGTTCAGGCGCGGCGTTTAACATGGCGGTCCGTCTTCCGGAGCCGTTCCATGAGCATTCCTTTCCGACTGCAGCAGATCGACCACATCGTGCTGCGCGTGCGCGACGTTGCGGTCATGCAGGCCTTCTATTGCGACGTGCTCGGCTGCAGCGTCGAGCGCGATCAGGCGGAGATCGGCCTGCTGCAATTGCGCGCGGGAAGCTCGTTGATCGACCTGGTGCCGGTCGACGGCAAGCTAGGCCGCATGGGCGGGGCGGCGCCGGGCGCCGAAGGCCGCAATCTGGACCATCTGTGCCTGCGCGTGGACCCGTTCGACCGCGACGCCATCGTCGCCCACCTGCGATCGCACGGCGCGCGTCTGGGCGATTTCGGCGCCCGCTACGGGGCCGAAGGCAAAGGCCCCTCGCAATACTTGTTCGACCCGGAAGACAACATGGTCGAGCTAAAAGGTCCGCCCGCCTAAGCGACCGGCAACGTCCGCCCTCTAGAGCGGAGCTCTCCCCGCTGCCTAGGTCTTGCTCTGACTTTTGCTCCGCCTTTGTAGAACGGGGCTTGCCCCGCTGCTCTTGCTCTTAAGCCCTCCGCTCTTAAGCCCTTCGCTCTTAAGCCGTTGCTCTTAAGCCGTCATCCCAGCGAACGCTGGGACCCATGTTGCTCTGGCGCTTGCCCCTTAAGCCGTCATCCCGGCGAAGGCCGGGATCCAGGCCCGCGTCCTGGCGGCTTGCGCTGCGACTCGCGCCATGGATAAAGGCTTCCGCGCTGCGCGCGGGTCACTTTCTTTGCTGGCCCAAAGAAAGTAACCCAAGAAAGGGCCTGAACTGCGGTGCGATGGGTCGCACCTGAAAGTTCGCCAGCGGACCTGCTTTCGTCGTGGGTGACCTTCTTACGCAGGTACTAGATTTTGATTCGCAGCGTATGGGTGACGTGGCTTTTGCGGAGTTGCGCTAAGGAGTAGTTCTGGTCGATCGCCTCGGATCTAAATATCGAAGCGACGGAGGAATCCCGAGGGCCGGCGAGAAGGGCTAAGAACACGGGGTAGTCCCATCGCTGGGATCCCTTCCAAAGGCCCTTTTTCTTTGGTGACTTCTCTTTTTGGGCGCCTCAAAAAGAAAGTCACTCGGCCGCGGTTTTAGCGGACGAAACCCCGGCCTGAAAGGCCGGCAGATCGCGAGAACCCCAACAGCCAAGGCAGCGGGGAAAGCTCCGCTCTACACAGAGCAAGGGCAAATCTTCCCCGGCCGCTGTTTTCCAAGGAGGGGAGACAAGCAAAGTCCTTTCGATTCTCGCCACGCTCGACGGTCAGAGCCAATGCCACGCCAAAGCCAGAGCCAATGCCATGACGCTGTCGACTATCGGCGTTCCGTGTTCGGCCTTATCCTTGCATGGTGAACGATCCGAAATCCACGCCGGAAACACCCAGCGCCGCGCCGAGGATTTCGCTGCGTAGCCTGGCCCTGCTGTTGGGTGGGCTGGCGATGTTCGGTCCGTTCTCGATCGACACCATCTTCCCGGCGTTCGAGCACATGGGCCGGCAGCTGGGCGCCGACAAGGTGGCGATGCAGCAGACGATCAGCGTCTACCTGCTGGCCTATGCGCTGATGAGCGTGGTGCACGGACCGCTGTCCGACGCGATCGGCCGGCGCAAGGTGATCATCGGCGGACTGATCGTCTTCACATTCGCATCCGCGGGCTGCGCGCTGTCGCGCGATCTGCCCACCTTGCTGGCGTTCCGCGCGCTGCAGGGACTGTCGGCGGGGGTGGGCCTGATCGTAGGCCGCGCGCTGATCCGCGACGTGCTGCACGGTCACGATGCGCAGCGTCTGATGAGCCAGGTCTCGATGATCTTCGGCGTCGCGCCGGCGATCGCGCCGATCATCGGCGGCTGGATCCTGGGCTGGGGGCACTGGTCGGCGATCTTCTGGTTCCTGGTCGGTTTTTCGCTGCTGCTGCTGGTCGCGGTGTGGATCGCGCTGCCGGAAACGCATCCGCCGCAGGCGCGGCTGTCGCTGGCGCCCAAGCGTCTGTTGCGCGACTACTGGGCGATCTTCGTCAATCCGCGTTTCCAGCGGCTGGCCGCGTCGGGCACGTTCAATTTCGGCGCGCTGTTCTTGTACATCGCTTCCGCGCCCGCGTTCGTGCTGGACCTGTTGCGGTTGAACGAGCGCCAGTTCGCCTGGTTTTTCGTGCCGATGATCGGCGGGATGATGCTGGGCGCGTACACGTCCGGCCGCACGGCCGGCAAGATCAGCGGCGCGCGGCTGGCGAACATCGGTTTCGCTTTTTGCGGCCTCGGCGCGGTCGCCAACGTGGCCTACAACGCGTTCGTGCCGGTGATTTCGATCCCGTGGGCAGTGATGCCGATGATGATCGGCTCGTTCGGTATCGCGCTGGTGTTTCCGATCCTGACCCTGGCGGTGCTCGACATGTATCCGCGCCAGCGCGGCTCGGCGTCGTCGCTGCAGGCCTTCACCAGCCTGGTGATGAATGCCATCGTCGCCGGCGTGCTGTCGCCGCTGCTGAGCCACAAAGGCCTGCATCTGGCGCTGGGCGCGGCAGCGTTCTCGCTGCTCGGCTGGCTGTTCTGGCGATGGGAGACGCGGTCGGGGCAGGGCGTGCCGGAATCCGCGCCGGAAGCGGCGGCGGCATTGGAACCGACCGAACGTTTCTAGGCGGCTTCGTTGCGCGGCCGGCGGTTGCGCCACTGGTTCAGCCAATGGAACGGCAGGCCGAACAGCACCAGCACGGCGCCCCACAACAGCGCTTCGGCGCCGGTGCCGATCAAGGCGTACACGCTGTAGAGCAGGGCGAGCGCGGCCACGATCCGGCCGCTGCCGTCGTTGCGGCGCAACCACGCCGCACTGCTGACGACGTAGGGCAGCAGGCAGGCCGCCGTCGACAGCAATATCGAAAACGTGAACAGGTGCACCAGCGAACGCGTGTAGTTGGAGATCACCAACGCACTGGCCAGCGCGCTGCTGACCACGACGCCGAACGCCGGCGTGCCGCCCTTGTCCAGGCGCGCGAACCGCGCCGGAAGAAGTCCGTCGCGCGCCGCCGCGAGCGGCACCTGCGCCGATAGCAGGACCCAGCCGTTCAGCGCGCCGAAGCACGACACCGCGGCCACGGCGGCCACGCCGATCGCCGCGCCCGGGCCCCACAACGCACGTGCGGCCTCCGCCATCGGCGCCGCGGAATCCTTCAACCGGTCGGCGGGCAGCAGGCCCAGCACCGCAGTGCAGGTGAGGATGGTGGCGACGCCGGCGATCAGCGTGCCGATCACCGTCGCGCGCGGAATGGTGCGCTTGGCGTCGGCGATCGACCCCGCCGGCACGGTAGCCGCTTCCAGTCCCAGGAACGCCCACAGCGTCAGCGCCACCGTCGCCTGGATCGCATGCGGCAGCGACTCGCCGCCTCCGGTTTCCGGCAGGCGCAGGTTGTGCGCATCCATGAACCAGATCGCGATGCCGCCGAACAGCAGCAGCGGCACCACTTTCAGCAGCGTGGTGAGCACCTGGGTGAAGCCGGCTTCGCGCACGCCGACCAGATTGATCGCGGTGCAGATCCACAGCGCCGACAATGCGCAGATCGCACCGCGCGCGGGCGTGGAAACCAGATCCGGGAAGATCGCGCCGATACTGCCGGCGAAACCCACCGCGATCGCCGCGTTCGCGCACCAGATCGAAATCCAGTAGCTCCACGCGATCAGGAATCCCGGCGTCTCGCCGAACGCATTGCGCGCGAAGGCATAAGGCCCGCCGGTTTGCGGCCAGTGCGTCGCCAGCCGCGCGAAAGTCAGGGCCAGCAGTAGCGCGCCGCCGAGGGTGATGCCCCAGCCGATCAGGCTGACCGCGCCGTACGGCGCCAGCGACGCCGGCAGCAGGAACACGCCGGAGCCGATCATGTTGCCGACGACCAGCGCGGTCGCGGCGAGCAGCCCCAGCGGTTTGGCCGGATTCATTCGGCCTGCGCTTGCCGGTAGGCGTCGCGCAGCAATTCCTGGAAATGGTGCACGGCGTTTTCGCGCAGCGGGTTCAAGCGTCCGGGCACATAGGAGCCCGACGCGAGCCCGCGCTGCACGTCCTCGCAGATGCCCAGGTCCTCGTGCTGCACTTCGTCGCTGAAGCCCAGGTCGGCCTCGCGCTTGGCGCGCGCTTCGCTGGAGTCGTCCAAGGGGTAATAGAAATCGAACTCGACCCGGCAACGGTCCACGCCCTTGGGCACGATGCGATTGGTCTGCAAGCGGCCCGGCAGGATGTTGAGCGTGGTGTTGGGCCATAGCCAGTAGTACAGCGCGTCGCCGCTGCCATACAAGCCCTCGCTGCTCTCCAGCGGGCTCCACTGCAGCGAATGCCACTGCGCGGTTTCGGTGACGTAGCTGCGGTAGTCGAGCATCCGATTCAGTGCCGGATGCACGTGCGGCACGTGGTAGCCCTCCAGGTAATTGTCGACGTAGACCTTCCAGTTGCAGGCCACGTCGTAGCCGACGCGCTGGTGGTGGCCGTAATCGGCCAGGCCGCGTTCCGCGCCGATGCGCGCATCGATGCCGGCGACGAGATCGTCGAACGGCATCGGATCGTCGCCGGTGCAAGCGAATACCAACCCTTGCCACAGGCGCGCGGGCAGTTGCGGCAGGCGCACTTGTGCGACATCGAAGTCGACGGCCGTGCGCATTTCCGGCGCGGACTTGAGCACGCCGTCCAGGCCGTAAGTCCAGCCGTGGTAGCGGCAGCGCAGCGATTTGGCCGCCAGGCCGTCGCACTGCGCGATCGGGCCGGCGCGGTGACGGCAGACGTTGTGCATCACGCGGATCTCGCCGTCGGCGCCGCGCACGGCGATCACCGGCAGCCCGGCCAGATCCGCCACCACGTGGTCGCCGGCGTCGCGCAGCTGGCAGACGTGCGCGACGACTTGCCAGCCGCGATCGAAAATCGCGCTGCGGTCGATGGCGGCCATCGCCGGATCGGCATAGAAGCGCGCGGGCAGGGCGGTCGCCCGCTCCAGCGGCTGCGGTGCGAGATCGGCGGGCGTATCGGCGGCAGTGGGACGGTCCATGCCTGAAGTATGCCGCTTGCGGGCCGCTTCGGGAAAACCAAAAGGCCGGCTGGCGCCGGCCTTTTTATCCGAAGTGGCCAGCACGGCAGCCAAAAAAGGCCCTCTGATTGAAGGGGGCGAGCCGCCTTTCGCCGATGTGTGGCCGCATGACCGGGCTTGACATTAGATCCGAGGCGATCGACCCGAACGCCTCCTTAGCGCCCATCCGCAAAAGCCACGTCACCCATAGGCTGCGAATCAAAATCTAGTACCTGCGTAAGTAAGGTCACCTACGACGAAAGCAGGGCCGCTGGCGGACTTTCAGGTACGACGCATCGCACCGCAGTTCAGGCCCTTTCTTGGGTTACTTTCTTTGGGCCAACAAAGAAAGTGACCCGGCGCAGCCGGAAGCCTTTGCCCATGGTGCGAGTCGCAGCGCAGCTGGCCAGGACGCGGGCCTGGATCCCGGCGTGCGCCGGGATGACGGCTGAGGGGCAAGGGCAAAAGCAAGATGGGTCCCAGCGTTCACTGGGATGACGGCCTAAGAGCGAACGGCCTAACAGCGAACGGCCAAAGAGCGAACGGCCAAAGAGCGAACGGCCAAAGAGCGAACGGCTAAGAGCGAAATGCAGCGGAGCAAGCTCCGCTCTACAAAGCAGAGCCAGAGCAAATCTCTCCCGGCCCTCTTTTCGATGAGGAGGGCAGGCAAAAGCAGTGGAGCAAGCCCGCTCTACAAAGCAGGGCAAGCCTCAAGAGGGGGCAAGCAAAGGCAAGGGCGAAGGGGGTCCCAGCGTTCGCCGAATACGATGGCTACTGCACCCGCGCCGTGCTGCCGACCCTGACGGAGACCGTCTTGGGCGCGCTGAAGCTGCCGTCGGCATGCTTGATCACCACGGTGTAGTCGCCCAGGGGAATGCGGCGCATCTGGTACTTGCCGTCTTCCTTGAGTTCCATCTCGCGGTGGAAGCCGTTGTCGGGGCCGCTGATGATCACGGTGTCCCCGGCTTTGCCTTCGCCGATGAGGTTGCCGGAACTGGATTGCGCCATGGCGGCGGCGGAAAACGCCAGTCCGAAAACCGCGATGGCCGCGAGTTGGTTGAACCCTTTGCGCAAAGCTCCCCTGTTCATGCGTTTTGTCTCTGGTCGGTGGTCGGAAAACGCCGGTAGATCCGGCCGAGTCTAGGCCGCACGGAAAACCGGGCAACCGTGCCGGAAGTCATTGTCGTGTAGGTCGGAGCAACGTCCCCGACGCCCGGCGCGGCATTCGAATCGGCCGCACGTCGGGCACGTAGGCCCGACCTACGATTCCGCGGCGGGTTTCGTCTCCGATGCAGCCGGGCCGGGCGCCGGTGTCCGCCAACCGCACTGCTGGCCCTCGTTCTGCTGCTTCAGCCAGGTCTGCAGCGGCGCGAAGTATTCCAGCATCGGCGCGGCATCCATCTTCTGGCCGCCGGTCAGCTCCTGCAGGGTGTTCTGCCACGGCTGGCTCGCGCCCTTGCCGAGCATCGCCCAGAACTTCGCGCCGGCGGCCTTGTTGCCGTAGAAGCTGCATTCGTTGAGCGGGCCCTTGTGGCCGGCGGCGTCGCACAGCGCCTTGTAGAACTGGAACTGCAGCACGTGCGACAGGAAATAACGCGTGTAGGGCGTGTTGCCCGGCACGTGGTACTTGGCGCCCGGGTCGAAGAACTCCTCGCCGCGCGGCGTAGCCGGCGCCACGCCCTGGTATTTCGCCTTCAGGTCCCACCACGCCTTGTTGTATCGATCGGGCTTGATCGATCCGTCGAACACGCCCCAGCGCCAGCGGTCGATCATCAGGCCGAACGGCAGGAACGCGACCTTGGCCAGCGCCATCCGCATCTGCGAATTGATCAGCGCTTCGTCGCTCTGCTGCTGGGCGCCGACCAGGCCGATGGAATGGAGGTACTTCGGCGTCATCGCCAGCACGATGGTGTCGCCGATCGCTTCGTGGAAGCCATCGTTGGCGCCGCCCTGGAACATCGGCGGCAGCTTGTTGTAGGCCATGTAGTAATAGACGTGGCCCAACTCGTGGTAGATGGTGGTGAAGTCCTCTTCGTTCGGCTTGGTGCACATCTTGGTGCGCACGTCGCCGGCCATGTTCATGTCCCAGGCGCTGGCGTGGCAGACCACGTCGCGGTCGCGCGGCTTGATGAACTGGGTTTTCTGCCAGTAGCTTTCCGGTAGTTTCGGCATGCCGAGCGAGGCGTAGAAATCCTGCGCGCGTTCGGTCATCTGCTTGGCCACGTCCAGCTGCGCGGCGTACTCGAGCTCGACCTGCTGCTCGGGCTCGGGTTCGCCGGCGAACTGGCGCTGCCGTTCCCGATAGTCTTCCTGGTACATCGTTTCCAGTGCGCCGCTGATGTCGAGGTTGCCGGCTTGCGCCTCGCTGTACGGCGCCAGGATGTCCCACAGGTTGCCCCAGTCCTGTTGCCAAAGGTTGCCCATCAGGTGCGCGGGCAGCAGGCCGCCGGCGACTTCGCCCTTGCCGGCGCCGTATTTGGCGTTGAGCTTGGTGCGCGCATAGCAATGCAATTGTTCGTACAACGGCTTGACCTGGTTCCACAGCCGGTCGGTTTCGGCGGCGATCTCGGCGGGCGGCATGTCGTAGCCGGAGCGCCACATTTCGCCGGCGTCGGCGAAGCCCAGGTCGCGCGCGCCCTGGTTGGCCAACTCGGCGAAGCGGGTGTACTCCTTGCGCATCGGCACCGAAATCGTGTGCCAGCCCTGCCAGGCGTCGAGTTGCGCGTCGTAGTCGCGGTTCTTGCGCAGCACGTCCTCGAGTTCGCCGATCTGGCGGCAACGTTTTTCGCCGTCCTCTTGCTTGCAGTAGGTGCCCGCGCCGTACATGCCTTCGAGCTTGGTGGCGATCTGGGTGAGCTCTTCGAGCTTGGCCGGGTCTCGCGGCGGCGGCAGCGACGTGGACAGCTTGAGCAGCCGGATCGTACGCGCGGTATCGGGCGACATCTTCTGGCCTTCGAATTTCTTGGCCTGTTCGATCCAGCTGTTGAGCTGGCTCAGCCAGCGCTCGTTGGCCTTCGAGGCCAACAATTGGCTGTCGTCGTTGATATAGGTGTTGGACAGCCACTGCGCCGCGCTGAGCTCCGGGTACATCTTACGGAATTCATCGTTGACCCGGGCAATGAACTGGTCCGCCGTTTCGCCTTCCGGCGTGGCCTGCGCAGGCGTGCGCGTATCGGCTGCGGGCGTGGGCGTCTTCTTGCACGCGGCGAGCGGCAACAGGCAGGCGACGACGGCCAGGGCGAGCAGGGCGTGGCGATGGATCACGGCGGCGTTTTCCCGGATGGCATGAAGCGGGCAGGCTAGTGCGCGCGGCGCGGTGCCGCAAGTTTTCACTCTCTGGCGACGGTCGTGCGGCGATATTCGGCGCGAGTCTTCGCCTGCGGCGGGCGCAGATCGCACGATCGGTCTGGCGGACCGCCGCGGACGGGCCCACGACCCATCCGCAGTCAGGAGTCCCCGATGCCCAGCAAGACCACCAAGAAGCGCGCCGCCAAGGCCAAGCGCGAAGGCAAGTCGCCCAGCACGCAGGCGGGCGAATACGTCCACGAAGAAATCGAGCACGTCCGCGAGGGCAAGCACGGCGCGCGTTCGGCCAAGCAGGCGATCGCGATCGGCTTGTCCAAGGCGCGCCGGGCCGGTGTGAAAGTGCCTGCCAAGAAAGGCGCGAAAAAGGCGACCCGCAAGAAAGCCGCGCAGGACAGCGCAGCCGCGAAGAAACCGCGCAAGAAGGTATCCAAGAAGCGTTCGACCGCGGTCAAGAAAGCGTTGAAGCGCGAGGGGCGCAGCGCCGCATCCAAGACCGCACTGTCGCGCCAGGCGCGCAAGGCCGCCAAGAAGCGGACGGCGTCGAGCCGGTCGGCCGCGGCCAAGAAAGCGGCGCGCACCAAGGGCGCAAGCGCCCGTTCGGCCGCGGCGAAGAAGGCGGCACGGACCCGCAAGCGCAAGGGCTGAGCCGATGGCCACCCGGAAGGCGAGCCGGTCCGGCGAGCGTTGGTCGCAGCGCGTTACCGAGACCAGCGACGCGCTGGACCTGCGCGAGGGCGTGTTCGAATTGGACGATCCCGCCGCGATCGCGCGTTCGCTGAAGCGTTCGGCCGAGCGCAGCCGGCGGCGCAAATCGGAACCTTTCCGCTCGGCGATGTCGATGCTGACGTTCTACACCAACCGCGCCGGCAAGCGGTTGCCGGCGCGGCGGCGCAAGAAACTGGAGACCGCCAAGGACGAGTTGCGCGAGCTGTTCGGCCGGCCGCGACGCGGCTGATCCCGGATCTCGCCCAACGGGCCGCTTCATGTTTCGCTCTTGTAGGTGCGAATTCATTCGCACGCTTCTGCGCTTTCGGCATAGAGCGTGCGAATGAATTCGCACCTACGAAAAGCAGCGGAGCAAGCTCCGCTCTACGGAGCCGCTGGCGGCGGCGCCAGGCGACGGTCCTCGGTCGCCAAGCCGCGTGCGATGAGCCAGGACCAGGCGGCCTCGGCATCCCGCTGCACATAGGCGCGCGCGCTGCCGAGGCGGAAGGTGTAGCCCCACGCGTCCATGTCGGCCAGTACGCGCGGGCTGCCGACGCCAGGCAGGACGTCGGCGAGCAGCGACTGCAATACGCAGACGGCGTCTTCTTCCTCCACAGAATCGGTGGCATCGGTATGCACCTGCGCACGGCGTTCGGGCGGCAGCACGATCAGGTGCGCGGCCTCGTGCAGCAGCGAATGCACCGGCGTGTCGTTGCGGGCGTAGACGGTGTCGCCGATCAAGCCCGCTTCGGGTTCGCCCCAGAAACTGCCGGGGATCGGTGCGCCGTCGTCGACGCGCGCGAGCTTGATGCCGTAGCGGACGAGCAGGGCGGCGGCGTCGGCGAATGCGATGTCGCGCAACAGCAACACGCCGTCTTGTTCTTTTGTAGGAGCGGCTTCAGCCGCGAGCTTTTGATGTTCCATGGCGCTGACCGAAAAGCTCGCGGCTGAAGCCGCTCCTACAAATCAATAGCGGCTCAGGCCGCGCTGGCGCGGCCGTCGGGCAGGGCCACCGAGATGTCGAGCACGTCGTGCTCGCCTTCCTTGACCAGGTCGACCTTCACCGCTTCCACGTCGACATTGACGTATTTGCGGATCACTTCCAGCAGCTCGCGGCGCAGCAACGGCAGGTAATCCGGTCCGCCGTGCGAGGTGCGTTCCTGCGCGATGATGATGCGAAGGCGGTCCTTGGCGATGGAGGCGGTGTTCTTCTTGGCCTTGAGGAAATCGAAGAGTCCCATGCCCTCAACCCCCGAAGAGCTTGCTGAAGAAGCCCTTTTTCTCGAACTGGGTGAAGCGCATGGGCCTGGATTCGCCCATAAGACGCGCGACGGCGTCGTCGTAGGCCTGGCCGGCCGGGGATTCCATGTCCAGGATCACGGGTTCGCCCTTGTTCGATGCGTTGAGCACGTCCGGCGATTCGGGAATCACGCCGATGGTCTTCAAGCCCAGCACTTCCTCCACGTCGCCGATCGACAGCATTTCGCCGCCTTCGACGCGTTGCGGGCTGTAGCGGGTCAGCAGCAGGTGTTCCTTGACGCGCTCGCCGTTCTCGGCGCGGCGCGTCTTGCTCGCCAGCAGGCCGAGGATGCGGTCCGAGTCGCGCACCGAGGACACTTCCGGATTGACCACGACCACCGCTTGGTCGGCGAAATACATCGCCAGGAACGCGCCCTTCTCGATGCCGGCCGGCGAGTCGCAGACGATGTAGTCGAAGCCGTCTTCGGCCAGGTCGTCGAGCACCTTCTGCACGCCTTCCTTGGTCAGCGCGTCTTTATCCCGGGTCTGGGAGGCGGCCAGCACGTGCAGGGTGTCGAAGCGCTTGTCCTTGATCAGCGCCTGCTTGAGCGAGGCCTCGCCCTGGATCACGTTGACGAAGTCGTACACCACGCGCCGCTCGCAGCCCATGATCAGGTCCAGGTTGCGCAGGCCCACGTCGAAGTCGATCACGGCCACTTTCTTGCCGTGGCGCGCCAGGCCGCAAGCCAGGCTCGCGCTGGTGGTGGTCTTGCCTACGCCGCCCTTGCCTGAGGTGACTACGATGATTTCGGCCAAAACACTTCTCCTTTGATGCGCCTAATCAAGCGCGGCGATGTTGAGTTGCTCGTTTTCGAGCCAGATCTGCACGGCCTTGCCGCGCAACTCCTTCGGGATTTCTTCGAGCACTTTGTAGTGGCCGGCGACCGCGACCAGTTCGGCGTGGAATTCGCGGCAGAAGATGCGCGCCTTCTCGTTGCCTTGCGCGCCGGCGAGGGCGCGGCCGCGCAGGGCGCCGTAGATGTGCACCGAGCCGTCGGCCAGCACTTCGGCGCCGGCGCCGACCGAGGTGAGCACGGTCAGGTCGCGGTTGTCGGCGTAGATCTGCTGGCCCGACCGCACCGGCGCTGTCTGGATCATGCCGGGCTGGCCGCCGTGCGGCGCGGGCGCTGCGGCAGCCGCTTTTGCGGGCGGGGCGTCTGCGGCGGCATGGTCGCGGCGCGCGGCGGGCGCTGTCGGCGGCTCCGTCGGCGCTCCGCCTGGCGTTTCGTACTGCGCGCGGAACTTGGACAACAGCGGCAGGCCGAGTTCGACCGCGAGTTTTTCGTTGTCGCTGCTGCCGTAAGCCAGCGCCACCGGTATCACGCCTGCGCCGCGCAGCGCATCCAGCAGCGCGCGAGCTATGGCGGCGTCCGGCGTTTGCGCCAGGCCGCCGAAGTCGACGATCACCGCCGCGCGTTCGAACAGCTTCGGCGCGCGCTGCACGCGTTCGCGCATTTCCTGCGCCAGTTGCGCCACGTCGAGCGTGCGCACGCGCAGGTTGGCGATGCCGACCTGGCCAATCTTGAGTTCGCCGGCCTGGGCGTAGTCGATCTGCGCGGCCGCCATGTCAGGTGCCCGTCGGCCGCTGTTCGGCGCGCGCGACGCGGCGCGACTGGCCGGTCCAGGGCACTTCCGGCAGCGCGTCGCCGTAGGTGTCGCGCACCCAGGCGTAGCTGCACAGTTCCTTCATCAGCATGCTGGCGCGGACGCCGACGTCGGGCATCACGTTCTGGCCGACCTCGCGGAAGCCGAAGCTGCCGTGGAAGAGCAGGGCGGGATCCGCGCCGTGGTCGAGGAACACTTCGCAGGCCAGTTGCGGGCAACGCAGTTCGGCATAGCTCTGCACATCGGCGTACAGCGCGCGGCCGACGCCGCCGCCGCGGCGCCGGCTGGCCACCACGATGCGGTCGATGTAGAAGAAGCTCGGGAAGCGCTCGCGGAACCACGCGAAATTGCTGCTGTCGTGCTGCGCCTCGGAACCGAAGCCGACCAGGAAGCCCGACAGGTTGCCGTCGCGCTCGGCGACGCGGAAATATTCGGCGGAGTCGTAGAACTGCCGCAGCTTGGCCGCATCGAGCGGCAGGATGGCGGGGCCGGCGGCGTTGTTGAGGGCAAGGACGGAATCCAGCTCGTGCTCGCGCACGTCGCGGACAACAATCGACATTACTGACTCCGTTTTGTTCTTGTTCGTGCTGCTTCGTACTGCAATTCGGCGGCCGTCGGCGCGACCTTGGGGCGGATTATCGCATGGGCGGGCCGCCCTGGGCATGCCGAAGCCGGCTGGAACATGACTTTCGGTGCGTACGGCCGGCGCCGTATTGGGCCTAAGATGGCGCCATGTTCGGGCGCCTCAGCCATACCCGTTTGCTGCGCTACGCCGGCCTCTTCACCTGGGCTCTGGTGGGCGTGCCCTTGATTTATACCGCCCTCTTCTTGGGGGGCGCCCAGGACGCCTCCCAGGCGCCGCAGATGAACTGGCAGGGCTGGATGGCCTATGCGGTGTTCGGCGCGCTCTATGTCTGGCTGACCCGCGCCATGGACGGCCGCCGCATCCGTCGCGCCGACTATTTGCTGCTGCTGATGCTGACCGGTTCGGCGATCGCGGTCAGCTATTACAGCCTGAGCGGCCTGGGCAGCATCCTGCTGATGGTGGTGGCCTGCGTCTTGCCTTGGCTATTGCCGTTGTCGCTGGGCATCGCGGTGTTGCTGCTCAGCCAGTTCGCGATAGCGCCCGTCTACGTGATGGGCCTGGAGTTCGACCTGGCCTCCGCGATACTGCAATCGGCGTTGTACGCCGGCTTTTGCGGCTTCATCTTCGTCACCAGCCTGGTCGCCCGCCAGCAGGCGCAGGCCCGCGACGACCAGCGCCGGCTCAATTCCGAATTGCGCGCCACCCGGGCGCTGCTGGCCGAAAGCGCCCGCGTCAACGAGCGCACCCGCATCTCGCGCGAGCTGCACGATCTGCTCGGCCACCATCTGACCGCGCTGAGCCTGAACCTGGAAGTGGCCAGCCACCTGTCCGAAGGCAAGGCGCAGGAACACGTGCGCCAAGCCCATACCTTGGCACGGCTGTTGTTGACCGACGTGCGCGAAGCCGTCAGCCAGCTGCGCGAAGGCGGCGCGATCGACGTCGGCGCGGCGTTGCGGCCGCTGGCGGAGAACGTGCCGGCGTTGGACATCGAAATGCAGATCGACGAGCCGCTGACCATGGACGACCCGGAACGCGCTCACGTGCTGCTGCGCTGCACGCAGGAAATCATCACCAATACCGTGCGCCACGCCAATGCCGGCAAACTGTGGATCGGCGTGCACCGCGAAGAAGGCCAGATATCGATCGAAGCCCGCGACGACGGCGACGGCGTCGAAATCATCCTGCCCGGCAACGGCTTGCGCGGCATGCGCGAGCGCCTGCAGCAATACCAAGGCACGTTGCAGGTGGAATCGCACCCAGGGCAAGGCTTCCGGCTGCGCGTCTGCCTGCCCGCCAATACCGTCCAGAGCATCGCCGAAGGAGTTCCCGCATGATCCGTGTCTGCCTGGTCGACGACCAAACCCTGGTGCGCCAGGGCATCCGCTCGCTGCTGGCGCTCGCCGACGGCATCGAAGTCGTGGCCGAAGCGGCCGACGGCAAACAGGCGGTGGAGCTGATCCCGCAGATCCGCCCCGACGTGGTGCTGATGGACATGCGCATGCCGACCATGTCCGGCCTGGAAGCGTTGCAGGCCCTGTCGCGGGCCAACGCCCTGCCGCCGACCATCATCCTGACCACCTTCGACGACGACCAGCTGGTGCTGGCCGGCCTCAAAGCCGGGGCCAAGGGCTATTTGCTGAAGGACGTGTCGCTGGAGCAGCTGGTCGGCGCGATCCAGACCGTGGCCGAAGGCGGCTCGCTGGTGCAGCCGGCCGTCACCCAGCGCCTGCTGTCGGGCCTGGAGCACATGCGCAACGAGTTCGTCAGCCTGGACCGGCCCGATCCGCTCACCGACCGCGAGACCGAAATCCTGCGGCTGATGGCCAGCGGCTTCTCCAACAAGGAGATCGCCAATTCGCTGGGCGTGGCCGAAGGCACCATCAAGAACCACGTCTCCAACATTCTTTCCAAGTTGGGCGTGCGCGACCGCACCCGGGCGGTGCTGAAGGCGTTCGAGTTGCAACTGGTCTAGCGGCGCGCCTTCGCACTTCCTTCTCCCTTCGGGAGAAAGGTGCCCGAAGGGCGGATGAGGGTACGGTGTGCGATGGCTGTGCCGTGCTCGCGCCGAACCCTCATCCGGCGCTGCCGCGCCACCTTCTCCCGATGGGAGAAGGGACAGCACGCATTCCGCGCTGCGTTAAATTTTCGAAAAGGTCAAGGGCCAATTGCGGCCGCGAGTGCGAAGCCGCGCGAAAAGCCGGCCCCTCTCCCTGGCCTTCGGCCTGTCCCTCTCCCGCAAAGGGGAGAGGGAAAATCGGTTGGCGACTGCCGAATCGTGCCGGCCGCGTCGAAGTCGCTCGCCCGATCGCGGGTCTGTTTGTTACGATGCGAAATTCGCGACCTGACCCGCGCCTGGCCCCGGCCAGCTCTGGAGAACCCTGAATGACCCGTGTTATCGAGTTCCTGATTTCGCTGGCGATCGTGGCCGTACTGTTCCTGATCGTCGGTCTGCTGTTGCCGTCTTCGCGTCATCTGGTCGAGAAGACCGAGACCAACCGCAAACTGACCATCGTGTTCGACACGCTGAACAGCTTGCGCCGCTTCGACGACTGGAACCCGCTGGTGCTGCGCGATCCGCGCCTGCAACTGAAACTGTCCGGCCCGCCGTCCGGCGTCGGCGCGCGGTTGGATTATTCCTCGCAAGAAAAGGGTTTGGGCGAAGGCAGCTGGACGATCACCGAGAGCGTGCCGAAGCGCCAGATCACCTATGCGGTGGAAAATCCGGAGCGCGGCCACAACAAGCGCTTCACCTTCAGGCTCGAGCCCACCGGCCGCAACAACCGCAACGTCGAAATCACCCAGATCTACGATGTGGACTACGGTTGGAACATCCTCGGCCGCTATTCCGGCATGTACGTCAGCCGCTACGTCGGCGACGACATGAAGATGGGCCTGGGCCGCCTGACCAACGTGCTGGCGACCGTGCCCAACGTCGACTACGCCGTATCCGGCAGCAAGCTGGCCAACCTGGGCGTGGTCGAACTGCCGGCCGAAGACATCCTGTTCGTCAATTCCGGCGCCATCCAGCGCGGCAACGAGCCGATCCAGGCGTCGATGAACGCGAACATGGAATGGATCAAGCGCACCATGGCCGCCAACGGCCTGCAGCCGGCCGGTCCGATGCGCATCATCACCAACGATCTGGGCCGCGTCACCTACAACTTCGACGTCGCCCAACCGGTCCGCAAAGGCGGCCCGGCGCCTGCGGCCGACGCCAAGCCCAAGGCGGACGAAGAAGGCGAGGCCGATGCCGCGACGACGCCGACCCCGGCCGTCGCACCGGTCGACGCCGGCGCGCAGCCCGAGCTGACGCTGACCATGCAGGGCCCGGTGAAGTACATCCGCACCCAGCCGGGCCGTTACGCGCATGCCAGCTATACCGGTTTCATGCCGGAGCTGGAGAACGTGCGCAACGCGCTGCGCGCCTGGGCGCTGACCCAGGGTTACGAAGTCACCGACCGCGCGTTCGAGATCTACAAGAGCGGCGTGACCGATTCGTTCGGCGCGGACGGCCAGTTCGAGGTCTACTGGCGGATCAAGTAAGCTCCGCTCCACGCCGCACACGCTTCGCACGCGCCGCGCTCATCCCGCGGCGCGTTGCGTTTGGGAATCACGGATACGCACGGGCGCCTCATGACGATGATCGACTCCGATCGCAAGCCGGGCCGTTGGCTGGCCGCCAACGGCGCCGTGTACGCCGCTGCAGCGGTCGCTTTGTCCGCGTACGCGGCGCATGCCGTGCAGGGGCCGGCGCAGGCGCGGCTGCAGACCGCGGCGTTGTTCGCCTTCGGCCATGGCGTGGCGCTGGCCGCCCTGTCGCGGCAATCCCAACGCATGCCCGCCCGTTTCGGATTGGCGATGCTCTACGCAGGCGTGCTGCTGTTCTCCGGCAGCCTCGCGTTCAATGTGCTCGCGCAATGGCCGACCACGCTGGCGCCGTTCGGCGGCTGTCTGCTGATCGCGGGCTGGTTGCTGTACGCCGTCGATGCGGCGAGGCGCTGACATGCCCCGTCATACGCGCGGATTCGATACCGAAGCGGCGTTCGAGCACCTGTCGCGCCGCGACCGCAAGCTCGGCGCCTGGATGAAGCGACTCGGCCCGATCGAAGCCGATCCGCGCTGGCGCAAACGCTTCGATCCGGTCGACGCGCTGGCGCGCGCGATCCTGTACCAGCAGCTCAGCGGCAAGGCTGCGGCGACGATCGTCGGCCGCGTCGAGACGGCGATCGGAAGCGAACGCTTCCATTGCGACACGCTCGCGCGCATCGACGATGCGGCCCTGCGCGCCTGCGGCGTATCGGGCAACAAGACGCTGGCTTTGCGCGATCTGGCTTTGCGCGAATCGCAAGGCGAAATCCCCGACCTGCGCCGCATGTCGACCATGGCCGAGGACGAGATCGTCGCCGCGCTGGTACCGATCCGCGGCATCGGCCGCTGGACCGTCGAGATGATGTTGATGTTCCGCCTGGGCCGCGCGGACGTGCTGCCGGTCGACGATCTGGGCATCCGCAAAGGCGCGCAGACGGTCGACAAGCTCGATGAGATGCCTACGCCGAAGGAACTGGTCGCGCGCGGCGAACGCTGGGGACCGTACCGCACCTACGCCAGCATGTATCTGTGGCGGATCGCCGATGCGGCGGTCAAAGCCAAGACGCCGACCAAGCGCTCGCAGGACTAGCGGAGTGTTTTGCGGGAGCGGCTTTTGTGGGAGCGGCTTTTGTGGGAGCGGCTTCAGCCGCGAGCTTTTTTCTTGTCATCCCTCGCTACGCTCGGGATGACAGCTAAGAGCAAGAGCTCGCGGCTGAAGCCGCTCCCACAAAAGCCGCTCCTACAGAAAAGAGGCTATGCAAGCGTGCGCTCGTCGTCGAGCGCGAAGGTGACGTACACCATCTCCTGTTCGGCGCCGCCGACCGCGGCGTACATCCGGCGCGCGGCGCGGTTGTCGCGCTCGGTGCAGACCCAGGCCTCCCGGCAGCCGAGCGCGCGGGCGCGTTCGAATAGCGCACGCAGCATCGCGCGGCCCAATCCGCGGCCCTCGTGGGTCGGCGCGACGCCCACTTCGTTGACCCACATTTCGGCAGGCTTGTCCGGATGCACGTAATGCACGGCCGATGCCATGCCGACGACCGTGGGCCCATCGAAAGCCGTGGCCATATGGTGGCGCGGGTCGGACAGGAATTCGGCCGCCAGTGCGGGATCGACTTCGTGGTCGAACACTCCTGGCGCGGCCGAAACCAACGCCTCCGCATCCGCAGGCGTCAACAACCGGATCGCGATGCCGGGCGCCATCAGGAACCTATCGCGCCGGCGCGGTAGCGCGTGTCGTACCAGACCAGGCGCCAGGCGGTGGGCTCCTCGACATAGTCGTAGGCGCTCCACGCCGCGCGCGGCGGCTCCGATCCGCCGCCGTCGGACGCGGCATAGTCGTAGCGGGTCTCGGCACGCGTCATCGGCGCCGCCGGCTGGCCGGCGATCAGGAAGTTCGGGCAGCCGTAGCGGATGGTCGTCGGCACCCAAACGCCGGTCTTGGGCACAAGTTCGTCGGTTTCGACGACGAGCGCGTCGTCGGGTGCCGGCGCGGGCCCGCTTTCCTGCGGCGGCGCGTCGGCCAACAGCGTCTGATAGGACCATCGCGCGGCCAGCGTGGTGCTGATGCGGCCGGCCATGCCCCCCAGCTTTTCGGCGATGCCATCGAGCGGCGGGCCGATTTCCTCGGCGGCGAAACGCAGCGAGAAATGGCGTTCGTCGCGCGGGTCGGTCGGCTCCAGTCCGTCCCGGGTCGCCAGCGCGATCGCCGCATACGCCGCCGCGGTGTAGCCCGCGTCCAGTAACGCCATGCCGCGTTCGAAAGCCGCACGCTGTTCGCGCAAGGCGGCCGTCCATTCGGCCAACGTGAAATCGCCGAGCCGTTCATGGGCCTGCGGCCATCGTTCGAACGCGTCGCACAGCCGGCCGAACAGCGTCGCCGACTCGACGAGATATTCCTTGGAGGTGTACAGACGCAAAAGGGCGCAGGCGCCGGCGACGGTGGCCGCATCGGCCTGCTGCTCGTTGCCGCTGAGTTCGACGACGGTCGGCGCGTCCTCGTATTCGATGTCCGGTTCGTCGCTCATCGCTGTCGGTTAGCCCACCAACGCACCCACCACGACGATCAGCACGAACAGGGCTGCGATGACCGCCAGCGCCAGCGCCAGCCATGGCAATTTGCCGTAATAGGCCATCGCGAATGCCGGCGCCATCAGCAGCAAGGCCAGGATCGTGCCGATGGCGACGTAGGCGTAGGCCATGCCTTGTCCGGCCGCATCGCTCTTCACTCCGGTCAACCAGAGCTTCAGCAGGCCCAGCGCCAGCAGCAGCGCTTCAGCGCCTACCAGAATCATCACCGCCTGCCTCATGCGACCTCCGATGCGCCGTGCGTTTCCGGGCCTGGGAATACGGGCTTGCCGGCGACAGGATCGGGCAGGCCCATCAGCGCATCGTGGCACAGATCGCAGACCAGGCCGTGTTCCTGGCCGTCGTGGGTGCCGCGATGGGTGTGGTCGCGTACGGCTTCCGGCAAGCCGAAGCGTTCGCGTATGCGGCGCGTGTCGAGATAGCCGTCGAAGTAAACCCACTCGCGGCAGTTCTCGGACCAGGCCTGTCCGCGGAACGTTATTGCGATGCCGCAATCGAGCAGGGCGCCTTCTACGGTCGAAAGATGTTCGCAGACCATGCTGTCCTCCGGCAGGCAATGCCGATTCGACTCTATTGGACGCAGAACGACAAAAAATATGGCCATGCAGCCGGTTCGGAGGCTAGGCCATGTTTCGGGGCGCAGGCAAGTGGCGCGGAACCCGGGCCTCGAGCAGGCGCACGAGTTCCGAATCCATGTAAGCGAACTCGTCCGGGATGTCGAGGCAGATCACCCGCTTGCCGTCCAGTTGGGCCTTGAACTTCGCCGACAGCTTCGAGCGATGCGCGCATCGTGTGCGCCCATGCCACCAGTTCGGGAGTCAATGGATTTTCCGCATCGTTGTTGAGTCCGGCGGACGAAGTCTCGACGCCGGGCCAGTCGGTGAACACTTGCTCGGCGGTAGGGCTGCGCCGACGGTTCTGGCTGCACACGAAAAGAACGTTTTGCATGGGCGGCGTCAGTTCGCGAACTGATAGCGCACCAGCGCCAGCGACAGTGCGAAAAGATAACCGTACGAGAACCGATCGATGCGGAAAACGGCTTGTCCGCGCCTTGCCCGCCATGCGCCGAACGCTGCCATCAATAAACCTGCGGCGATAGGCGTCGCGATCAGGTTGGCGAGGCGCCAGGTGCCGGAGGGCATGAAATGCTCCGGGAACAAGAACAGGCTCGCTGCGCCCAGCGCCGCGCCGAAGATCGCATAGCCGAAGGCGGCGAGCCATGGGTTGGGAGGACGTTTGAAGGGCTCTTTCAACGAATGGAAGCCGAGCTCGACGAATACTTCGATCACCGCCTGCAACAAGAACTCGCCGATGAGGTGAAATAGGATCTCGAACACTCGGCATCGTCCTGTCGGGTCTCGGCCACGTGCGCCGCGAAGCGGAAATCTATTCGCCTGGAAGGCGGCAGTACCAGTGCCACGGCTCGTAAACGATGCCATGCGGATTGCCGCGCGGATAGCTCATCGCGAAACCGTAGTCGCCGGCCTTCGCGCCCAGCCAGCCGAACGCGGCGGTGTCTTCGAACGATTCCTCCGCGGGCGGTTCGTCGGGCGCGCCGATGTCGAGCGCGCGGCCGGAATGGTGTTCGGAGTAGCCGGGCGCCGCGTTGACGGCGAGGATATCGTCCACGGTCAGGCCGCGTGCGAGTTTGCGCTCGAAGATGCCGAGCTGGTAGTCGTGGCTCCGGTAGCCGGAGATCGCTTCCAGCACGATGCCGTCGCGATAGGCTCCTTCGCGCATCGCGTTCCAGGCGCGCGCGGCCTGCGGATGCAGCCAAAGCGGCCTGCGGTAACGGTCGAAGCCGGCCAGCGCCAGCCGATCGGGTTCGGCGACCAGCGGCAGGCCGGTGCGTTCGCCGTAGCCCTCGTCCAGGCCGAGCGATTCCAGCCGTTCGAGCAATTGCGCGAGCGGGAGTTCGCCGACCACGTCCAGGCCCATGCGGCAAGGCTCGGCAACGCTTTCCAGCGCATCGAGCGCTTCGTCGACGCCCGGTTCGCGCATCAGCCGCTGTACCAGCGGCAGCAGGCCTTCGGGCAGGTCGGCGGCCAGGTAGCGGCCGTCGCGCTTGCGGCGCAGCACGTGGCGCGCGCGGGCGAGGGCGCGCGCGTCGCGGTTGGCGCGCGCGCGCAGCAGGCCGCCCGGCCAGATTTCGATGTCGGCGGTGTTGATCAGCCAGTGGCCGGTGCTGCGCATGCGCGCAGATTAACGGCTGCCGCGCGCAGCCGCCACGTCCGCGGATCGCGCTTCGCGACTCTCAGCCGCGGCGCAGCATGCGCGCGCCCCAGAACGCCAGCGCGCCTGCGGCGATGAAGATCAGCCACGAGGCCGCCACCGGTACCGGATAAGGGCCGAGCTGGACCGCGAAGCCGGTCAGCGCGCGCACCAGTTGCACGAGCGCGACCAATGCGAATGCCGCGGTCGAAATCGACACGAAATGGCGTATCCGACTGTCCATGGGATCCTCCGGTCGTCGGGTAGGGTTAGTTTCCTTTCCTTCGCAACGCATCCAGCAAGGCCTGCGGTTGCTGCAGGCTCAACAGCAGCGTCCTGCCGGATTTTTCCGGCAATACCAGCACCCGCGTGCGGTCGGTGAGCATCAAGAAGGCCTTGCTGCGGTTGCGCAACCGGAAATGGCCGGTGGCGTAGCCGGGCAGGGCGGTGCCCATCGTCTTGAGCATCGGCTTGAATTCGGTGCGCTCGCGCAGGTCGACGATGCGCGCGCCGTCCAGGTCCAGATCGCCGACGGCGACGCGCCGCGTATTGAAGCCGGCCGCAATGGTGAGCGTTCCCGCTTCCAAGCCGACGCGCAGGCGGCGGAACGCGAAGGTGAACACGCCTGCGAACAACAGCAGGATCGGCAGCATCCATGCCATCAGATACTCGCCGCGCGACATGACGACGATAGTGCCGATCACGCCGGCGGCGAAGCCGATGCCGAGCGGCAAGAACGCGTACGGGCCGGCCGGGTGGACGGCGAATTCGCGGCTCGCGTTCCGCTTCCGAAGGGAAGATCGTGCGCTCACTGCAGCAGCAGGCCCACGCCGATGGCCAGCGCGCTGGCGGAAAGCAGGGCCAGCGCCGCGACGTTGCGTGCGGAGCCGTTCGGGAAACGGCGTTCGAGCAGATGGACGATGTGCAGCATCGAAGTCTCCTTGTCGGAATGCGTCAGGTTTCTTTCTTGAACACCAGCACCGCCGGAACGAGGGTGTTCGCCATGATGACGTTGACCAGCTCCCAGCCTTGCGCGCCGTGCCGGTTGAGTTCTTCTTGCAGCTTGTCGCGCTTGATCGTACCGGTCCAGGTGATGCTCGTTTTGACTTCTACGGTCAGATAGGTCCAGCGCTTGCTCATGACTCGTTCTCCTCGCCTTTTTCGCGTTCCGATTTCGGTAAACGCCCGGCCTTGCGCAGCGCGTCGCGCAGCACGTATTCGATCTGCGCGTTCAGGCTGCGCAATTCGTCGTCTGCCCAACGCTGCGCCGCGGCCAGCACGTCGGCGTTGATGCGCAGCGGGTAGGCTTTCTTATCGGCCACGTCGCGCTCAGTACAACGAGCCGGTGTTGACGATCGGTTGGGTGGGGCGGTCGGAGCACAGCACCACCAGCAGGTTGCTGACCATCGCGGCGCGACGCTCTTCGTCGAGCTCGACCACGCCCTTTTCCTTGAGCTGCTCGAGCGCCATTTCGACCATGCTGACCGCGCCGAACACGATGCGCGTACGGGCCGCGACCACGGCATTGGCTTGCTGGCGCTGCAGCATGGCCTGGGCGATTTCCGGCGCATAGGCGAGGTGGCTGATGCGCGCGTCGATCACGGTCACGCCGGCATCGGCCAGGCGTTCGTCGAGCTGGTCCTTCAAATGCTGCGAGATTTCCACTGGATGGCTGCGCAGCGCGATCTGGCCTTCCTCGTGCTGGTCGTACGGATAGCTGGTGGCCATCGCGCGCAATGCGGACTCGGATTGGATGTGCACGAAGCCTTCGTAATCGTCGACGTTGTAGACGGCCTCGGCCGAATCCACCACTTGCCACACGATCACCGCGGCGATTTCGATCGGGCTGCCGTCGAGTTCGTTGACTTTCAGCTTGCCGCTTTCGAAGTTGCGCACGCGCTGGCTGACCTTCTTCTTGGCGTAGAAGGGGTTGTTCCAGCGCAGGCCGTTCTCCTTGACCGTGCCCACGTACTTGCCGAACAGGCTCACCACCGCGGCTTGGTTGGGCTCGACCATATACAGCCCGAGCAGGCAGAACGCCGTCGCCAGGCCCAATACGATGCCGAAGACGACAAGCATCGGCCGACCGGTCTGGATGCCGTGGAACAGCAGCCAGGCGCAGACGGCTTCGGCGGCGAGCAGGCCCAGCAGGACCGGAATGCCGGCGGCGGAACGGAGCGGATTCTCTTTCATGACGCGTTTCTCGCGGATGCGGCCGAATGGCCGTGAAATAGTGATATCAAAATGATATCTATTTTGCAAGAGGCTGCCGATGAGCGGTTGCCCGCTCTTCGTAGAGCGGCTTCAGCCGCGAGCTTTCTCGCCCGCCAGCGAGATCAAGAGCTCGCGGCTGAAGCCGCTCCTACAAAAGCCGGGCCTCAGGGCTGCAGGTAGACCAACGGCGCCGGCGCGAATTCGCCGGTGGCGTACAGCGCACGGCCGTTGCGGGCCCAATCCAGGGCCTCGGGTTGCGGCAGCCAGGGCAGTTCATGGCTTTTCGGCTTGTGGGTCACGGCACGGGCCCAGCTTTCTTCGCCGCGACGCGGGTACAGGAGCAGGTCGTGATAAGTCAGCACGGCCAGCGTGCGCCGGTCCGGCGATACCGCGGCGGCGGTGATCTGGCTGCGCCGCCGCGCGAGCGCCGCGTTCTCGCGCTGGTCCTCGGCGCTGGCTTGCGGCACGCCTGCCAAGCGGCCGATCAGACGCGCGGTCTGCAATCCGCTGGCGGGCTGCAGCGGGAGCACGAACAATTCCGGCGGTTGCCGCTTCTTGCTGATCAGCAGGATTTCGCCGCGCACCGCATCCACCGCCACCGCTTCGGCATCTCGTGCGCCGTCCGGCCAGCGGAATGCGATCGACCAGGCCGGACGCAGCGCGCCGTCCTCGACCCGCGCGGGTTCTTCCACGATGTGCAATTGCAGCGTCTTGCGTAGGCCGCCGTTGTCGCCGGTGTCGGCGATCAGCAGGTAACGACGGCCGTCCAAGTCGAACGCGGCCAGGTCTTCCCAGTCGGTCTTGGTCACGCCTTCCACGGCGACGGTGGCGAGCTTGCGCCCACGGCGGCTGACCGCGAACAGCCGCGCCGGATTGCCGCCGTCGTCCAGCAGCCAGAGCACGTCGCTGTGCCGGTGCGACGCCGCCAAGCCGCTGATTTCGTCCAACTGCGAATCCAGCAGCAGTCCGGCCAGCTGCGCGAACGGCGGTTGCGGGCGCGTGCAGCCGGCCGCCGCGAGCAGCGCCGCAGCGATCAGGCCGGCCATCATCGAGGCGGCGGTCGACAGGGGGCGTGGACGTCGCTTCAAGCCGGCAGAATGACATGCGCGGCCGCGTCGGGACAGTCTAGGGCCTATCCCAATAGCGTTAACAGGCTCTAGTCAGCCGCCCGCAAGCGTCCGCGCCCGCACAAACGCTAGACTTGCGCGTCTTCGCCCGCACGGATCTTCTGAATGCTGTCCATCGGTACGCCCCTGTCACCCTCCGCGACCCGCGTGCTGCTGCTGGGCTCCGGCGAATTGGGCAAGGAAGTCGCGATCGAGCTGCAGCGTTTCGGCGTGGAGGTGATCGCCGCCGACCGCTACGCCGACGCGCCGGCGATGCAGGTGGCGCATCGCAGCCATGTGCTGGACATGCTCGACGGCGCCGCGATCCGCGCGCTGATCGAACAGGAAAAGCCGCACCTGATCGTGCCGGAGATCGAGGCGATCCATACCGAAACGCTGGTGCAGCTCGAAAAGGAATTCGCCGAGCGGGGC
The DNA here is from genome assembly GCF_023374055.1 of Luteimonas galliterrae. Classification (NCBI taxonomy): domain Bacteria; kingdom Pseudomonadati; phylum Pseudomonadota; class Gammaproteobacteria; order Lysobacterales; family Lysobacteraceae; genus Luteimonas; species Luteimonas galliterrae. The sequence goes on along the minus strand of NZ_JAMBEP010000001.1, from coordinate 1,220,102 downwards.
AGCGCCACGCGCGTGATCCCGACCGCGCGCGCGGCGCGGCTGACCATGGACCGCGAAGGCATCCGCCGCCTGGCCGCCGAAACCCTGCAATTGCCGACGTCGCCTTACCGCTTCGTCGATACGCACGACGAATACCGCGCGGCGGTGGCGGCACTCGGCCTGCCTTGCGTGGTGAAGCCGGTGATGTCCTCGTCGGGCAAGGGCCAGAGCCTGGTGCGCACGCAGGACGAGGTCGATGCGGCCTGGGACTACGCGCAAAAAGGCGGCCGCGCCGGCGCCGGGCGCGCGATCGTCGAGGGTTTCATCGATTTCGATTACGAGATCACGTTGCTGACCGTGCGCCACCGCGACGGCACCGCTTTCTGCGAGCCGATCGGCCACTTGCAGCGCGACGGCGACTACCGCGAGAGCTGGCAGCCGCAGCCGATGTCGACGCGCGCGCTAGCGCTGGCGCAGGGCATCGCGCGGCAACTCAGCGACGATCTGGGCGGCTGGGGCGTGTTCGGCATGGAGTTCTTCGTGAAGGGCGACGAGGTCTGGTTCAGCGAGGTTTCGCCGCGCCCGCACGACACCGGCCTGGTCACGCTGGTATCGCAGGATCTGAGCGAATTCGCGCTGCATGCCCGCGCGATCCTGGGCCTGCCTATTCCCTGCATCCGGCAACTCGGGCCGTCGGCGTCCTGCGCGGTGCTGGCGCAAGGCCATGGCGTGCCGGTGTTCAGCGGACTGGAGGCGGCTTTGCACGTGCCCGATACCGCATTGCGCTTGTTCGGCAAGCCGCGCGTGGAGGGCCATCGCCGCGTCGGCGTCACGTTGGCGCGCGGCGAAAACGTCGAGGACGCGCGCGCGGTCGCGCGCGATGCGGCTGCGGCGCTTACCATAGAGCTGCGCGATGCCCGATAGTGCGCGCAGCTGCCCGACCCACAGGATCCTTGCATGAATGGCACCGACGGTTACGCCGTGTTTTTCTTCCCGCAGGCGCTGGAAGCGCTGGGCGAGGCGATCAAGCCCTATCTGATGCCGGGACCGGAGCCGTGGGTGCTGTGCAACGAGATCGACACCGGCGGCGCGCTGATCGAGATGACGCTGCAGGGGCAGAACAAGGACGGCAAGCCGGTGCAGATCGAACTGATGGTGCCCAGCGGGATGGTGCGGATGATCGTTTCGGCGCATAGCGACGGCGTTTTCGGTTTCGGGCCGCAGGGCTTCGAAAAACCGACGACGGTGATTGCGCCTGCTTCTTCGCCGGCGGAAGAAAAACCGAAAGTTTGAGATTGAAGCCGTCTGGCTCGGTGGAGCCGGCTTGTTCCGCTGCCCTTGTCACGCCGTCATCCCAGCGAACGCTGGGACCCATCTTGCCCTTGCGTTTGCGCCTCAGCCGTCATCCCGGCGAAGGCCGGGATCCAGGCCCGCGTCCTGGCGGCTTGCGCTGCGACTCGCGCCATGGATAAAGGCTTCCGCGCTGCGCGCGGGTCACTTTCTTTGCTGGCCCAAAGAAAGTAACCCAAGAAAGGGCCTGAACTGCGGTGCGATGCGTCGCGACTAAAAGTACGCCAGCGGACCTGGCTTTCGTCGTGGCTGACCTTCTTACGCAGGTACTAGATTTTGATTCGCAACGATTGCGGTGACGTGTCTTCTTTGGATTGGCGCACTAAAGGCAGCGGAGCAAGCTCCGCTCTACAGAGTCGGCGGTAAAGTTAAACGCATGAAGCCGTCAGACGACGCATCACCGCGTCAAATCGACCCACACCAAATGATGGTCGCTGCCATCGGCTATCGTCGCATCGGCATCTCCGGCCGCAGGCCAGAACACGCCGCTATCGCGTACGACCAGACCCGCCGAAGGCAATACGTAATCCAAGCGCAACGTGCCGACTTTCGGGCCGAAATCGCCGGTGGCGTGCGCCGGCGAGCCGCGGCGGGAAATGCCGGATTGCGCGTACGTTGCGGCAAGATCGACAGCGCCGACGCTGCGCGGCGTCGCATAGCGCAGCACGCGCGGATGCTCGAGCAATTCGACGATCGCCTCATGCCTGCCGTCGCCGTCGGCCGGGTCGTTGTTGAGATCGCCGGCGATCACGAATTTGGCCTCCACAGCGAGGCCGCCGCAACGGCCCCGGTCGTCGCATAGCCACGGTTTGTCGCCGGGCGAGACGTATTCGCGCCATAGCCTGATCTCGTCGGCGTTGCGCGCGCCGTTGCGGTCTTCGGGGCCGTCGAACACCGGCGGGGTGGGATGCGACGCCAGGAAGTGCAAGGTGCCCAGCGGTGTGCGCACCGGTACGTCCCAGTGCGATTTGGAAGACAGCCGCAACCGTTGCCAAACCGCATCCGGATAATGGGAGCCTCCGGACGCCGGATCGACGGGTCGCAACGCATCGGGCATCGCGCTCCACTTGAGCCGCTGGAACGTGCGCACCGCAGCCGTATCGATCGGATAGCGCGACAGCACCAGCATCCCGTATTGCCCCGGATGCAGGCCGTAGCCCCAGGCGTCGTTGCCGCGTTCGCGTCCGCTGCCGCCGGTCTCGCCGTTGCCGTCCAGATCCAATCCGCTGGGCACGCCGGTGTTGACCGGCGCCAGATAGCGGTAGGGATAACGCAGCGCTTCGCCGCCGCCGGCTTGCGCGACTTCGAGATAGCGACGCTGGAACAGGTCGGCGGCGCGTCCCGCGTCGTCGTAGTCGAATTCGTTCAACAGCACCAAGTCGGGCCGCACGCGCTGCAGCACGGCCGCGATCTTGCGCGCGCCGGGATCGTCGCCCTGCAGGCGCCGGATCAGACCGCCATCGTCGTCGCTGTAGAGCGAGGTGTTGTAGGTGGCGACGCGCAGCGCGGCATCAGGCGCCATCGCCGCCGGATCGCCGTGCACGTTGACGCGTACGCATCCGGCGCAGGCCACCAGGGCGAGCAATGCGATGGAGACTGTTGTGCGCAAGGTCATGCATCCTCTCCGGACTCCATGCGCCGCCATTCGCGGCCGGTGAAGGCTTCCAGCGGCCGGAAGCGGCGTTTGTAATCCATTTTGCGATGGCCCTCGATCCAATAGCCCAGGTACAGATAGTCGAGCCCTTCGCGCCGCGCCCATTCGATTTGATGCAGCACGGCCAGCGTGCCCAGCCCGCGCGAAACCTGATCGGGGTCGTAGAAGGTGTAGACCGCCGACAGCGCATTGTCGGCGCGATCGGTGACAGCCACCGCCAGCAGCTGGCCATGGCTGCGGAATTCGAGGAAGCGGCCGCTGGCCCAGGCGCCGACCAGGAACTGGTCGTACTCGCTGGCGCCGTGGTCGTCCATGCCGCCGCCCGGATGGCGCGCGGCGAGATAGCGCTGGTACAGGGCCAGCTGTTCGTCGGTGCGGATGGCGGCGACGACGCGCATCTCGACATCGGCGTTGCGCCGCAGGCAGCGGCGCTGGCTGCGGTTGGGCGCGAACTCGTTCACCGGCACGCGTACCGCAATGCAGGCACGGCAGCCTGCGCAATGCGGCCGATAAACGATATCGCCCGAGCGGCGGAAACCCCAGCTCAGGGCCAGCGGGTACAACTGCGCCAGGCGCGGATCGCGCGGATCCAGCACCAGGTCGCGCGCCGTGCGGTCGGGCCAGTAGCCGCAGGGGTGGGCGCCGGTGTCGAACAGGCGCATGCCTTCGGTGTCGTGTTGCGGGTCGGTGCGCACGGCTTATCCCGCCATGCCCGGCAGTAGACGCCAGAACAATCCGCCCGCCAGCGCGCCCGCTGCGGCGCCGGCAGCCACGTCGCGCGGCATGTGGCGGGCGAGCGCCAGCCGCGACCAGGCCACCGCGGCGGCGAACAACGATGCGATGGCGCAGGCCTGCCAGGACAGGTTCGCCAGCAGTAGCGCCGCGAACACCGCGAAGGCCACGTGCAGCGAAAGTTTGCACCAGCGCACGGACGACATCGCCACCGCGATCAGAAGCGCGGACAGCGCCAATCCCAGCGCGAACTCGTGCTGGCCGCCCGTCCAGGCGATCGCGGCTGCGGCCGCGAACGCCGCCAGCAGGAATCGGTTCAGCGTGCGCCGTTCGTGGCGCGCGCTGGCATCGACGTGATCCCAGCGTCCGCGCCGCACCTGCCACCACGAATAGGCCAGCACCAGCACGGCCAGGCCGCCCAGGCCGAAGGCCAGGCGCGACAGGCCGGGAGCGCCGGCCTTCGCAGCCAGCAACAGCGCGGCCGCCGGCAACACCAGCAGCGGATGGCCCAGGATCGACAGCGCGCGGGCGAGGGCGTTCGTCATGCGGCAAGGATACCGCCCCGGTTCGCAATCGCCGCGACTGTCCGGGTGCTGAACACGGCGACAGCCTTGTCATCCCTGCGCCGGTCCGGGCGTTGACGGCTGCAGTGGCGGCACCGTCGCCGCCCGAATGGAGATATCGATGAACCGCAAGATACTGTATGCCGCCGTCGCGCTCAGCCTGATCGCGGCCGGCGCCGCCGTCGCGCAGCAAACGGCGGCCCCTGTGCCGGGGGCGCAGCACGAAGGGCGGATGAAGTTGGACGCCAACGGCGACGGTGCGATCGACCGCAGCGAAGTCGGGAAATCCGAAAGGTTGGCCGCCCGTTTCGACGAGATGGACAAGAACAAGGACGGCAAACTGACCGCCGACGAGCGCCCGCAGTGGCGCGGCCGTCATGGCGGCCGCGATGGCCGCATGATGAAGGCCGACACCGACAAGGACGGCCGCATCAGCCAGGCCGAAGCCGCCGCCGATCCGAAGCTGGCCGAACGCTTCAAGGACATGGATGCGAACAAGGACGGCTACGCGGATAGCGCAGATCGCGAGTTGCGCGGCCGCCAGCACCGCGAAGAGTGGTTCTCCTCGGCCGACACGAACAAGGACGGCAACCTCACCAAGGCGGAAATGGATGCCTCGGCGCAGGCGCACCATGCCGAGTTCCAACAAAAGCACGAGGCGCGCAGCGCCGAACGCTTCCAGAAGATGGACAAGAACGGCGACGGCGTCGTCAGCCGCGTCGAGATGCAGGACGCATCGCAGGCGCATCGCTGATACGGATTCCGGCGAGGTTTTCCGTGGGACAGCCCGGCCGGACGGCCGGGCTTTTTTTGCCTCCGCTTTTGTAGGAGCGGCTTCAGCCGCGAGCTTTTTCCATCACGGTTGCCGGGCCACAAAAGCTCGCGGCTGAAGCCGCTCCTACAAAGCCGGCTTCCGTCGCCGATTCCGGGGTTTCGTCGCCTGGGTGGCGACGGGACAGAGTGGCCCGGCTATGCTCCGCGGCACATCCGAAACGCCGGTAGCGCCGTGATACGCAGCCTCTTCTTCGTCATCCGCATCGCCAGCGCATGGCTCCTGGGGTTCTTCCTGGCCACCCTGTTGATCGCCGGCTTGTTCGGCGGCATGCAGGACGGGCCGCCCTTGCCGTTCGTGCTGATCTTCTGCGCGACCATGGCCCTGGTGGTCACCGGGGCGTTCTCGCACTTGCGGCGGGTGCGGCTGATCGCGGGGCAGGTCGACGCGGCCACGCTCGCCAACCGCCAGCGGCGCCAGGTCGAGATCCCGTTCGAAGCGGGCGAAGCCTTCGACCTGGTCGATGCGGCGATCCGCGAACTGCCGCGCACCGAGGAAATCGAAAGCGCGCGCGACAGCCTGCAGGTGCGGGCCAAAGTGCAGCGCATCGATCCCTACAGCAACAAGTCGCCCAGCCGCTACAACCCGCTGAGCTGGCTGGGCAACAAGCGCAACCAGATCCTGGCCACGGTGACGCCCGGCGAAGGCACTGGCAGCCTGACCTTGATCTGCGAGCCGGAAAGTGCAGCCTGGACCGATTGGTTCAAGGTCGACGACGGCACCAACCTGGAGAATGCCGAAGCGATCACGCGCGCCATCACCCGCCGCGTCGCCGAGCGCCGCCGCAGCGAGCAGGCCAAGGCCGCGCAGACCGTCACCGAAAAGGAACTGACGGTCGCCAAGCTGAGCCTGCTGCATGCGCAGGTCGAGCCGCATTTCCTCTACAACACGCTGGCCAGCGCGCAATACCTGACCCGCAGCGATCCGCAACGCGCCGACGAGATGCTGGGCAACCTGATCACTTACCTGCGCCATTCGCTGCCGCGCACCGAAGATTCGTTGTCCACTCTGGGCGAAGAGCTCGAACGCGCCCGTGCCTACCTGGAAATCCTGCAGATCCGCATGGGCGCGCGCTTGCAGCTGCAGATCGATGTGCCCGAAGCCCTGCGAGGGATGCCGTTCCCGACCATGATGCTGCAGACGCTGGTGGAGAACGCGATCAAGCACGGGTTGGAACCGAAACCGGGCGGCGGCACTGTCTGGATCCTCGCGCGCACCAACGATCAGGGCGTAGCGGTCACCGTGGCCGACGACGGGCAAGGCTTCAGCGCGGGCAGCGGCGGCACCGGCATCGGCCTGAAGAACGTGCGGGAACGGTTGCGGCTGGCTTACGGCAACGCCGCAAGCTTCGCCATCGTCGCCAACTTCCCCAACGGCGTCGCGGCGACCATCGTCGTGCCCGCGGTCGCCGACGAGGGTCCCGGCCATGCTTAAGTGCGTGATCGCAGAAGACGAAACCTTGCTGCGCCAGGCGCTGATCGCGATGTTGCGCGAAGTGTGGCCGCAGCTGGAGATCGTCGCCGAATGCGAGGACGGCGGCGAGGCTTTGGAAGCGATCGCCGAGCATCGGCCCGATGTCGCCTTCCTCGATATCCGGATGCCCGGTTTGACCGGCCTGGAAGTCGCCGCCGCGATGGCCGATGCCAGCCCCAAGACGCAGGTGGTGTTCGTCACCGCCTACGATCAGTACGCCATCGACGCTTTCGAAACCGGCGCCGTCGACTATCTGCTCAAGCCGATTTCGCGCGAGCGGCTGGAAGCCACCGCGCAGCGGCTGCAGGCGCGCGCAGCGGCGGGGCAGCCGGATGCGGCCGTGCTCGCCGCGCTGATCGAACGGCTGGGCGCGGCGCCGCCCGCGCCCAGCGAGCCGCTGGTGTGGATCACCGCCAGCGCGGGCAAGGAAACGCGGCTGATCATGGTCGACGACGTGGCCTATTTCCGCGCCGACCACAAGTACACCGTGGTGATGACGGCGGAGGGCGAATCCTTACTGCGCAAACCGATCCGCGAACTGCTCGAGGCGCTGGATCCGGCCATCTTCAAGCAGATCCACCGTTCCACCATCGTCAACCTGAAAGCGATCGCCTCGATCGCGCGCGACGACACCGGCAAGGGGATCGTGAAGCTGAAGCAGCGGCCGGAAACGCTGACCGTGAGCCAGCCGTTCATGGCGCTGTTCAAGAACATGTGAGGACGAGGCGATGCGCGGACTGCCGAAAGACCTGGTACGCATCGCGATGGCGGTGCTGTCCATCCTGCTGACGGTGATGGGCTGCGACGGGCCGCGCACGCGGGTGGTCTCCATGTCGTCGAGCGGCCCGCAAGGCGCCAATGCCGCGAAGGCGACCATTCGCGACGGACTGGCCACGTTCCAATGCATCGACAGCGTCGCCGGCGCCTGCACCTATGTCCTGTTCCTGCGCGATTGCCGCGCGGGCGCCGGCGATCCAGCCTGCGCGTTCAAGCCGATCGAAGAATTCACCCTCAAGAAGGGAATGTCGAAGCGGATCGTGGCCTTGCCGCAGGATTTCGAGTTCTGCGTGGGCCACGGCGCAAGGCCGACGATTCCCGATTGCCAGTAGGGTGGGCCAAGGTCCGCCCTACGGTTCCGGTGCTACAGGCGCCCCGATGCGATCAGGCCGCCGATCAGGCCGCCCAAGCCGCCGACGGTGCCGAAGAAGACGCCGATCCAGCATTTGATCTTTTCCTTGCGGCGTTCGCGCGCTGCGGCAATCGGGTCGCGCGCGGCTTCCATCGCATGGCGGCGCGCCAATACGCGCGGCTGCACCACCAGGCTCTGGTAGAAGATCGTGGCCATGAACGCGACGGTGGCCAGCACAGCCGGGACCCAGCCGGTCGTCGCCTTGGCGATCGCCAGCAATGCCGCCACGAAACCGATCGATGCCAAGGCGTTGATCACGGCGCTGCGGATCAATCCATGGCGTTCGCGTTCGTCGATCGCGCCGCGCAACTGGCTGCGCAGGCCGAGATAGATCGCGGTGAAGGATGCGACGACGGCGAAGCCGATGCTGCCTGCGGCGCCGAGCAGGATCTTGCCGAAGGTCTTGGCGCCGACTGCGGCGCCGGCGGTCAGGATGCCGGCCGCGGCGGCGGCCGGGCTCGCCACTGTCAATGCGGTGGCGACCATCGTGGTGAATGCGACGCCCGGCGCCGAACTGCGCGCGAACTCGCCGAATCGCTCGAGCAGGTCCCGCCGCAGATCCTGTCGCGCGCGCGACAGGCGCTTGCGCACGGCCGCGTCCGACAGGCCCAGCAACGCGGCGACCTGCTGCGAACTTTGGCCTTCGCGGTAATACAACAGCAGCGTTTCGCGGCTTTCCTCGGGCAGCGCGGAGATCAGTTCGGCGGCGGCGCGCTCGCGTTCGTCTTCGATGATCTTCTGCACCGGCGTAGGCGAGGGGTCCGCGGCGAGGGCGATGGCGATCTCCGCGGTTTCGCCGTCGAGCGGGCGATGCCGGCTCGCGCGCAGGTGGTCGCGCGCCAGGTTGCGCGCGATCTGCCGCAGCCAGGGCAGGAAGCTGGCCGGATTCTGCAGCCGCTTGAGATGCTGCCAGGCCGACAGGAACGCCTCCTGGGCGATGTCCTCGCTGGCCGGCACGTCGTGCGTGATCGCCAGCGCGACGGCGGTGACCGTGTTCTGGCAGGCGGCGACGATGCGCCCGTACGCATCGCGGTCGCCGCGCGCGGCGGCGGGCAGTTCTTGGCGGATCAGCAGGTCGACGGCTTCGGCGTTCATCGGGTCCCGCTCGCAGGATCTAGATACCAGGACGGCGCCGGGCGGGCAATGTGACCGGCCCTTTTTGCAGGCACGGCTTTTGTAGGAGCGGCTTTTGTGGGAGCGGCTTCAGCCGCGAGCTTTTCGGGACGAATCGAAAGCAAGATCAAGAGCTCGCGGCTGAAGCCGCTCCCACAAAAGCCGCTCCCACGAAGCAACCGCTATCCGCATCAAGCGGAGACATGCTTCAAGGTGCGCCCGATCCGCCATTGGCCATCGACCTGTTTCACTTCCAGCGTCTTGTACGTGGCGCGCAGACGATGGCGGTAGGCGCTGTACTGCACTTGCATGGAGCCGTCGGGCAGGGTGCGGAAGCCGTTGATCTCCACCAGCACCGCCGGAGCGCGCGTCGCGCGCGAATAGCTGCCGCTGCCTTCGGCGGCCACGCGCACGCAGCTCGAGCCGGGCGCGACCGCCAGGTTCGGGCGGATCAGTTTTTCGATCAGCGGCAGCGGCGCGTCCTTGCCGTCGATGCTCAGGCAGGCGACCTTGGCGTCGCCCGGCACGATTTCCTCGGCGAAGAGCGCTTGCGCCAGGGCCTCTGGCATCGGCGCTGCGCCGGGTTGCGCGGGCGCCGCCGGTGGCGACGTCCATCGGCCCAGATTCTGGAACATCATCAGGCCCAGGATGGCCGCGATCACCAGCAGGATGCCGACCTTGAGCTTGAACACGCGGTTCTGCGGCGCGCGCATCGCCCTGGCCGGCGTCACTTCGATGAAGGTCGGCGCGGCCGCGCCTTCCGACGCGCGCGTGCTGTCGATCAGGCCGTGCTCGCGCAGGATCGCGCGCGCGCGCGGCTGGTCTTCCGATTTGACGATCCACACCGCCGGCTGCGGCCCTTCGTTGCTGCCCTCGCGATAGCTGAAATTGCGGCGCACCGAGCCCTTGTACGAGCGGCCGTTGGTGATCCGCACTTCGATGCCGTCGTCTTCCAGCATCTTGGCGACCGCTTCCACGTTCTCCAGCCGCGCGCTGGTGAATACCTGTCTCATCGCATCATTCCTTGGCCGGCACTTGCGAGGCCGCCTCGGCATCCTTCACCACGCGGATCAGGCCTTCCTGCGCGGTGCTGGCGACGAGCCTGCCCTTTCGGTCGTAGATCGAGCCGCGCGCCAAGCCGCGCGAATCCTGCGCGCTGGGGCTGTCGATCGAATACAACAGCCAGTCGTCGGCGCGGAACGGGCGGTGGAACCAGAGCGCGTGGTCGAGCGAAGCCATCTGCACGTTCGGCTGGTAATAGCTGATGCCGTGCGGAAATGTCGCGGTGCCGAGCAGATGGAAATCCGAGGCGTAGGCGAGCAATGCGCGGTGCAGTTCGGGCGCGTCGCCGACCTTTTCCGCCAGCCGGAACCAGACCTGCTGGAACGGCGGCCGTTTGGGGGGATTGAGCTCGTCGCGCGGGTACACGTGGCGGAACTCGAACGGGCCCATGCGGCTGAGCCAGCGCTGCACCTTGGTCGGCAGCTTGGCCAGCACTTCCGGCGGCACCGCATGCGCGGGCTCGATGTGGTCGGGTTTGGGCACTTCCGGCATCGACAGCTGGTGCTCGGCGCCGGGCTCGGCTTCCTGGAACGAGGCCGCGCAGAAGAAGATCACCTTGCCGTGCTGGATCGCGCTCACGCGGCGCACGGAAAAACTGCCGCCGTCGCGGGTGCGGTCCACGTCGTAGACGATCGGATGTTCGATGTCGCCCGCGCGCAGGAAATAGGCGTGCAGCGAGTGCGCCTCGCGCGGCTGCGTCATCGTCGCCTGCGCCGCCGACAGGGCCTGGCCCAGCACCTGCCCGCCGAACACGTACTTGGTGCCGATGTCGCGGCTCTGGCCGCGGAAGAGGTTGTCCTCCAGCCGTTCCAGCGACAGCAGTTCGATCAGTTCGGAGACGGCGGAGGTCATGGTCGGGCAACCGATGGCGATGCCGTAATTATAGGGGACGCCGCTGGAGCCCTTGCTCTGTAGAGCGGAGCTTGCTCCGCTGCCCGGCTAACTACGAAGAGCAACATCCGGGTAGCGGAGCGAAGTCCGCTCTACAGAGCAGTGAGCCGGAGGAGGGGGGCGGCCTGGAGCACTTGCGGCCATGGGAACAGCGGACCCGGATCGCGCTTGCGGCGCACCTTGCGCGCCGGATCGTCGCTGGCTTCGACTTCGGTGGTATCCAGCTCTTCATGCCCTGCGATCAGCCTCAAACTGGGAATATCTTTGCGTAAACCGTTCAGGAGATCGATCAATGCGTCGATTTGCACCGGCGCATAAGCCTCGTTCATCGCCTGATGGCGCGAATCCAGCCAGTGCGGATAGCGTCCGGCATTGACCAGTTCGATGCCGATCGAGCGCGGGTTGTAGCCTCGGGTGTGATGCGCGATGCGGTCCGGCGCGACGTAGCGATGCACCGCGCCGTCGCGGTCGATATAGAAATGGCCGCTGTTGCCGGTGCCGCCAGCCGCATCCGGCTCGGGGTAGAGCACGCGCTCGCCGTAGTCGCGCGCCATGGCCAGATCCGGCAGCTCGGTGCAATGGATCACGACCAGGTCGACGGCGGACAGCGGACGCATCTGCAGGCGGGTTTCGTAGGGCAAGGGATCGATCAGCACGGCCTGGCCTGGGGCGGAACGGGCAGCGGCGATGCTAGCATTCGCGCATGGCCACGCTGTCCCCCGATTCCGAGCTGTACCGGCTGATGACGCAGTTCCCGCGCCGCGGCCAGGTGCGCTGGATCGGCTTGCGCCCGGCGCGAGACGTGGACATGACCCCGGTCGAATCGGTCCAGGCCGTGGCCGGCAAGGGCCTGGAAGGCGATCGTTACATGGCCAACAACGGCAGCGGCAAGCGCGGCATCACCCTGATCCAGGCCGAACACCTGCCGACGATCGCTGCCCTCAGCGGGCACGACGCCGTGCCGCCGGCGCTGTTGCGGCGCAATGTGGTGGTGTCCGGCATTCCCTTGATCGCTTTCAAAGGCCGCCGGTTCCGCATCGGCGACGTGCTGCTGGAAGGCACTGACAGTTGCGATCCGTGCTCGCGCATGGAAGCCGCGCTGGGCCCGGGCGGCTACAACGCGATGCGCGGCCACGGCGGCCTGTGCGCGCGCATCCTCGAAGGCGGCACGCTGCATGTGGGCGACGAGGTCGTCGCGGTACCGGATTAGCGCGCGCCCTCCGCGCCGGCCATCGCCGCAACCTCTTTTTTCCGTGCGCGCCGCGCACGCCCTCCACGACGATCCTTGAACATGCGCGGACACTGCATCCTTTCCCACGGTTTCGAAAGCGGTCCCGACGCCACCAAGGTCACCGCGCTGGCCGAAGCCGCCGAGCGGCTCGGCTGGACGCACGAGCGCCCGGATTACACCGATCTCGACGCCAAACGCGAAGTCAGCGAGCTGGGGGACGTGCCGGCGCGCCTGCAACGATTGCTGGCATTGGCGCAGGCCGCCGCCGCGCGCGGTCCGTTGCTGCTGGCCGGCTCCAGCCTGGGCGCCTACGTCTCCGGATTGGTTTCGCTGCAGGTGCCGGTCGCCGGCCTGTTCCTGATGGCGCCGCCGGTCCGCATGGGCGAAGCGCCCGCGCTCGATGCCGCGCTGGTGCCGACGAGCATCCTGCATGGATGGAACGACGAGCTGATCCCGGCCCAGCAGGTAGTGGACTGGGCGCATCCGCGCCGCGCGCGCTTGTTGCTGGTCGACGACAGCCACCGCCTGTCCGCGCACGTCGCGGCATCGGCGGACGCATTCGCCGAATTGCTGAGGTCGTTGTAAGCGATGAAATTCTTCGCCAGCTGCGCCAAAGGCTTGGAATACCTGCTCGCCGACGAGCTGGTGGCGCTCGGCGCGTCCAAGGCGACCGCCGCGGCGGCCGGCGTCAACGTCGAAGGCGAATTGGCCGATGCGCAGCGCGCGGCGCTGTGGTCGCGCCTGGCCAGTCGCGTGCTATGGCCGCTGGCCGATTTCGAATGCCCCGACGAGCATGCGCTGTATGCCGGCGCGGTGGCGATCGACTGGTCGCGGCACTTGTCGCACGAAATGACGCTGGCCGTCGACGCGCACGTATCCGGCGCCGCGATCACCCATGCGCGCTACGCGGCGCAGCGCACCAAGGATGCCGTAGTCGATACCCTGCGCACCGCGGACGGCGCGCGCCCGTCGGTGGACGTGGAATCGCCCGACCTGCGCCTGAACCTGGTGGTGCGCAAGGGCAGGGCGATCCTGTCGGTCGACCTGGGCGGCGGCCCCTTGCACCGGCGCGGATGGCGCCAGGCGCAAGGCGAGGCGCCGTTGAAGGAAACGCTGGCAGCGGCGGTGCTGATGCGCGGCGGTTGGCCGCGCATCCATGCCGAAGGCGGCGCCTTGCTCGATCCGATGTGCGGCAGCGGCACGCTGCTGATCGAAGGTGCGCTGATGGCCGCAGATGTCGCGCCCGGTTTGTTGCGTTATGCCGATGCCGCGCCGAGCCGATGGCTCGGTTTCGATGCCGCGACATGGCGAGCCCTGCTCGATGAGGCGCGGCGGCGCGAAACAGCCGGCCGCGCTGCGCTGCGGCCGGTATTCTTCGGCAGCGATTCGGATCCTCATGCGATCCGTTCGGCAGAACAGAATGCGTGGATGGCGGGTGTTTCCGATGCGATCCGGTGGCAGGTGCTCCCGATCGAGCGCTTGTCTGCCGTTGCCTTAAGCCGTCATCCCCGCGAAGGCGGGGATCCAGCGACTTTGGATTTTCAGGAAGGCGCAGAAGCGAAGTCACTGGATTCCCGCCTTCGCGGGAATGACGGCCTAAATGCGAATGCAACCGAAATGGGTGGTTTGGCCGTCTGCAATCCACCCTACGACGCCCGTCTGGCCGCCGACGCCACGCTCTACCGCCAACTCGGCGACGCCCTGAAACGCACCGTGCCCGCCTGGCGCGCCAGCCTGCTCTGCGGCGACGCCGAACTGGCGCACGCCACCGGCCTGCGCGCGCAAAAGAAATACCAGGTGTTCAACGGCGCCTTGGAATGCGCGCTGATCGTGTGCGATCCGATCGCGACGCCGATCCGCGAGCCGGCGGCGCCGCGCGAGTTGTCCGAAGGCGCGCAGATGGTGGCCAATCGCCTGCGCAAGAATCTCAGGAATTCCAAATCCTGGCGCGAGCGGGAAGGCGTGGGCTGCTTCCGTGCCTACGACGCCGACCTGCCCGAATACGCCGCCGCCATCGACGTCTACACCCAGGCCGACGACCCGGACGGCCGCTGGCTGCACGTGCAGGAATACGCCGCGCCGGCCGAGATCCCCGAGGCGGATGCGCGGCGCAGATTCCGCGAGCTGCTCTCCGCGGCCCAGGACGCCTTCGCGCTGCCGCGCGAGCGCATCGCCGTAAAAACACGCGAGCGCGGCAAGGGCGGCAGCAAGTACGGACGCATGGACCAGCGCGGCGAATGGATCCTGGTGCGCGAGGGCGGCGCGCGGCTGCGCGTGAACCTGTTCGATTATCTCGATACCGGATTGTTCCTCGACCACAGGCCGCTGCGCCTGCGCATCGCCGAAGAAGCCGAAGACGCCCGTTTCCTCAATCTGTTCGGCTATACCGGGGCGGCGACGGTGCACGCGGCGCTGGGCCGCGCGCGGCAGACGACCACGGTCGACCTGTCCGCGACCTACCTGCAATGGTGTTCCGACAACCTGCGCGAGAACGGATTCGGCGGCGCATCGCACCGATTGGTGCAGGCCGATGCCATCGCTTGGCTGCAGGCCGACCGCGGCCAGTACGACCTGGTCTTCTGCGACCCGCCCACGTTCTCCAATTCCGCGCGCGCCGACGACTTCGACGTCCAGCGGGAACACGTCCGCCTGCTGCGCGCCGCCATGGCGCGATTGGCGCCGGGCGGCGCGCTTTACTTTTCGACCAATTTCCGCCGCTTCCGGTTGGATACGGAAGCCGTAGCCGCATTCGGGCACTGCGTGGATATCACCGCGCAGACGGTTCCGCCGGATTTCGCGCGCAATCCGCGCATCCACCAGGCCTGGCGCTTGAGCGCGTAATCCCCGCTTTTCGTAGGTGCGAATTCATTCGCACGCTTTTTTCGCAGGTGACAGCAAAAAGCGCGCGAATGAATTCGCACCTACGATGGCATTCGCCTAGCGGGCGACGGGCTTCACGGTCGGCGCAGAATCCAGCAACGCATTGGCCGAGCCCGAATCCCGGCCGAACACGCTCTCGAACGTGTTTTCGTCGATGCGGCGGATGCTGCCGATGCGGCAGGGGATTTCCAAGCCGTTGCGCACGCCGCTGACCGGCACCACCGCGTCGCCCAGATCGCCGCAGATGCGGCCATCGGTCGTGACCGGGTCGCTGCCCACGCCGCGGCGGAATCCGCGGCCGGAGCCCAGCGGCGAAGGCCGCAGGCCGTCGCGGAATGTCAGATACGGCCGCCGATTCAGATCGCGGCAGCTATGGCTGAGTCGGATATCGTAATAGCGCTTGCCCAGGCTCTTGACCACGAGCCGGCGATCGTCGACCACGCCCCAGTCGAGCACTTGCCGCGCAACGAGGCATTCGCCGGTGGGGCGGATAGGGGCGGATTTCGCGGCCGGTCCCGATGCGCCGGCGATGCCGGCGCCCAGTGCCAGTGCGGAAGCCAGCAAGGCGAGTAGAGGCGTTTTCATGGCGATCACCGAGGCGGCCGGGGCACAGCGCAAACGATCCGCCCGTGGCGCTTAACGAAGCCGGAATACGGCAGCCTTCATGATGGGGGGTATGACCACTCTCTTAAGCGATGCCTTGCCGCCTTGGATGTTGATGCTGCGCCAGTGGCTGAAACATCCGCGCCGCACCGCCGCGATCGCGCCGTCTGGCCCCGAACTGGCCACCGCCATGGTGGCCGAACTGCCACCCGATACGCGCCGCGTGATCGAACTTGGCGGCGGCACCGGCGCCTTGACCAAAGCCCTGTTGGCGCACGGCATCGCCGCCGCGGATTTGCTGGTCGTGGAATTGAACGAAGCCATGCACGCCAGGCTGCAGCGACGCTTTCCGCAGGCGCGCAATGTGCTCGGCGACGCGCGCCAGCTGCGCGAAATCGCTGCGGCGCAGGGGTTCGTGGGCGAGGGGGCGGCCGATGCCATCGTGTCGGGCCTGGGCATGCTGTCCATGGACCGTAAACTGCAGCGCGATATCTATGCCGCCGCTTTCGACTGCCTGCGCGGCGATGGCCGGCTGATCCAGTTCACCTATGGCCCGCAGCCGCCGCTGGCCGACGAGGTGGCGCGCGAACTGGGGCTGGCCGCGATGCGCGGCGCCTTCGTGTTGCGCAATGTGCCGCCGGCCACGGTCTACGTCTATCGCCGGACAGAGGCGGCCGGCGCGTAACCCTGCGTTCCATCGGCGGTGCTGTTGGCCGCGCGGCGCGGCCGCATCTGTGGGTAATCCCGAAGGAGGACCCGTCCCTATGAGCACCACCATCGCCCCCGGCTACGCCACGATCGCCCGCACCGTTCGCGGCCAGGCGGCCTCCGATGGCGCCGGCGTCAAGCTGACCCGTGTGATCGGCGGCAATGTGCTGCCCGACCTGGATCCGTTCCTGCTGCTGGACGAATTCGGCACCGATCGCGCCGAGGACTACATCGCCGGCTTCCCCGAGCATCCGCACCGCGGCTTCGAAACCGTCACCTACATGCTCGACGGCCGCATGCGCCATCGCGACAACCACGGCAACGAAGGCCTGCTGGTGCCCGGCAGCGTGCAGTGGATGACTGCCGGCCGCGGCCTGGTGCATTCGGAAATGCCCGAACAGCAGGAAGGCCGCATGCGCGGCTTCCAGCTCTGGGTGAACCTGCCGGCGAAGGACAAGATGACGGCGCCGCGCTACCAGGAATTCGCGCCGGCGCAGATCCCGGTCGCGCAGCCGGCTGAAGGCGTGACGGTGAAAGTGATCGCCGGCAGCGTCGGCGACGTGCGCGGTCCGATCGACCAACCGGCTACGTCGCCGCTGTACCTGGATATCGCGCTCGATGCGGACGCCGCATGGGAATACGCGTTGCCCGCGGGCCACAACGCATTCGCTTACGTGTTCGAAGGCCATGCGGCGTTGGGCGACGGCGGCGAAGCGCGAGACCTGGGCACGCACGAACTGGGCCTGCTCGGCGGCGGCGACACGCTCAAGCTGAAGGCCGGCGCCGATGGCGCGCGGTTGATCCTGGTCGCGGGCAGGCCGCTGCGCGAACCGGTCGCGCGCCACGGGCCGTTCGTGATGAACACGCGCCAGGAATTGATGCAGGCCTTCGTCGATTTCCAGGAAGGCCGTTTCTAGTCGCTTGCTCTTGTAGAGCGGAGCTTGCTCCGCTGCCGTTGCTCTTCGTAGGAGCGGCTTCAGCCGCGAGCTTTCACGGCATCTCGAAAATAGAAGCTCGCGGCTGAAGCCGCTCCTACGGAAGAAAAACCTGTCAGCGCCCGTCGCCGACGATATCCGGCCGGTCATTGCCGAGCCACTTGTAGATCACGCCGCCCAGCAGTCCGCCCAGGATCGGCGCCAGCCAGAACAGCCACAACTGTCCCAACGCGCCGCTGCCGGCGAACAACGCCACGCCGGTCGAACGCGCCGGATTCACCGAGGTATTGGTCACTGGAATGCTGATCAAATGAATCAGCGTCAGCGCCAGGCCGATCGCGATCGGCGCGAAGCCCACCGGCGCGCGCGCATGGGTCGCTCCCATGATCACCACCAGGAACATCGCGGTCAGCACCACTTCGCACAGGAATGCCGCCGCCACCGTGTAGCCGCCCGGAGATAGCGCGCCGTAGCCGTTGCTGGCGAAGGCGCCGGCCGCGTTCGTATCGACTGCGAAAGTCGCAGTGCCGCTGGCGATCTGCCACAGGATCCAGCCGGCCAGGATCGCGCCCAGCACCTGCGCCACGATGTAGGGCAGCAGGTCCTTCAGCGGAAAACGTCCACCGGCCCACAGACCCAGGCTTACCGCGGGATTGAAATGGCCGCCGGAAATATGTCCGAAGGCGTAGGCGCCGGTCAGCACCGTCAAGCCGAAGGCCAGCGACACGCCCAACAAGCCAATGCCGAGCGGATTGCCGTCGCCGCCGAAATTCGCCGCCAGCACCGCGCTGCCGCAACCGCCCAAAACCAGCCAGAACGTGCCGAGGAATTCGGCGCCGAGTCGTTTCAACATAAGCTCCCTCCCGATCGTCGGCCGGCTCCCCCGGCCAGGGGCAACGCTAGGCCACGCCGGTTAAAGCCATGTGATTGCGCGGCCGCTGCCGGCCGCGCACGCGATCATTTGCTGCTGAGCATGTTCGCGTCGAAGCGCACGGCCTGCACCGTTCCGATCAGCTGCGTCAATTCGGCATCGGATCCGGCCTGCAGCCAGATATGCACGCTGCGCCCGTCGGCGAGTTCGAACATGGTTTCGCGCACTTGCACGCCCGGCTGCGTCGCCAGTTCGCCGCGATACCAATACACGCTTTGCTCGCCCACCGTGCCGGGTCCGAGGCGGTTGCTGCGCCTGAGTTCGTACGGCGCGTCGGGCGTGATCGAAACGCCGAACGCCTCGCTGCCGTCTTCGCGGATGGCGCGGCAGAGCAAGGTATCGCCGCGGTCGCGCTGCTCCCAACTCAATTGGACAGTGGGCAGCCGCGGGCATTCGCTGGCGTTCTGGGCATGGACCGAGCCGGCCAGCCCCAACAGCAAAGGGAGTGAAAATAGGAGTTTCATGGGTTTTCCCCTGGTTTGCGGTCCCCACCGCAACCCGACCATAAACAACCCTGGCTCCATCCGCAAATAAAACAGCTCGAAAATCAGTCTCACCGCTCCGGGAGAGGGATGAATTCGCTCTCGTCGCCGGGAATTTTGCCGAAACGGCCTTCCAGCCAGTCCTGCTTGGCCTGTTCGATGCGCTCGCGCGACGACGAAACGAAGTTCCACCACACGTGGCGGTGCGCATCGAGCGGCTCGCCGCCCAACAGCATGGCCTTCAGCGGCGTCTTCGCGCGCAAGGCGGGCCGCGTGCCGGGATCGAGCAGCACCAGGTGCTGCTTGGGGATGTCGGCGCCGTCGAGTTGCGCTTCGCCGTCGAGCACGTAGAGCGCGCGTTCGATGTGGCTGTCGTCGATCTTCACTTCCGCATCCGGTTGCAGGTCGACCGCGACGTTGAACGTGTCGGCGAAGACGCGCACCGGCGATTCCATGCCGAAGCCGCGGCCGGCGATGACGCGCAGCAGGCTGCCGTCGCGCTGCAGCTGCGGCAGCGTGGCGCCGGAATGGTGATGGAATTCCGGTGCGACTTCCTCGTCGGGCTTGGGCAACGCGACCCAGGTCTGCATGCCGTGCGCTTCGCTGCCCGATGCGCGCAGCCCTTGCGGCGTGCGTTCGGAATGGGCGATACCGCGGCCGGCCGTCATCCAGTTGACGTCGCCGGGGCTGATGTCCTGCAGCGAACCCAGCGTATCGCGGTGGGTGATGGCGCCGGCCCAGAGAAAAGTGACCGTGGCCAGGCCGATATGCGGATGCGGGCGCACGTCGATGCCGCGGCCCGGTTCGAACACCGCCGGACCCATCTGGTCGACGAACACGAACGGCCCGACCGAACGCGCCTGCACGCTGGGCACGGCGCGGCGCACCTGGAAGCCGCCGAGGTCGTGGACGCGCGGGGCGATGATCGTGGTCATGGGAGGCCTCCGTTTCCGAGCTGCGCACAGCATGGCATCAGCGGCATGATGCCGCCACGCGGGTCATGCAACGATGCATTCCGCCCGCCCTGCTTTTCGTAGGAGCGGCTTTAGCCGCGAGCTTTGCAAGATCGCCGCGATCCTGAAGAGCTCGCGGCTAAAGCCGCTCCTACGAAAAGCCAGCCGCTGCGTTTCGGCCTTGCTCGGTCAACTTCCAGCCATCGATCAACCGCACGCTGGCGCAGGCAGGCCCGCCGTCCGTTCCGGTACCGCGCATCCGCGTTTCCAGTCGACTGCCGCTGCGCAGCGCGCGTGCCAGCAAGGCCTGGTCGATGCCGGCCAGCATGATCTTCGCGCGCCGCGTCCAGCACGAATCCGCTTGCCCGGCCAACGTGCCGGAATTGACGTAGACGAAACGCGCCGATGGCGTGCCCTGGGCGAAGGGGCCGAGAAGATTGGGGCGGCCGTCGGCGAGCGGTTTGCCGGTACGCAACTCGAAATCGAAAGACAGATGGCCGTCATCGCGGTTCGCCGGCGGAACGAGTTCGTCGCGGCCGCGCTGCATCGCGAACGTCACGCCCGGCGGCGGATCGATCACGACGATGCGTAATCGCACCGTGACCTGTTCCGGCACCGCATCGCTCACGGCAGGGAGTCGAACCGCAATTGCGCCTCGGGATTCGCGCCGCGCGCCAGCGAAACCAGCGCGAGCCTGTGGCCGGCGACCGGCCTGCTGGCCTTGTCCGCGAAACCGGTATGCAAGCCGAACGATTCGGTTCCGGCGCCGGTTGCGGTCCACTCGAAGGTCACTTCCGCATCGCCCGCCCATACGCACTGGCGCTCGGGCGGACAACGCGAATCGTTCTTCACGCCGACGTATTTGAGCTGGCCGTTTCCAGCGAGCGCCACGCTTTCGCCGGGTTTCATCGCGAACGTTTGCGCGACCGGGACGCTGCGAGCGCCGCTGTTTTCGCCCGCGGCGGTGGTCGACGTGCAGCCGAGCGCGGCGGCGGCGAGGGCGGTAGAGATCAGCAATGCGGAGATACGACCGGTCATCGGCAACTCCTGCCATGGAGACGAGCCGGGAGCCTATCCCGCGGTACCCGAGCGCACCGTGAATCCGCTTTTCCGGAGGCTAACCCCGGTCCTCGTCGCGGCGCGAAGCCAGCCGATCGGCCAGCCGGGTCGGCTCCGGCAGCCGGTAGCGGGTCACGAAGCGCATCGTCAGGTCGGCGGCGGACGCCATCGCCACGTGCTGGCCCGGCGATACGATCAGCGGATTGCAGTTGGGCTTGCTGCGCAACAGCCAGCCGATCTGCTCGCCTTTGTGGCGCAGCGCGACGTAGGCGCCGCGCATCTGGTGCGGCACTGTTGTGGCTGCGCCTACCAGGATCTTTTTCGCCACGCCGATGCTGGGCAGGCCCGTGACGACGCCGAAATGGGCGGCGATGCCCAACCGGCGCGGGTGCGCAATGCCGTGGCCGTCGACGAAGACCAGATCGGGCGTCGCGCCCAGCCTGTCCAGCGCTTTCAGCAGCGCCGGCAATTCACGGAACGAAAGCAGTCCCGGCACGTAAGGCATGACCGTTTCGATGCGCGCGACTTCGGATTGCAGCGGCTGCAGCGTTTCCGCATCCAGCAGCACGGCCGCGGCGCGGGTGACGGCGCCGTCCTCTTCGAAGCCGACATCGAAGCCGGCGATGGTCCGCAGCGTCTTCGGAAAGCCATCGCGCAGCACCACGCGCTGCGCCAGTTCGCTCTGCATCGCGCGCGCATGCGCGACGCTGCCGTCCCAGTCCGCGAAGGCCGGATGCGCGGCCATCAGGCGGCCTTCAGCGTGGTCAGCAGGCCGCGCGCGGCGTTGAAGCGCGTCGAAGCGTCCGGCAGATCCAATTTCACCCGCAACTTGTCAGGCCCGTCCATCTGGTAGGCCTTGGGCTGGCCCTGGATCAGGCGGATCACCGCCATCGGGTCGATATTGGGCTTGGATTCGAAATGCACGCGGCCGCCTTTTTCGCCCAGATCGAGCTTGCGCAAGCCCAGTTGCGTGGCTTGCAGTTTCAGTTCGGCGATGGCGAACAGGTGCTTCGCTGCGTCCGGCAGCAGGCCGAAACGGTCGATCATTTCCACCTGCAGTTCGCGCAGCGATTCGGCGTCGCGCGCCGAGCTGATCCGCTTGTACAGCGTCAGCCTTGCGTGCACGTCGGGCAGGTAATCGTCCGGGATCAGCGCCGGCACGTGCAGTTCCACATCGGCGCCATGGCGTTCGACGCCATCGACGTCCGGCAACTTGCCCTGCTTGATCGAGCGCACCGCGCGTTCCAGCAGCTCGGTGTACAGGCTGAAGCCGACTTCGGCCATCTGCCCGCTCTGGTCTTCGCCGAGCAGTTCGCCGGCACCGCGGATTTCCAGGTCGTGCGTGGCCAGGGTGAAGCCGGCGCCGAGCTCGTCCATCGCCGCGATCGCGTCCAGCCGCTTGCGCGCATCCGACGTGATCGAACGTTGGTCCGGGATCACCAGATACGCGTAAGCGCGATGGTGGGATCGGCCGACGCGGCCGCGCAACTGGTGCAGCTGCGCCAGGCCGAACTTGTCGGCGCGGTTGATGACGATGGTGTTCGCGTTGGGAATGTCGATGCCCGATTCGATGATGGTCGAGCAGAGCAGCACGTTGAAGCGCTGCTTGTGGAAATCCAGCATCACCTTTTCCAGTTCCCGCTCCGGCATTTGGCCGTGGGCGATGCCGATCCGCGCCTCCGGGACCAGTTCCTGCAGTTCGCGCTGCATGCGGCCGATGCTTTCCACGTCGTTGTGCAGGAAGTACACCTGGCCGCCGCGCGACAGTTCGCGCTGGAAGGCTTCTCGCAGTTGCGCATCGTCCCAGGGCACCACGAAAGTCTGCACCGCCAGGCGGTGTGCGGGCGGGGTGGCGATGATGGCCAGGTCGCGCAGCCCGGCCATGGCCATGTTCAAGGTGCGCGGGATCGGCGTGGCGGTCAGCGTGAGCAGATGCACGTTGGCGCGTAAGGCCTTCAGTGCTTCTTTCTGGCGCACGCCGAAGCGCTGTTCCTCGTCGACGATCACCAGGCCCAGGTCGTGGAATTTGACGTCCGGCTGCAGCAGGCGATGGGTGCCGACGATCACGTCGATCTTGCCTGCGGCGAGTTTTTCCAACTCCGCCTTGATTTCCTTGGTGGATTTGAAGCGCGACAGCACCTCGACCCGGATCGGCCAGTCGGCGAAACGATCGGCGAAGTTACGGTAATGCTGTTCGGCCAGCAGCGTGGTCGGCACCAGCACCGCGACCTGTTTGCCGGCGGCTGCGGCGACGAAAGCCGCGCGTACCGCGACCTCGGTCTTGCCGAAGCCGACGTCGCCGCAGACCACGCGGTCCATCGGCTGCGAGCTCGACAGGTCGCGGATCACCGCTTCGATCGCGGCATGCTGGTCCGGCGTCTCCTCGAACGGGAAGGTCGCTGCGAACGGTTCGTACATCGCGCGATCCAGTGGCAAGGCCAGACCCGCGCGTGCCTGCCGCTTGGCCTGGATGTCCAGCAGTTCCGCGGCCACATCGCGCACTTTCTCCGCGGCGCGCTTCTTGGCCTTGGTCCAGGCCTCGCCGCCGAGCGAATGCAGCGGCGCGGTCTCGGCCGAGGCGCCGGAGTAACGGCTGACCAAATGCAACTGCGCGACCGGCACGTACAGGCGATCGCCCTTGGCGTATTCGATGTCGAGGTATTCGCCGGCCAGCCCGCCGGCTTCCAGCGTGACCAGGCCGCGGTAACGGCCCACGCCATGGTCCTCGTGCACGATCGGCGCGCCTTCGGACAATTCGCCCAGATCGCGGATGATCGCTTCGGGTTCGCGCCCGGCGCGCTTGCGCCGGCGCGGCTGCGCAGCGCGTTCGGGGAACAGCTGGCGCTCGGTGAGGATGGCGATGCGCGGATCGTCGAGGGCGAAGCCGTTGTCGAGCGGCGCTACTGCGATGGCGAAGCGTGCAAGCCCCTCTCCCTCTGGGAGAGGGGTTGGGGTGAGGGTTCGGGGAGGCGTCGCAGGTTTGGATGCCTGCGGCTTCTCCGAACCCTCATCCGGCGCTTCGCGCCACCTTCTCCCGGTGGGAGAAGGAAAGGCGAAGGCCTGGAAATCGGGCAGGACGTCAGGCGACAAGCCCGCGGCCTGCAGTACTTCGAGCAATGCTTCCCGACGTCCCGCGGTGTCGGCGGCGATCAATACGCGCCCCGGATAAGTAGCCAGGAACGTCTTCAACGAATCCGCCGGTTCCGCATCGCGGATCGCGATCGGCATATCGGGCGCTGGCTGGTCGCCCAACGGCGACGACTGTTCGCGACGCGCGTGTTCGGGGCCGCAAACTTCGACGCACTCGAAACGGTTCAACCTTTCGCGCAGCGAATCGGGCGGCAAATACAGCTGGTCCGGCGCCAGCAACGGGCGTTCGATGTCGTGGCGCCGCTGTTCGTAGCGTTCGCCGGTCTGGCGCCAGAAATGTTCTGCGGCTTCATTGCTGCCGTCGACGATCACCGGCAACGCGTTCGCGCCGAGATAATCGAACAGCGTCGCCGTCTTGTCGAAGAACAAGGGCAGGTAGTATTCGATGCCGGCCGGCGCCAAGCCGGCTTTCAGATCCTGGTACAGGGCGCTGCGTCGGGTATCGATGTCGAAGCGTTCGCGCAGCGCATCCATCGCGCGTTGCGCCGACTCGTCGTCGAGCGGGATCTCGCGGCCGGGCAGCAGCTGCACCGCCTGTGTTTTTTCCAACGAGCGTTGCGATTCGGGATCGAAGGCGCGGATGGAGTCGATGGCGTCGTCGAACAGCTCGACGCGGTAAGGTTCGTCCGCGCCCATCGGGTACACGTCGAGCAGGCCGCCGCGCACGGCGAAATCGCCGGGATCGAGCACCTGCGGCACGTTGCGGTAGCCGGCGGATTCCAGCCGCCGTTTCTCGGTGTCGAGATCGAGCTTCTGGCCGACGCGCACATCGAAGGTATTGCCCACCACGTAGCGCAGCGGCGGCAGGCGCTGCATCAGCGTCTGCACCGGCACCACCACGATGCCGCGCTTCAACGCCGGCAGGCGGTGCAGCGCGGCCAGGCGCTGGGAGACGATGTCTGGATGCGGGCCGAACTGGTCGTAGGGCAGGGTTTCCCAATCCGGGAACGGGATCACCGGCAGCGCGGCGTCCTCGCCGAGCAAGGTGCGCAGATCGGATTCGAGCTGGTGCGCGTTGTGGTTGTCGCGCGCGATCGCCAGCAACGGTCCGTCGTGCGCCTGGGCAGCGCGTGAAACGGCCCAGGCCAGCGCGGACGCGGACGCAGGCGCGCGCCACCAGGCGCGTTGCTGGCCGGTCTTGGGTAGAGGCGGGGCGGGGAAAACGGCGTTTTTGATAGGGGCGCTCATTGATCGCACAAAACAACGGCAGCGCCGGACGCGGTTTGCGCCCAGCGCGGGAAGGCCTAAGTTTAACGCGTGATCGCCCCCCGGCTCCGCCGACACGGCTTGGCGGGCCCGATCACGGTACGCACTTCGGCGACGCTGTCGGCGATTCAGCGCAGATCGAGCACTACGCGCACGAGCCCCGGCGAATTCGCCGATTCGCGATGGAAGCCCAACGATTGCGCCAGCTGCAGCATCGGATGGTTGTGCTCCAGCACATCGCCGTACAGGCGCTCGAGCTTCTTGCCCTTGGACCAGCGCACCAGGCGCCGCATCAGCTGCCGGCCCAGGCCCATGCCGTTGATGTAGTGGCTGACCAGGATCGCGAATTCCGCATCGCGCGTGCCCGGCGCGACCGAGGCGCGGGCGACGGCGCCCACCAGCGCTTCGCCGGGCGGCAGCGGCTCGGCCGCGACCAGCGCGAATTCGGTGCGTGGGTCGGGATGGGTCAGCCGCTCGGCCTGGTCCTCGCTGAGCTCCTTCATCGCGAACAGGAAGCGCTGGCGGACCTCATCCGGCTGCAGCAGGGGAAAAGCAGCGCGCAGCGGGCCGGCATCGTCCGGCCGGATCGGCCGGATCAGCACTTCCCGGCCGTTGGGCAGGCGCAGTTGCTCGTGCCACGGCGGCAGGCGGTTGCGGGGGCTCATGGCCGAATGCTGGCATGGCGAAAGTGAAGCTATGCTCTACGGCATGAAGACCGCCGCCGTACGCCGCCTCGTTTCCGCCTGGCCGGGCGTCGCGGAGGAGGTCAAATGGACCAAAATCCTGGTGTTCTCGGTCGGCGGCAAGATGTTCTGCGCGATGCACGACGGCATCGAGGCGCGGAATCTGGCCTTCAAGGTGGAAACGGCGCGCTTCCTGGAGTTCACCGACCGCCCGGGCATCGTCCCGGCGCCGTTCCTGGCACGCTGGCATTGGATCAGCCTGAACGATGCGCAGGCCTTGCCCGAAGCCGAGACCCGGTCGCTGATCCGCCGCAGCTACGAACTGGTGCGCGGCAAGCTGAGCCGCAAGCTGCAGCGGGAATTCGCGGACTAGCCGCTGCGCGGGCTGCGCGGGACGCTTTGCTAGACTTCCGCCCCTCCCAACGCAAGAGTCCCTCCCATGGCCGGCAGCGGCGATTCCACCCGTGCGATCCTGTTCGCGCTCGGCGCCAACTTCGCGATCGCCTGCGCCAAGGGCGTGGCCGCGTTCTTCACCGGGTCCAGCGCGATGCTGGCCGAAACGGTCCACTCGTTGGCCGACTGCGGCAACCAGTTGCTGTTGCTGTTGGGCATGCGCCAGGCCAAGCGGCCGCCGTCGCCGGATTATCCGCTGGGCTACGGCAAGGCGATCTATTTCTGGTCGTTCCTGGTCGCGGTGATGCTGTTCACGGTGGGCGGCATGTTCTCGCTGTACGAGGGCATCCACAAGCTGCAGCATCCGGAAGAATTGCGGCAGTGGTGGTGGGCGGCCGGCGTGCTGGTGTTCGGCATCGCCGCCGAGGCGGTGTCGATGCGCGCCTGTCTGCACGAGGTCGACAAGGCTCGCGGCGGCCGCAGCCTGTGGCAGTGGTTCCGCGAAAGTCGCCAGGCCGAACTGGTGGTGATCTTCGGCGAGGACCTGGCCGCATTGCTTGGCCTGGTGTTCGCATTGGCCGCGGTGATGACGGCCGTGGTCACCGGCAATCCGATCTGGGACGCGGTGGGCACCATCGCGATCGGCGTGCTGCTGATCGTGGTCGCCGTGTTCGTGGCGATCGAGGTCAAGGCCATGCTGATCGGCCAGAGCGTGGATCCGGCGCGGCAGGCGCAGATGCGCAAGTTCCTGGAGGACCGGCCCGAAGTCGGCCGCGTGATCAGTCTCATCACCCTGCAACTGGGCAACGATGCGTTGGTGTCGGTGCAGGCCGAGATGAGCGAAGGGCAGAGCGCTCGCGCGTTGACGGATCAGATCAACCAAGTGGAGCGCGCCTTCAAGGCCGAGTTCCCGGAAGTGTTATGGAGTTTCTTCGAGCCAGACGTCAAGACTAGCGTTTGACGGGTTTTGTAGAGCGGAGCTTGCTCCGCTGCTCTTTTGCTTGGGGTTTGTCGCGACCTGCCGGCCTTCCAGGCCGGAGTTTCGTCCGCTAAAATCGCGGCCGAGTGACCCTTCGGCAAGCTCAGGGCATGCTTTCTTTTTGATGGGCCCAAAAAGAACAGTAACCAAAGAAAAAGGGCCTTTGGAAGGGATCCTGGCGAGGGGGTTACCTCGTGTTCTTGGCCACCGCTCGCCGGCTCTCGGGATTCTTCCGTCGCTTCGACATTCAGATCCGAGGCGATCGATCCGAACGCCTCCTTAGCGCAACTCCGCAAAAGCCACGTCACCCATAGGTTGCGAATCAAAATCTAGTACCTGCGTAAGAAGGTCACCCACGACGAAAGCCGGGCCGCTGGCGAACTTTCAGGTACGACGCATCGCACCGCAGTTCAGGCCCTTTCTTGGGTTACTTTCTTTGGGCCAACAAAGAAAGTGACCCGGGCGCAGCCCGGAAGCCTTTGTCCATGGCGCGAGTCGCAGCGCGACCCGCGAGGACGCGGGCCTGGATCCCGGCCTTCGCCGGGATGACGGCTGAGGGGCAAGAGCAACATGGGTCCCAGCGTTCGCTGGGATGACGGCCTAAGAGCGAACGGCCTAAGAGCGAACGGCTTAAGAGCGAACGGCTTAAGAGCGAACGGCTTAAGAGCGAACGGCTTAAGAGCAAGAGCAGCGGGGCAAGCCTCGCTCTACAAAGCGGAGCGGAGCCACTCCAACTGCGCCGACCCGCCGTCGTCGCCGAGCGCCTTGAGTAGCACGCCCAGCGCCGGTTCCAGCGCTGCATCCAGCTTCCATGGCGCATTGAGCAGCAGCAGGCCGCTGCCATTCATGCGCAGCGGCGAATCGTCGGCACGCACCAGCAACTCGGCGACGAGCGCGGATTTGGCCGGCAGGTTCGCCGCTTTGCGATAAAACGGCCGCAACGCACGGCGCAGTTTGATCGGGTACCAGAGCGCGAATACGCCCTCCGGCCAGCGTTGCAGTCCTTCGCGCAGCGCGGCGACGGCGGCATCGAACTCGTTGAGCTGCGCCTCGTATGGCGGATCGATCAGAACCAGACCGCGGCCGATCTTCTGTGCCCCGCTTTTCGGCGGCAGGAAGGCTTTCATGGCCGCGTAGCCGTCGCTTTCGTGCGCGGCGACGCGTGAATCGCCGGCGAAGTTGGATTTCAGCGCGGCCGCTTCTATCGGTTGCAGTTCGCAGCAGACGATGCGGTCCTGTTCGCGCAGGGCGTGGGCCAGCAGCCACGGAGATCCGGGATAGGCGTCGTGCCCCTGTGCCGCGCGACAGGCCTGGACGGCTTTCAGGTAACGCGCGACGGCCGCATTGCGCGGCTGCGCGGCGATCAGGCGGCCGATGCCATGCTCGGCCTCCCCGGTGCGCTGGGCCGAGCCGGATTTGAGGCGGTACAGGCCGCGGCCGGCATGCGTATCGAGCGCGAAAACCGGCGACGGCTTGACGGTCAGGGCGTCGCAGATCGCCAACAGGGCGACGTGCTTGAGCACGTCGGCATGGTTGCCGGCGTGGAAGGCGTGGCGGTAGTTCATGCCGGCAGCATACAGCCGCTATGCTGCCGGCATGACCGCCGCCCATTCCCCGACGATACTCCTGGCCGAAGACGAGACCGCCATCGCCGATGCGGTGATGTATGCGCTGCGCAGCGAAGGCTTCGCGGTGGAGCACTGCCTGCTGGGCGGCGACGTGTTGCCGCGCGTGCGCGCCGGCGGCGTCGACCTGCTGCTGCTCGACGTGGGCCTGCCCGACGTGAGCGGCTTCGACGTATGCCGCCGGCTGCGCGATTTCAGCGACCTGCCGGTGATCTTCCTGACCGCACGCAACGACGAGATCGACCGCGTGCTGGGCCTGGAGCTGGGCGCCGACGATTACGTCGCCAAGCCCTTCTCGCCGCGCGAGCTCGCCGCGCGCGTCCGCGCGCGCCTGCGCCGGCATGCCGCGGCCGATGCGGGCTGGCGCAGGCACGGCGCCTTCGAGATCGATGCCGAAGGCCGCCGCATCCGCTACGCCGGCCGCGTGTTGGAACTGACCCGCTACGAATACGCGCTGCTGGCCGAACTGCTGCGCCGGCCCGGCGCGATCCTGAGCCGCGCGCAACTGCTCGACCGCGCCTGGGACGGCGACAGCGACAGCGCCGACCGCACCGTCGACACCCACGTCAAGACCTTGCGCGCCAAATTGCGCGAAGCCGGGGCGGAACCCGACCCGATCCGCACCCACCGCGGCGTCGGCTACTCGATCGAGGCATGAGATGAGGCTCGGGCTGCGCCTGTTCCTCGGTTTCTTCCTGATCGTCGGCGTTGCCGCGTTTTTCGTGATGCGGGTGTTCGTCGATGAGGTAAAGCCGGGCGTGCGCCAGGCCATGGAAGCCAACCTCGCCGATACCGCCAACGTGCTGGCGGCGCTGGCGACGGCGGACATGAAAGCCGGACGCATCGCCGACGGCGCGTTCGCCCGCGACATCGCCGCCGCGGGCCGCAGGCGATTGGGCGCCGACATCTGGGGCACGCGCAAGGAGCGGCTGGAAGGGCGCATCCTGATCACCGATGCGCGCGGCACCGTGGTCTACGATTCGCGGAACGAAGCGGTCGGGAAGGACTATTCGCGCTGGAACGACGTGTATCGCACCTTGCGCGGCGAATACGGCGCGCGCTCCAGCGGCGAAACGCCGGGAGATCGCCAGAACACGGTGATGCACGTGGCCGCGCCGATCCTGGACGGCGACAAGATCATCGGCGTGCTGACCGTGGCCAAGGCGAATCGGACGATGGAGCCGGTGATCGAGCGCAGCCAGCGCAACATCCTGCGCAAGGGCGGCTGGTTGTTGGGGCTGTCGGCCCTGATCGGCCTGGCGATGACCGCGTGGCTGGTGCGCGGCATCGGTCGTTTGAACCGGTACGCGCAGGCGGTGAGCAGCGGCGAACGCGTACCGCCGCCGCCGCCGCGCCGCGACGAGATCGGCGATCTCGGCCGCGCTCTGGAAACGATGCGGCGCGAACTGGAAGGCAAGCAATACGTCGAACAGTACGTGCAGACGCTGACCCACGAGATGAAGAGCCCGCTGGCGGCGATCCGCGGCGCGGCCGAGTTGTTGCAGGAGCCGCTGCCCGAAGCCGAACGTGCGCGCTTCGCGGCCCACGTGCAGGGCCAGAGCGAGCGACTGAACGAGATGATCGAAAAACTCTTGGCGCTGGCCGCGGTGGAACACCGCCGCGAGTTGCGGCAGAGCGAGCGCATCGATGCGGCCGATCTGGTGGCCGGGACCATCGAAGAATTGCGGCCCCGGCTGTTGCAAGCCGGTATCGAGGCCGTAGGCAGGGCACCGGAAAAACCGGTGGCGATCGACGGCGATCGCTTCCTGCTGCGGCAGGCGTTGCGCAACCTGCTCGACAATGCGATCGACTTCGCGCCCCAAGGCTCGCGCATCGACGTCGAATGCATGTTCGAAGGCACGGATGTCGTAGTTCGGGTCGGCGACCGCGGCCCGGGCGTGCCGGAATTCGCCCGCGAACGCGTCTTCGAACGCTTCTACTCGTTGCCGCGTCCGCAAGGCGGCCGCAGCACCGGCCTGGGCCTCACCTTCGTCCGCGAGGTGGCCGGCCTGCACGGCGGCAGCGTCCGGCTGTCGCCGCGCGAGGGCGGCGGTACCTGGGCCGAGCTGCGCCTGCCCGTCACCTGATCCATCTGCGGGGCAGCGCTCTTCGTAGGGGCGGCTTTAGCCGCGAGCTCTTCCGATGATCGATAGACACCCGCGGCGCGCGGAAAAGCTCGCGGCTAAAGCCGCTCCTACGAAGAGCTATAAGGCCGGACTTCACGCTGGCTTCAAATTCGCCCCGTCATGGCCTCATGGCGTCCCGGCACGCTGGCGCCGTCCAATGCCGAGGCTGCGCCATGAAGAACATGCGTTTGTTACTGCGTTTCATCACCGTCGGCGGCCTCGCACTGCTGCTGCTGATTCCGTTGACGATGATTCGCGGCACGATCAACGAGCGCCAGGCGTATCGCGCCGAGGCGGTGCGAAGCATCGCGCGCAGCTACGCGGGCGAGCAGAGCATCGCCGGTCCGGTGCTGGTCGTCCCTTATGTGGAAACGATCGAGGTCGAAGAAAGGAACGACGAAGGCGTGGTGATACGCAAGGTCAAGCGCGACGGAGAAAGCGGGCATTGGACGTTCTTCGCCGACTCGATGGACGTCGAAGGCAAAGTCGTGCCCTCCTCGCGGCGCTTGGGTCTGCACGAAGTGAGGGTCTACGAGCTGAAAGGCGTGCTGGCGGCGCGCTTCCAGGCGAAGATTCCGGCCGATGCGGACCCCAATCTGCCGCGCAAGATCGGCCGGCCCTGGCTGAGCTACGGTATCGCCGACGTGCGCGGATTGGCTGGTACGCCGCGCTTGCGCGTCGGCGGCAGCGAACGGCCGCTGGAACAAGGTCTCGGCAGCCGCGACGGCGCGGGCGTGCACGTCCGTCTGGCCGCGCCGCGCGCGGGCGAAACGCTGGCGCTGGACAGCCGCCTGGACTTCGCATTGGGCGGCACCGAATCCCTGGCGATCTCGCCGCTCGCCAAGCGCAACCGCATCGTGCTCGATTCGGTCTGGCCGCACCCGCAATTCAACGGCTCGTTCCTGCCGCGTACGCGCACCATCGACGCCAAGGGATTCCATGCGGAATGGGAAATCTCGTCGCTGGCCACCAATGCGCAGGCGCAATATCTCGCCGGCGCGAAGGCGGGCAAGGCGGGCGAACCCGCGCCTGGCGGGCTCGACGTGATCGGCCTTTCGCTGGTCGATCCGGTCAACGTCTATTCGCAGGCCGACCGCGCCAGCAAATACGGCATCCTTTTCATCGTGCTGACCTTCGTCGGTTTCGCGATGTTCGAACTGATCAAGCGGCTGCCGATCCATCCGCTGCAATACCTGCTGGTCGGCCTGGCGCTGGCGATCTTCTTCCTGCTGCTGCTCAGCCTGTCCGAGCACATCGCGTTCTGGCGCGCCTATCTGGTGTCGGCGGCGGCTTGCATCGGCCTGCAGGCGTTCTATCTGAGCCATGTGCTGCGCAGCAAGCTGCGAGGGCTCGGCTTCGCCGCCATGCTGACCATGCTGTACGCCGTTTTGTACGGCCTGCTGGTATCGGAAGACAACGCGCTGCTGATGGGTTCGCTGCTGCTGTTCGGCATCCTGGCCGCGATCATGTGGGTCACGCGCAAGGTCGATTGGTACGAATTGGGATCGTCGCTGCGCTGATGCGTCGGCGCGCTGATCGATGGATTTAGAAGAGGGCGATGGCGTGGGTTAGAGTTGCCGGCATGGATGCCGCCCCCGCCATCGCCTGTTTTCGTGGCGCCGCCATCGCGCCTTACCTGGAAGACGTGGCCAGGCTGCGCATCGCGGTGTTCCGCGACTGGCCTTACCTGTACGAGGGCGACCTCGCCTACGAGCGCGACTACCTCGCCGCTTACGCGGCGTCGCCCGACAGCGTCTTCGTCTTGGCTTTCGACGGCGACGAGCCGGTCGGCGCCTCCACCGGCCTGCCGCTGGCCGACGACACGATCGAGTTCCATCTGCCTTTCGTCGGCCGCGGCATGCCTGTCGATGAGGTGTTCTATTGCGGCGAGTCCGTATTGCTGCCGCGATATCGCGGTTGCGGGGTCGGACATGCCTTTTTCGACGAGCGCGAGGCGCACGCCCGGTCGCTGGGACGCTTCGCGTGGACGGCCTTTTGCGCGGTGGATCGCGACGCGGGGGATCCGCGCCGTCCTGCCGACCATCGCGGCAACGAAGTATTCTGGGCGAAGCGCGGCTATGAGCGGCAAGCGGGCATGACGATGAGATTGAACTGGCAGGAAAGCGGCGCGGGCGATGTCGAGCATGCGCTGACGTTCTGGCTGCGCCCGTTGGAGCGCGCGGCCGCATGAAGATCGCCGTCGCCAAGTATCCGATCGACGCACCGCGCGATTTCACCGAGTTCGCCGACAAGCAGGGTCGTTTGCTGGAACAGGCCGCAGGCGAGGGCGCGCAGGTCGCCGTGCTGCCCGAATTCCTGTCGTTAGAGCTTGGTGCGACGTTGGGCGAGGCTGTACGCGGCGATCTACAAGCTTCGCTGGCCGGCATACAGCGCCATCACGGCGATTGGCTGGCGCTGTTCGGCGGGTTGGCGCGCGAAACCGGAATGCGCATCGTCGCCGGCACCTTCCTGCTTGCGGACGGCGCCGGACGCTACCGCAATCGCGCCTATTTCTTCGCGCCCGACGGCCGTCACGCATGGCAGGAGAAGCTGCAGATGACCGGTTTCGAGAAAAAGGCCGGCACTATCGACGGCGGCGATGCGTTGAAGGTTTTCGATACCAACGGCATCCGGACGGGCATCGCGGTCTGCTACGACATCGAGTTCCCTCTGCCGGTGCGCGCGCAGTGCGAAGCCGGCGCCCGGTTGTTGATCGTGCCGAGCTGCACCGATGCCGCTGCGGGCGCGACCCGCGTCCGCGTCGGCTGCCTGGCGCGCGCGCTGGAGAACCGCTGCTACGTGGCGCAGTCGGTGACGGCGGGCGAAGCGCCGTGGAGCCCGGCGCTGGATTTCAACACCGGCGAAGCGACGATCTACGCGCCGATGGACACGGGCTTGCCTGCGGATGGGGTCGTGGCGCAGACGCAGGGCGATCAGGTGTGGGCGATCGCCGATCTGGATTTCGAGGCGCTCGACGCCAGCCGGGAGCGAGCGCAAGTCGCCAACGATCGCGATTGGCCGGGGCAAAACAAGCCCGGCATCGTCAGCGCGAAGGTAGAGCCTTTGTAGGAGCGGCTTTAGCCGCGAGCTCTTGATCTTGTGTGCGATCTGGCCAAGAGCTCGCGGCTAAAGCCGCTCCTACAGAGAGCGCAGCTCGCTAAGCGAACAACGACACGCCCGGCACCAGCCACAACGACAGCCCCGCCAGCGCGGTGCCGATGCCGGTCGCAGCCAGCACATCGCTCGGGTAGTGCAGGCCCAACACGACGCGCGATACGGCGACGCTGGCGGTGAACGGGATTAGCAGCCAGGCCAGCGTCGGGTAATGCGCCAGCGCTACCAGCGTGAAAGCGACGGCATGCAGGGTGTGGCCGGACGGGAAGCTGAACTCGTCCAGCGGCGCCACCCAAGCGCGGATGCGCACATCCGAAGCGTACGGTCGCGGACGCTTGGTCCAGTGCTTGAGCAGCTTGTACAAGCTCAGCGCTATCGCGCCGGTCGCGGCCAGGTGCGCGGAGGCCTTCAGTCCGTCGTAGCCGTCGAACACGATCAATGCGCCCATCAAGGCATACCAGAACACGCCGTCGCCCAGGCGGCTGATCGCCGCGAAATAGGCGCGCATTCCATGACGATCGCCCCAGTGGTTGGCGCGCAGGCACCAGCCCGCTTCCCAGCGCGATCCCATGCGCCGGCCGCGCATCGCTAACGAATTACGTCGAGGCAGCGGGTGCATAAGCCCTCCTGGTGTCCGCGAGCCGCATGAGCACGTCGTCGAAGTCGGCCGCGACCTGTTCCGGCCGCAGCGCCGCCACGGCCTGGCGCGCCGCGGCGCCCATCGCCCGGCGTTTTCCGGCGTCGCCGGCGATGTCCGCGCAGGCGCGCACGAAACCGTCGTCGTCGCCGTCGCGGATCGCCGCGCCGTGCACGCCGTCGCGCAGGTATTCGCGTGCGGCGCCGTAATCGAAAGCCACCGTCGGCAAGCCGCTGGCCATCGCTTCCAGCGTGACGTTGCCGAAGGTTTCGCTGAGGCTGGGGAACACGAACAGATCGCCGCTGGCGAAGTGCCGCGCCACGGCCTGGCCGCGTTGCACGCCGCAGAACACGAAATCGGGATGGTCCTGCGCCAGCTTCTCGCGCGAAGGGCCGTCCCCGACCCAGACGAAACGCGCGCGCGGTTGGATTTTTTGCAGCTCGCGGAACGCGCGCACGGCCAGGTCCAGGTTTTTCTCCGGCGCGATGCGGCCCAGGTAGATCACGGCGAGATCGTCGCGGCCGACGCCCCAGCTTTCGCGCAGCGCGTCGTCGCGTTTGGCCGGGTCGAACATCATCGTGTCTACCGCGCGCGGCAAGCGCACCACGTTGTCGAAGCGCTGCGACTCCAGGAACTGCGCCAACTCGCGCGTGGGCACGAGGGTCGCGGCGCCCTTGTTGTGGAATCGGCGCATCCAGCGCAGCGCGGTCTGCTGCAGGAAGGCGGCGCCGTAATTGCGCATGTACTCGTCGAACCGGGTATGGAAGCCGGTGGCGGCGGGGATCCCGAGACGCTTCGCCGCCCGCAACGCCGACCAGCCGAGCGGTCCCTCCGTGGCCACGTAGATGGCATCGGGCATCGCCTCGCGCCAGGCGGCGGCGAGCTTGCGCGTGGCCGGCAGCCCGAAACGCAAGCCCGGGTAGCGCGGCAACGGCGCGCCGCGCACCAGCAATTCGTGTTCCAGTCCGGCGCTGTCGGAGGCTTGTCGCGGCCGTACCACGGACACCTCGTGGCCGCGCGCGCGCAGGCCGTTTTCCAGCCCCTGCACGGTCAAGGCGACGCCGTTGACCTCGGGCGGATACGTCTCGGTGACGATGGCGTAACGCATGCAGGGCTTCCCGTTTTGGGAAGACTGAAGGCGCCGCATGAAACGGCAATGTCAGCGCGGTGACTCGGAAATGACAGCCTTAAGCCCGCGAAAACAGGGGTAAATGACTGTTTTTTGTAGGAGCGGCTTTAGCCGCGAGCTTTTGGGTCGTTTCCGAGGCGACAAAAGCTCGCGGCTAAAGCCGCTCCTACAGGAAGCCACGCTCAGATCAGGAAGGGCTTGAATACGACGCCCAATCCCGCCTGGCCTTCGACCTCGCCGACCAGGTCGGCGCGCAGCAGCGGGCGCGCGTCGACCCACGCCCGCGACAACACCAGGTCGAGGCGGTCGCCGCCGGCGCTCAGTTCCAGCTTCGGGATCGGATCCGCTTCGTGCGCACGGTGCAACGACACCGCCAGCCGCAACAACGCGGCCTTGCGCTTGGCGCTGAGCAGCAGGCGGTCGGGCAGGGCGTCGAAGGCGTTCTTGGGCACGCCGCGGCGATGCGTGCGCACCAGCGCCGCCAGCACCTGCTGCTCCTGGCGCGAGAAGCCGGCGATGTCCGAATTTTCCAGCACGTAAGCGCCGTGCACATGGTATTGGCTGTGGGCGATGGCCAAGCCGATCTCGTGCAAACGCGCGGCCCAGCCGAGCATGCGCGCATCGTCCGCGTCCAACGACCAGGCCTGGGCGGCTTGTTCGAACAGGGCGAGCGCCGTGTTTTCCACGCGCGAGGCCTGTTGCGCATCGATGCCGTAGCGCTGCATCAGCGCCGCCACCGACGTGTCGCGCGGGTCGTCCGCGCCGCCGCGGCCGAGCATGTCGTACAGCACGCCTTCGCGCAGCGCCGCCTTGCTCACCGCCATGCGCTGCAGGCCCAGCACTTCGAAGGCCGCTTCCAGGATCAGCAGGCCGCCGGCGATGATCGGCCGGCGTTCGTCGGACAGTCCCGGAAGGTCGATGTCCTCGATGCGTTCGGCCTGGAGCAGCCGGTCGCGCACCACGGGCAGGGCCTCGGCGGTCACCGCGCCCTTGGTCAGCTTCATCGCCGCGCAGATGTCGCCGATCGCCTTGTTGGTGCCGGACGAACCCAAGGCTTCGTGCCAGCCGAGCGTGCGGTAGGCCACGGTGAACTGCTGGAACTCGGCGGCCACTTCGGTCAGCGCTTCGCGCCAGCGTTTCTTGGAGAGCTTGCCGTTGCCGAAGAAGCGCCGCGTACTGGCCACGCAGCCCACCTGCAGGCTTTCGCGTTCGATCGCGTCGAAGCCGCTGCCGATGATGCATTCGGTGGAGCCGCCGCCGATGTCGATCACCAACCGCAGCTGCTCCGGCTTGGGCGGTTGCGCGTGGGCGACGCCGAGATAGACCAGGCGCGCCTCCTCGCGGCCGGACACCACTTCGATGGCATGGCCGAGCGCGGTTTCCGCCGGCACCAGGAAATTCTGCGGTGCCGACAGCTGGCGCACGGTGTTGGTGGCCACGGCCCGCACGCGTTGCGGCGGGATGTCGCGGATGCGTTGGCCGAAACGGGCCAGGCATTCCAGCGAGCGCTGGCGCACTTCGGCGTTCAGGCCGCCCTTGCCGTCCAGGCCTTCGGCCAGCCGCACCATCTCGCGCAGCCGGTCGACGATGCGCAACTGGCCGAGCGTGTAGCGCGCGACCACCATGTGGAAACTGTTGGAGCCCAAATCGATCGCCGCGAGCAGGTCGCCGTCCTGCAACGGCGTTTCCAGCGCGGATGCGAGCGCGACGCTCGCGCTCATCCGCAGATCCTGTTGAGCAGCGCCGCCTGCGCCGAATGCGGTGCCGCGCCATCCTGCGGCTGGAGCTTGCGGTAGCCGCCGTCGGATTGCAGTTCCCAGGCGTTGAGGTTGTCGACGAGATAGTTGTCGAGCGCTTCGTCGTAGACGCGCTTGGCCAGTTCCGGGTCGAGTATCGGGAATGCGGTTTCGACGCGCCGCAGCAGGTTGCGCTCCAGCCAGTCGGCGCTGGTGCAGAACAAGTCCGGGTCGCCGTCGTTGCCGAACCAGTAGACGCGGCTGTGCTCGAGGAAACGGCCGACGATCGAGCGCACCCGGATGTTGTCGGATACGCCGGGCACGCCGGGACGCAACGTGCACGCGCCGCGCACGATCAGGTCGATCTGCACGCCGGCTTGCGAGGCCGCGTACAGCGCGCGGATCACCTGCGGCTCGTTGAGCGCGTTCATCTTGGCGATGATGCGGCCTGACTTGCCGCTGCGCGCATGTTGCGTTTCGCGCTCGATCCGTTCCAGCACGCCGGCATGCAGCGTGAACGGCGATTGCAGCAGGCGTTTGAGCTTGATGGCCGGCGCCAGGCCGGAGATCTGCTGGAATATCTGGTGCACGTCGCTGCCGATGTCCGGGTCGGCCGTGATCAGGCTGATGTCGGTGTAGGCGCGCGCCGTGCCGCTATGGTAGTTGCCGGTGCCCATGTGCACGTAGCGGCGCAGCTTGCGGCCTTCGCGGCGCACGATCAGCAGCATCTTGGCGTGGGTCTTGTAGCCGACCACGCCGTATACCACCTGCACGCCGGCTTCCTGCAGCCTGTCGGCGAACGCGAGATTGGCTTCCTCGTCGAAGCGCGCGCGCAACTCGACCACGACCGTGACGTCCTTGCCGTTGCGCGCCGCCTGGACCAAGTGCTCCACGATCTGCGATTCGCGGCCGGTGCGGTACAGCGTCTGCTTGATCGCCAGCACGCCCGGGTCGTTGGCGGCTTGCTTGACCAGCTCCAGCACCGGCACGAACGAATCGTAGGGGTGGTGCAGCATCACATCGCCGGCCGAGACGCGCTCGAACAGCGATTCGCTGCCCGAGAGCATGCGCGGCTGGAAAGGCGCGAACTTCACGTCCGGGCGCTGCACCAGGTCGTAGATCTGGATCACGCGGTTGAGGTTGACCGGGCCGTCGATGCGGTAGACCGCGTTCTCCGGCAGGTCGAAATTCTCCAGCAGCATGCGTACGATCGGCGCCGGACAGTCCTGTGCGATCTCGAGCCGCATCGCGCGCAGATAACCGCGCCCGACCAGCTCGTCGCGCAGCGCCAGCGCCAGGTTCTCGACTTCGTCTTCGTCGACGATGAGTTCGGAGTTGCGGGTCACGCGGAACTGATAGGCGCCCTTGACCTCCATGCCCGGGAACAGTTCCTCGACGAACGCCGACAGCACCGAGGACAGCAGCACGAAATCGTTGTCGCCGCCGGAGACTTCCTGCGGCAACTGGATGATGCGCGACAGCGAACGAGGCGCGCGCACGATCGCCAGGTGGCCGGCGCGGCCGAACGCATCCTTGCCTTCCAGCACCACGACGATGTTCAGCGATTTGTTGAGGATCTTGGGGAAAGGATGCGCCGGATCCAACCCGAGCGGCGACAGCACCGGCATGATCTCGTCGCGGAAATACGCGCGCAGCCAGCGCGACTGCTTCGCGTCCCAGGAATTGCGGCCGAGCACGCGGATGCCGGCATCGGTCAATGCCGGGCGCAGCGCTTCGTTCCAGCAGCGGTATTGCGCTTCGACCAGCGACGCGGCGCGATCGTGGATCTGCTTGAGTACCGTGGCCGGGGCCAGGCCGTCCTGCGCCGGCACGATGCCGAAATCCTGCGCATGGCGCACGGTAGCGGCGCGGATCTCGAAGAACTCGTCGAGATTGGTGCAGGAGATGCACAGGTAGCGCAACCGTTCCAGCAGCGGTACCTGCGCGTCCTGCGCCTGCGCCAGCACGCGGAAATTGAAGTCCAGCTGCGACAGCTCGCGGTTGAAGTACAGCGCCGGGTCGCGCAGCGCTTCGTGATCGGTGCTCGGAGGCTGCAGGTCGATTTGCGCGTTCATTTTCCGGTCGCCAATAAGGGAGGTGCGGCGTGGTCGCGCGGATGCACGCGCTCGGCGCCGAAGTGACAGGAGAAGGTGCTGCCGCGCCCGACCTCGCTTTGGATCTCGAGCCGGGCCTGGTGCAGGTTGAGCACATGCTTGACGATGGACAGTCCCAGCCCGGTGCCGCCGCTCTCGCGGGTGCGGCTGGTGGAAACCCGGTAGAAGCGTTCGGTGATGCGCGGCAAGTGCGCGGCCGGTATGCCGTAGCCGGTGTCGCTGACGCGCAGCACCGCGCCGTCGCCGTCGCGCTCGAAGCGGATGCCGATGCTGCCGCCGGCCGGGGTGTAGCGCACCGCATTGCTGACCAGGTTGGAGAAGGCGCTGTGCAGTTCCTTGGTCGAGCCCCACAAATCCAACTGGGTCGTATCCTCGACCACGATCTGGTGGCGCTGCTGGCTCAGCGCTTCGGCCTCGCGTTTGAGGGTGGTCATCATCGGCGACATCGCCACGCTTTCGTCGGGAAGCCGATCCTGCGCCTCCAAACGTGACAATGTCAGCAAGTCCTCGACCAATTGGGTCATGCGTTGCGATTGGCGCTGCATTTCCGCCAGCATCGGCGCCCATTCCGGCTTTTCGGCGGGATCGAGCATCTCGAGATAGCCGTGGACCACGGTCAGCGGCGTGCGCAGCTCGTGCGAGACGTTGGCGACGAAGTCGCGGCGCACCTGTTCCAACCGCATCAGTTTGCTGACGTCGCGCGCCACCAGCAGCCACAGTTCTTCCGAATACGGGATCAGCCGCAGGTTGATGCGGGTTTCAGGGCTTACCGGCGAAGGCGCGTCCATCAGCGGTTCGGCGTTGCGGCCCTGGGCCAGCCAGCGCGACATCGGCAGGCTGTGCAGGCGGTCGCCGATCGGCGCGCCGATGTCGTTGGGATACTCCAGACCCAGCAGCGCGGTCGCGGCCTCGTTGAACCATTGCACGCGCTGGCTGTTGCGTTCCACCACCACGACCGCATCCGGCAGCGCGGCGGCGGCGGCGCGGTAGGCGCGCAGCATGTCCACCAGGCGCCGCTTGCGGCTGCGCATTTCGGCTTGGCCGCGGTGGAGCAGGCGGTCGAGTTCGTTCCAGATGCCTTCGCCCTGCGGCGGCGACAGGCGCTGGCGTGCGGTCAATCGCGTCAGCACGCCGCGGAGCCGCCAGTAATGCCAGGCGACGATGCCCAGCGCCGTGACGGCGAGCACCGGCCAGACTTGCCCGATCGTCAGGCCGACGACGACGGCCGCGGCCAGCAGCGCCGCGAGGGCGCCGATGGTCCTGAGCCAGGCGTTTTGGGCGCGGGGAGGCATGGTTTCGAGATTAGGGATTGGGGATTAAGGATTCGGAACAGCGAGTGTAGCCAGGGATCATATTCCGAGTCGCCGATGATGGTTTTTTACCAATCCCGAATCCCCAATCCCAAATCCCGAGCCTCACAGCGCCGCCGAGAACCGGTAACCGGCACCGCGCACGGTCTGCACCATGCCGTCCAGCTGGTGCGGTTCGAGCGTCTTGCGCAGGCGGCGGATGTGCACGTCGACGGTGCGTTCTTCGACATAAACGCTGCCGCCCCAGACATGGTCGAGCAGCTGCGAGCGCGTGTAGACACGTTCGGGGTGGGTCATGAAGAAATGCAGCAGGCGGTATTCGGTGGGACCGATCGGCACCGGCGCGGGCGTGCCGGCGTTTTCGGCGAACACCCGGTGCGCGGCGCCGTCGATGCGCAGCGCGCCGATCGCGACGCTGCCGTCCTCGTCGTCCTCGCGCGAGCGGCGCATGACCGCGCGGATGCGGGCCAGCAATTCGCGCGCCGAAAAGGGCTTCACCACGTAGTCGTCGACGCCGGCTTCGAGCCCGCCGACGCGGTCGTTCTCCTCGCCGCGCGCGGTGAGCATGATGATCGGGATCTCGCGGGTCAGCGGATCCTTGCGCCAGCGCCGCGCCAGTTCCAGGCCGCTGGTGCCGGGCAGCATCCAGTCGAGCAGGATCAGGTCGGGCACATGGTCGGCGATGGCCGACTGCGCCTCGCGGGCGTCGCCGGCATGGATCGGATCGAACTCGCCCTTGCGCAGGGCGAAGGCCACCATGTCGCGGATGGCCGGTTCGTCGTCGACGATCAGGATCTTCTTCTGCATTGCGGTCCGAGGCGCCCGCGGGCGTCCTTTGCGAGGGGTGCCGGACCAGTAGACTACGGTTTTATGACGGTCTCGTGACCGTGACTCATTCCATCCAGGGCGAGCTGCGCAGATGGGTGGTGGGTCCATCGAACCGATCGTCTTCCTTGAGCCGGGATCCGCGCTCCAGCACCTCGTCCTTGACGCCCTGCCGGCGCAGTTCCAGCACCGTCGGGGTGATCGCGGCGATGCGGGCGTCGATGCGGGCCCGTGCGTAATAGTCCAGTTCCGGGCGCTTTTTCAGGGTGTTGAGCTGGATCAGAGCCTGTTCCGGCCGCCCGTTCAGATAGGCGGCTTCGGCATAGGCCTCGCCGGCGCGGATAGGGTCGCCGGCGATTTCGCTGGCGCGCGCGAAAGTTTGCTGGAAGACCGGATCATCCCCGGAATTGGCCAGTAGCGGCCGCAGCACGGCCTGGGCCCGTTTGCCCGTCGCGGGCGTATTGCGCTCGCCCAGCACCTTGGCGTAGGTCAGCACGACCGCGCGGTTGTTGGGCATGCGTGCGATCAGGGTTTCGAAGCGCGCTTCGGCGGCCGCGGCATTGCCGCTGCGGGCCTCGGCTTCGGCGATCGCCAGGGTCAGCCACAGATCGCCGGGATGTTTCTGCAGCAGCGGCGTCAGGTCGGCCTGGGCGGCCTTGCCCTGGCCGGCTTCGAGCTTGGCCACCGCCAGGCCGTAACGCTGCGCATCGTTGAGCCCGCTGCCCTGGCCGCGGGCGATGCGGTCGTATTCGGCGATGGCGGCGGCCGGCGTATTGGCGCTGAGCGCGCGCAGGCGCTCGCGCGCCCAATCGAACTGGCCGGTCGCGCCGCGCGCTTGCGCCGTCGGCAGGCGCAGGCTGCCCGGCAGCAGCGGGTTGTTGCTGAGCGTGCCGGTGTCGGCGCTGGCGAGGACGGGTTTGGGCAGCTTGGCGGCGCGGTCGCGCGCTTCGGTGATGCGCAGCGAGGTGACCGGGTGGGTGAGCAGGTAATCCGGCGCGCGGTCGCGGTCGCCGCCCTGGTTGCCGCGGCTGGCGGCCTGCATGCGTTCGAAGAACGAAGCCATGCCATCGGGGTCGTAGCCGGTGCGCGACAAGGTGCGGATGCCGATGCGGTCGGCCTCGGCTTCGTTGCTGCGCGTGTAGTCGATCTGGCGTTGCGCGATCAGGCCCTGCGCCGACATTACCGCGGCCATGGTGGCATCGTCGCTGGAATTGCCGCCGCTGGCCTGCGCCACCGCGATCGCGCCCAGCATCGCCAACAATATCGGCACGCTGTCGCGCTTGGCGCGTTCCACCGCGCGCAGCACGTGCGATTGGGTGACGTGGGCGATTTCGTGCGACAGCACGCCGGCCACTTCGTCCTCGCTGCGCGCGGTCAGCACCAGGCCGGCATTGACGCCTATGTAGCCGCCGAGCGTGGCGAATGCGTTGATCTGGCGGTCGCGCAGCATGAAGAAAGTGAAAGGCTGGCGCGGCTGTTCGCTG
Organism: Luteimonas galliterrae; assembly: GCF_023374055.1. Taxonomy (NCBI): domain Bacteria; kingdom Pseudomonadati; phylum Pseudomonadota; class Gammaproteobacteria; order Lysobacterales; family Lysobacteraceae; genus Luteimonas; species Luteimonas galliterrae. The sequence continues at coordinate 1,176,971 of NZ_JAMBEP010000001.1, read as the reverse complement.
TTCGCGGCCAGGCGGCCGCCCATCGACTTGAGCCAGCTGTCGATCAACGGGTCTTCCAGCACATAGCCGTAATGGCGCAGCTGGCTGAGCGTCATCGCGCCGTATTCTTCCTGCTGCGCGGGGCTGATCACCTCGCCGGCGGACGAACCGATGTCCGGCAGCCGCGACTCCTGCGCCGGCGCCAGGCCGCAGGCGAGCAGGAAGGTGAAAGCAGCGGCCAGGGGCAGGATCGGTCGCACGTTGACTCCACGTTGGCGCAACACAGTGTGCAGCAGGATGCCGGGCGCCGTCGTCCACGGCGTGAATCGGGCGTTAACTCCCGGTTTCGCGGGCCGCAGGGGTGGAAAATCGGCGATACGCGACCCATATTGACCGCAGACCCGCCGACAAGTTGCACCGGAGTTCCGTCTTGAGCCAGCAACCCGAAATCACCGTCTACACTTCCGCGATCTGCGCCTACTGCGTCGCCGCCAAGAATTTCCTCAAGAGCAAGGGCTTGAGCTGGAACGAAGTGCGGATCGATACCGACCCGTCCCAGCGCGAGAAGATGATGGCGCTGACCCGCCGCACCACGGTGCCGCAGATCTTCATCGGCCAGACCCACGTCGGCGGATACGACGACATGATGGCGCTGCACCGCGCCGGCAAGCTAGAACCGCTGCTGGCCGGGGCTTCCGAATGAGCGTCGGCGAGCAGGGCGAAAAGGACCGCGTCGCCCGGAGCGAGAGCGACCGAGTAGGCGAGTTCACCGCGTTCCGCAAGCGCATGAACGAGCGCATCCTGGCCGAACCCAACCAAGTGGTGCGGCGCTTCTTCGCGCTGGATACGCAGACCTACCAGGCGGGCGCGCTGGACGTGAAGACCAAGGAGCTGCTCGGCCTGGTGGCATCGCTGGTGCTGCGCTGCGACGATTGCATCAGCTACCACGTCGCGCAGTGCCGGGAAGCCGGCGTGAACCGCGACGAGATGTTCGAGGCGTTCTCGGTGGGCCTGGTGGTCGGCGGCAGCATCGTGATTCCCCACCTGCGCCGCGCAGTGGATTTCCTGGATAGGCTCGAGAGCGGAGCCGGCGGCCCGGCACCGGCGCACGCGCACGACTAGCCGGGCGCGTGCCGCGACCGCGCGCTGCCTGCGGCTTACCGCGTGACTTGCCTGAAGATCGCGTCCACGAGCGTCGCGGCGCGCAACACGCCGAACACCAGTTCGTCCGCGCCGGCGTTGCGCAGCGTTCGCGCCACGCCGGGATCGCTGCTCGGCAAAAGGGCGATCACGCGGGCATGGGGTTGGCGCTGCTTGACTTCGCGCACGATGCGGGCGGCATCCTGATCCATGTTGACCAGGACCACGTCGGGCGGACGCCGCGAGGCCATGCGCAATCCTTCGGCGACATCGTGCGTGGCCATGACGACATCCAGGCTGGCGTAGCGCTGCAGCAGGTTGTGCGCGCCTTCGCGGCGGAACGAGGATTCTTCGAGCACGAGCACGCGGATCGGCCGATCGGCGGCCAGGGAGGGCAGTGCGGACATGGGCGATACCTTTCGCGCGGGGGAGTCCGCAGCATCGCGCGCCGCCCGGCCGCGCCGACACCGCTAAAGCGCATGCTCGGCCGCATCACCGCCGATAGCCGCCGGCCTGCCGTTGGTGGGTGGCCCGATGGGGCTCGCGAAGCGTTTACGACTGCAGCCGGACATGGCTTCGGGCATAATGCGCGGCTATCTTTCCCACGCCGTCGCGCCGTCCGCGCGCGACCGGCCCTGCGCCTGGAACCTGCAAATGACCCCGACGAACGCGGCCAAACAGACCATCACGGTCATCCGTGGCGATGGCATCGGCCCAGAAATCATGGATGCCGCCCTTTATGTGCTCGACGCGATGGATGTCGGCCTGCAGTACGAGGAAGCCGACGCCGGCATGGTGGCGCTGGAGAAGCACGGCGAGCTGTTGCCGGCCGCGACGATGGATTCGATCCGCCGCAACCGCATCGCGCTGAAGAGCCCGCTGACCACGCCGGTCGGCGAAGGCTTCAGCTCGATCAACGTCGAACTGCGCAAGCGCTTCGACCTGTACGCCAACGTGCGCCCGGCCAAGTCGTTCCCGAACACGAAATCGCGTTTTCCCGAAGACGTCGACCTGATCACGGTGCGCGAGAACACCGAAGGCGCCTACATCGGCGAAGGCCAGATGACTTCCGAGGACGGCCAGATCGCAACGCTCACGCAGAAGGTCACGCGAAAGGGCTCCGAGCGCATCGTCCGCTACGCTTTCGACCTGGCGCGCAGCACCGGCCGCAAGAAGGTGACGGTGGTGCACAAGGCCAACATCCTCAAGTCGACCTCGGGCCTGTTCCTGAAGGTGGCGCGCGAAGTGGCCGCGCAGTATCCCGAGATCGAATGCAACGAGATGATCGTCGACAACACCTGCATGCAGCTGGTGATGCGGCCCGAGCAGTTCGACATCATCGTCACCACCAACCTGTTCGGCGACATCATCTCCGATCTGTGCGCCGGCCTGGTCGGCGGCCTGGGCCTGGCGCCGGGCGCCAACATCGGCGCCGATGCGGCGATTTTCGAAGCCGTTCACGGCTCCGCGCCGGACATCGCCGGCAAGGGCATCGCCAATCCCTGCGCGTTGCTGCTGGCGGTGGGGCAGATGCTCGACCATCTGGGCAAGCCGGCCGACGCGACGCGCCTGCGCGCGGCGATCGTCGCCACGCTGGAAGCGAAGGACGCGCTGACGCCGGACCTGGGCGGGCAGGGCAATACCATGTCGTTCGCCAAGGCGATCGCCAGCCGCGTCTGACTCGCGCGGTCCGCTCTTCGTAGGTGCGAATTCATTCGCACGCGCTTCCGACATGAGCAAAAAAAGCGTGCGAATGAATTCGCACCTACGAAAGCCGGGTCAGAGGCAGGCCTGGGCGCGGGTGCTGATCACCAGCACTGCTTCCTGCTGGAAGCGCCGCTTGTATTCCGCTGAAATCTCGGCGATGCGTTTACGGCCATCGGGATCGTCTTCATGCACGATCTCGACCATGCGCGACTCCTCGCGCTCTACCTGGCCACTGGCCCCGCGCCACTGGCCCTGCGTGCGGTAGACGGTCAAGCCGTCGGGGAAACGGGGCGTCACCGTATCGGCCAAAAAAGCCTGCCATTGCGTCTCATCCACCGGGCCGGTAGGAGTGTTCATGCCGAACAGCAGGCGGTCCGAGCGCTTCTCGCTGCATGCAGTGCCGGTCTGAGCGATCGGCTGCAGCGGCGCGCTCGCGCAGCCGGCGAGCGTGCCCAGCAAAACCAGCGAAGACAGCCATCGTGTCATCATATCGGCAAGCCCATTCCTTCAGGATCGGCAGGCTAATCGTGCGGATCATTGTGCGCGCCGCCGGGCCTTCGTGCGGCGCGAGCGCGACGGCGTGGGTCAATCGCCGGCCGTATTTTGGCCCATCCGCCGGTTGAACTGCAGGGCGATGAAGACCGCCAGCGCACAGCCGACCGGATGCGCGATTTCCGTAATCGCGCGCTGTATGGCATTGCCGGCGCCGGGCAGCAACCACAGCGTCAGCAAGTAGGTCACCAAACCCACCAACAAGCCAAGCAGCACGTGCGCTTTCCAACCGCGTTCGTTTTTGGCCAGCCAGAGGATCGCAGCGCCCAACAGGGCGTATTCCGCGCCTTTGATGCCGGCGGCCAGCCATGGCACCGCGCCGCCGGCAGCTTCGCTACCCAGTACTTCGAGCGTGGCTTTGTGCAGCGATCGCGCCAGCAGGAAGGCGATCGGGGCGCCGATCAGGCCGGCCAATCCCGCCAGGCCGCCGGCGCCGCGCGCGACCGCCTGGCCAGCGGCCAGCACCGCGCAGACCAACGACGACCAGGATATTTTCTGGACCGTATCGGCCGCGATCCGGACAGGCTCGGGCAACTGGCCCTGGAAGAGCTGGACGGCGAGCAGCATGCCTTCGATCAACAGGCCAAGGATGATGCCCAACCATGCGCCTCGCAGGAGGCGGGTGACCAGCTCGGGCTCGGGCGTTGCGACGGTTTGGGCAGATGTGGACATGGGCATTCTCGCGGGGGGTTCAGAAGCTACCGGTAGGGGCGGGGGCAAGACACCGCCAAAGTGAAGGGCTGCAATCGGCGGACACCGGCAATAAATACGGATAACTACCGTCGAGACGGCCATCGACCCGCTCAGACCCGCCCTATTCCGTGGCCGCAGGCGCTGGACAGCGGGCTTGCTGCGTCGCACAATCCGTAAAATCTCTTTATGCGGATGAAAGGATGAAGGTCGTCCCCAGCGCCGTTGCGCTGACCCCTCTGCTGCTGTTCCTGGCGCTGTTCTTCGGCGCCGGGCTCTACTACACGGCGCAGGGCGAGGCGATGGGCTTCTATCAGCTGCGCGCACCGGTGGCGATCCTGCCCGCGCTGGCCCTGGCGCTGTGGATCGCGCATCGCCGCGGCGCGAAGGCCATGGACACGATGCTGGGCGGCATCGGCGATTCCAACATCGTGCAGATGTGTCTGATCTTCCTGTTGGCCGGCGCGTTCGCTTACGTCACCAAGCTGATCGGCGCGGTCGACGCGGTGGTGTCGCTGGGCATCGGCGCGCTGCCGGCGGCGTTGATTCTGCCGGGGTTGTTCGTGGTCGCCGGCTTCCTGTCGCTGGCGATCGGCACCTCGATGGGCACGATCGCCGCCGTGGCGCCGATCGCGTTGGGCGTGTCCGAAGCGTCGGGCCTGGACCGCGCGCTGGTGATCGGCGCCGTGCTCGGTGGCGCCACGTTCGGCGATAACTTGTCGGTGATCTCGGACACCGCGATCGCCGCCGCGCGCACGCAGGGCTGCAGCATGCGCGACAAGTTCCGCGAAAACATCAAGATCGCATTGCCGGCGGCGGTGCTGACGATCGCGGTGCTGGCTTTCGTCGGCGAAGCCTCGCCGGTGGAGGCCTACGACGAAGTCTCGGCGTGGCTGGCGCTGCCCTACGCGCTGGTGCTCGTATTGGCGGTGATCGGCTGGGACGTGCTGGTGGTATTGACCATCGGCCTGGTGGTTGCTGGCGTGTTCGGTTTCGCGATGGCGCCCGATTTCGATACCGTCGCCTATGCCGAAGCGATCTACGACGGTTTCGAAAGCGTATTCGAGATCATGCTGCTGGCGCTGCTGATCGGCGGCTTGGGCGCATTGACCAAAGCCAGCGGCGGCCTGTCGTGGATCGCCAAACAGATCGCGCGCATCGCCCGCGGCAATACCGGCCGGCGCACCGGCGAGTGGAGTATCGCCGCGCTGTCTTCGGCGACCGATGTGTTCACCGCCAACAACACCGTAGCGCTGCTGATCAGCGGCGGCCTTGCGCGCGACATCGCCGAGCGCCATGGCGTGCCCGCGGCGCGTTCTGCGAGCCTGCTCGACATCTTCGCCTGCGCCGTGCAGAGCTTGCTCCCGTACGGCGCGCAGATACTGTTGGCGGCGTCGCTGGCGCACCTGTCGCCGATGGCGCTGATCGGCAAGGCGCACTATTGCTGGCTGCTGATCGCGATCACGATCGTGTTCATGCTGTGGCCCGCGCGGCGCGCCGGATGGGCGGCTGCCGATACGCAGCCATGAAAGGGGCGCCGCGGCGCCCTTTCATGGCTACCGAAAAAAGCGATCACGGCTGCACGCAACTGTGCAGTTGCTGAGCCTTGCGTTTGGGGCGGACTACGGGCGGAAGGTTGGGCGCTATGTGCTGCGCAAAGAACTGATTGGCCTGTTCCATCGTCTGCCAGACTTCGAACACGCGCCAGCCGCCGTCTTCCGATTCGTAGGCGCCGTGCATCAGGAAGCCCGGAGCGCGTTTGATCGGCCCGCTGAGCACCTTGAGCATGCCGTCGTAGCCTTCGCGGGTCTGTCCCGGGACGTCGGCGGTGATGAGTACGGTCATCGTTCGATCTCGTTCGTGGGGGAGAGGCGCGTCGAGACGAGCGCCGGCCGCAAATATTCGGCCCCTGCGTCAGAGACGGCGAGATGCGAAGGAAAGGGGAGGAACCCGCCTGTCGGCATGGCAAACCGCCCCCATTCGAGAGGGGCTACGATGCCGAGCAGAAAAAAAGGGCGCCGAAGCGCCCTTTTTGGGAAGCTGTGCCGAGGCTCAGCGCGACTGCAGCTTCGACAGCAGCCGCAGGAATTCGATATACAGCCACACCAGCGTGACCATCAGGCCAAACGCGCCGTACCACTCCATGTACTTCGGCGCGCCTTGCTCGACGCCGTTTTCGATGAAGTCGAAATCCAGCACCAAGTTCAGCGCGGCGATCACCACCACGAACAGGCTGAAGCCGATGCCGACGATGCCGTTCTCGTGGATCATCGGGATGTTGACGCCGAAGAACCCGAGCACGATCGTCGCCAGATAGACCAGGAAGATGCCGCCGGTCGCCGCGACCACGCCCAGCTTGAAGTTCTCGGTGGCCTTGATCAGCCCCGAGCGGTAGGCGAACAGCAGCGCGAACAGCGTGCCGAACGTCAGCAGCACCGCCTGGAACACGATGCCGGGGAAACGCAGCTCGAACATCGCCGAGATCGCGCCCAGGAAGAAGCCTTCCACCAGCGCATACATCGGCGCGGTGATCGGCGCCCAGGTCTTCTTGAAAGTGGTGACCAGCGCCAGGATCAGGCCGCCGATCGCGCCGCCCCAGACGTAGGGGCCGGCGTTGGCGATGCCGGCCTCGCTGCTGACCTGGTTCCAGGCGAACGCTGCGGTGAGCACGCACAGCAGCAGCAACACGCCGGTCTTGTTGACCGTGCCGTTCAGGGTCATGGCGCCGCCGTCGCGGGATACGACGGTGCCGCTGCCCAGGTCGAGGAAGGTCGATTCTTTGAGTGCCGGATTGCCGCTGCGGATCATGGGAACCCCTGTTTTCGGTGAAGGCGGCCGCCCTGGCCGCGTCGGTTCGGAGCATACACTCAGACCTTGTCCGGATGCGCCGTGTTTGACATAGGTGGGGCCGGTTCCGAGAATAGCCAGGTTCGGAGCGCTGGCGCGTTGCGACGGCAAGAACCGACCGACCGTACCGGCGGGGTATAGCGCAGTCTGGTAGCGCGCCTGCTTTGGGAGCAGGATGTCGGGGGTTCGAATCCCTCTACCCCGACCATCCCGGCCCACAGGCCACGGTGTAATGCGACAATCCGGCCCCGAGCGCCCGTAGCTCAACCGGATAGAGCACCGGCCTTCTAAGCCGGCGGTTACAGGTTCGAGTCCTGTCGGGCGCGCCAGAAGCGTTCAAAGCGGTTCAATGGTGGATGTAGCTCAGCTGGTTAGAGCACCGGATTGTGATTCCGGGGGTCGCGGGTTCAAATCCCGTCTTCCACCCCAAACCTTTGCCGCATCGAAGTTTGTTACAATTTCCAGATCGGGCCGTTAGCTCAGTTGGTAGAGCAGTTGACTCTTAATCAATAGGTCCAAGGTTCGAATCCTTGACGGCCCACCAATCCCGGAAGCGCCTGGCGACCCCAGGCGCTTTTTTGTTGGCGGGGCGGGGATCGCCTAAGATGCCGCCGAGCCAGCCGGGCGCCCCGGTCGGACGTTGCGAAAGTGGCGGAATTGGTAGACGCCCTGGTTTTAGGTACCAGTGCCGCAAGGCGTGGGGGTTCGAGTCCCCCCTTTCGCACCACCCCGGGCCGCCGATCAGGTCCCCGGCCCCATAAAAAGTGGCGGCAGGCCGCGTCTTCGGCCAAAATAATCCGTTCGATTGGACCGGATTGGGGCGCCATGGCCAGAAGCCGGCGCAGGCCCGGTCCAAATCCCCAACATCGCGCTGCGGAAACAACCCCGTGGCGGCAGGAGCGCACATGCAGGTCTCGGTCGAAACCATTGGCAATCACGAACGTCGCATCACCTTCCGCCTGCCCGCGGACAGCGTCGACAACCAAGTCGGCGGCCGCCTGCGCGAGATCGCGCGCAGCGCGCGTATCAAGGGCTTCCGCCCGGGCAAGGTGCCGGCCAAGGTGATCGAGCAGCGCTACGGCCAGCAGGTCCGCGCCGAAGTGCTGGACGACCTGCTGCGCAGCGGCTTCGACAACGCCGTGCGCAACGAGTCGTTCCGCATCGCCGGCAACCCGCAGATCGTGCCCAACAAAGAAGCCGCCGAGGGCGAGCTGGAATACGTCGCCACGTTCGAAGTGGTGCCCGATTTCGGCGAGATCGACGTCGCCAAGCTCGAAGTGGTGCGCCATACCTCCGAGGTGGAAGACGTCGACATCGATCGCATGATCGAGAACCTGCGCCTGCAGCGCCGCGAGTGGATACCGGTCGATCGCCCGGCGAAGGAAGGCGATCTGGTCGAGCTGGAAATGTGGTCCGAAGCCGGCGGCGTGCGTTTGCCCGCCGAGGGTGTCGAGAAGGGCAGCACCGTGCTCGGGTCGGGGATGATGTTCGGCGGCCTGGAAGCGGCGCTGCCCGGCATGGCCAGGGGAGAGCAGAAGACCGCCGATGTCGACTTCCCGGCCGATTGGCCGGTGGCGCCGCTGGCCGGCAAGACCGCGCAGATGCACGTCACCGCGTTGAACGTGTCCGAAGCCAAGCTGCCAGAGGTCGATCAGGCCTTCATCCGCAGCTTCGGCGTGAAGAGCGGCGAAATGGACCGCTTCCGTTCCGACATCCGCAGCAACCTGGAGCGCGAGCTGAAGGGCGCATTGATGAACCGGCTGCGCCGCGAAGTCGGCGAGCAACTGGCCGCCGCTTATGCCCACGTCGAAATGCCGCCGCGGCTGGTGGAGAACGAAGCCCGCGCCATGGCTGCCAGCGCCGCCCAACAGGCGGCCCAACAAGGCCAGCGCATCGACCAGGCGCCGGGTCCGTACATGGAAGCCGCACGCAAACGCGTGCTGGTCGGCCTGCTGGTGGGGGAGATCGCGCGCCGCAACGAATTGCGCCTGGAACCCAAGCGGGTCAATGAGACGCTGCGCCTGATCGCCTCCACCTACGAGGAGCCCGAGCAGGTGATCGAGCTGTACCGCAACGACGCGCAACTAATGAACGGGCTGCAGACGCGGGTGATGGAGGAGCAGGTGATCGACTGGATCGCCGAACGCGCCCACCACACCGAGCAAGCGCTGTCGTTCAGCGACGCGATTCGGCAGTAATACGGGACAATCGGAAAAGCACCGTCGTCCCGAGCGTAGTGAGGGATCTGCTTTCTGGATGTTCCAGCAGCAGGTCCCTCGCTGCGCTCGGGATGACGCGTTTTGGAGCGCGCGACCCGCTACCTCCCTCCGCCACTTGCGCTCGGGCCGCTTCGGCCCCAACTTGAGCGCATCTTCCTATTTCTTTCGCCTGGGTGCGACCGCAATGGACAATCGAATCAAAGCCCTGAATCTGGTGCCGATGGTGGTCGAACAGACCAGCCGCGGCGAACGCGCCTACGACATCTACTCGCGGTTGTTGAAGGAGCGGGTGATCTTCCTGGTCGGCGGCATCGACGACCACATGGCCAATGTGATCGTGGCCCAGTTGCTGTTCCTGGAAGCTGACAACCCTGAAAAGGAAATCAGCCTGTACATCAACTCGCCCGGCGGCATCGTCACCGCGGGCATGGCGATCTACGACACCATGCAGTTCATCAAGCCCGACGTCAGCACCATGTGCATCGGCCAGGCCGCCAGCATGGCCGCCACGCTGCTGGCCGCGGGCACCAAGGGCAAGCGTTATGCGCTGCCGAATTCGCGGGTGATGATCCACCAGCCGTTGGGCGGCTTCCAGGGCCAGGCGACGGACATCGACATCCATGCGCGCGAAATCCTGAGCATGCGCCAGCGCCTCAACGAGATCCTGGCCAAGCACACCGGCCAGGCGCTGGAGACGATCGCGCACGACACCGAGCGCGACAACTTCAAGAGCGCAGAAGCCGCGCGTGAATACGGCCTGATCGACCAGGTGCTGGAGCGCCGTTCGGAAGAGTCGATCCAGCCGTCGTGACCCAAAGCCCCTCTCCCATCGGGAGAGGGGTTGGGGGTGAGGGTTCGGCGAAGCGACGAACGCCCGATTGACGTCGCGAACATCGGGATCGCAACTTCGCCGAACCCTCATCCGCCCTTCGGGCACCTTCTCCCGGAGGGAGAAGGAAAAGCGATAAAAAAAGCGCAACAGGAGCCACATGAACGACCGCACCACCGCTTTGAACCTGGTCCCGATGGTGGTCGAACAGACCAGCCGCGGCGAACGCAGCTACGACATCTATTCGCGGCTGCTGAAGGAGCGGGTGATCTTCCTGGTCGGCGAGATCGACGACTACGTGGCCAATGTGGTGATCGCGCAGATGCTGTTCCTGGAATCGGAAAACCCGGAAAAGGACATCAGCCTGTACATCAACAGCCCCGGCGGCGCCGTCACCGCGGGCCTGGCGATGTACGACACCATGCAGTTCATCAAGCCCGACGTCAGCACGATCTGCGTCGGCCAGGCGTCCAGCGCCGGCTCGCTGCTGCTGATGGCCGGCGCCAAGGGCAAGCGTTATTCGCTGCCCAACTCCCGGGTCATGATCCACCAGCCTTCCGGCGGCATGCGCGGGCAGGCCACCGACATCGAAATCCACGCGCGCGAGATCCTGTACCTGCGCGAGCGCCTGAACCAGATCTACGCCGACCACAGCGGCCAGCCGCTGGAGCAGATAGAACGCGACATGGAACGCGACCGTTTCATGAGCGCGGTCCAGGCCCAGGAATACGGCCTGATCGACCATGTCCTGGACCGCCGCGCGGACGACTCGATCCAGGCCGCATGAGGCCGGTCCGGACAGGCTTAACCGGCCCTGGCGCAGGCGCGCCGGGCCTCACTTACCCGGGAACGGGCGCAAGCCGCCCGTCCAGTGCTATTCTCGGGCCGCATACGTATGAATGATTGGGCGATAGGGGCATGACCGAAGACCGTCAAAGCCGTACCGGCGACAGCAACAAGATCCTGTACTGCTCCTTCTGCGGCAAGAGCCAGCATGAGGTGCGCAAGCTCATCGCGGGCCCGAGCGTGTTCATCTGCGACGAGTGCGTGGAGCTGTGCAACGACATCATCCGCGAGGAACTCGAGGAGAAGTCGCAGTCCGCGCGCAGCTCGCTGCCCAAGCCGCGCGAGATCCTGGACGTGCTGGACCAGTACGTGATCGGCCAGCAGCGCGCCAAGAAGACGCTCGCGGTGGCCGTCTACAACCACTACAAGCGCATCGAGAGCCGGCAGAAGGCCGACGACGTCGAACTGGCCAAGTCCAACATCCTGCTGGTCGGCCCGACCGGCTCGGGCAAGACCCTGCTGGCCGAAACGCTGGCGCGGCTGCTCAACGTGCCGTTCACGATCGCCGACGCGACTACGCTGACCGAAGCCGGCTACGTGGGCGAGGACGTCGAGAACATCATCCAGAAGCTGCTGCAGAAGTGCGACTACGAAGTCGAGAAGGCGCAGCAGGGCATCGTCTACATCGACGAGATCGACAAGATCTCGCGCAAGAGCGAAAACCCGTCGATCACCCGCGACGTGTCCGGCGAAGGCGTGCAGCAGGCGCTGCTGAAGCTGATCGAAGGCACCATCGCCAGCGTGCCGCCGCAGGGCGGGCGCAAGCATCCGCAGCAGGAGTTCCTGCAGGTCGATACCCGCAACATCCTGTTCATCGTCGGCGGCGCGTTCGCCGGCCTGGACAAGATCATCCAGCAGCGCAGCACCGAGGCCGGCGGCATCGGTTTCGGCGCCAAGGTGAAGAGTTCCGAACGCAAGACCGAGACCGGCAAGGTGCTGGCCAACGTCGAGCCGGAAGATTTGATCAAATTCGGCCTGATCCCCGAATTCGTCGGCCGCCTGCCGGTGGTCGCCACGCTCGAGGAATTGGACGAGGCGGCACTGGTGAAGATCCTCACCGAGCCGAAGAACGCGATCAGCAAGCAGTTCAAGCGCCTGTTCGAGATGGAAGGCGTGGAGCTCGAGTTCCGCCCGGACGCGCTGCTGGCGATCGCCAAGAAGGCGCTCAAGCGCAAGACCGGCGCGCGCGGCCTGCGCACCATCGTCGAATCGGTGCTGCTGGACACCATGTACGAGCTGCCGTCGCTGGAGAATGTCACCAAGGTGGTGGTCGACGAATCGGTGATCGAGCACAAGTCCGAGCCTTACCTGATCTACGAAAGCACACCGGCCCCGCCGAAAGTCGCCTCGGCCGAGTGAATAGAGCCCCTCTCCCGTCGGGAGAGGGGTTGGGGTGAGGGTCCGGCGAAGCGATGGTTTCGACGATCGCGATCTGATTCGCCAGCTGACGACAGATGCTGCAATTTGGCCGAGCGAAGCTCCGCCGAACCCTCATCCGCCCTCCGGGCACCTTCTCCCGGTGGGAGAAGGGAAAGCGTGGCGCCCAACGCAACACTAGGTTTCAAACACGCCGCAAACGCTTGATCCGCAAGGATTCCAGCGTTACATGCCGGTTTCCGGCAACCCATGGCGCTTGCATCCCTCCGGCGCCAACCCCATAAATCGCCCATGGCGGCCCGAGCGGCCGCAAACCGTATTTACCTGGAGTCCCCATGTCTGACCATGCCGAACACGAAACCTTGCAACTGCCGGTGCTGCCGCTGCGCGATGTGGTCGTGTTCCCGCACATGGTCATCCCGCTGTTCGTGGGCCGCGACAAGTCGATCCACGCGCTCGACCAGGCGATGGAGTCGGACAAGCGCATCCTGCTGGTGGCGCAAAAATCCGCCGAAACCGACGACCCCGGCGCCGAAGACCTGTACCCGATCGGTACGCTGGCGCAGGTATTGCAGCTGCTCAAACTGCCCGACGGCACGATCAAGGTGCTGGTCGAAGGCGTGGCGCGCGCGCGCGTCGACAAGGTCGTCTCGCGCGATGGTTCGCTCAGCGGCAGCGGCGTGGTGATCGAATCCACCGACAGCCGCGAAGGCCGCGAAGTGGAAGCGGTGGGACGTTCGCTGATGTCGCTGTTCGAGCAGTACGTGAAGACCAACCGCAAGCTGCCGCCCGAGTTGCTGCAGACGCTGTCGGGCATCGACGAACCCGGCCGCCTGGCCGACACTATCGCGGCGCACCTGGGCGTGCGCCTGTCCGACAAGCAGAAGCTGCTGGAGACGATCGAGATCGGCGAGCGGCTGGAGCTGCTGGTCGGCTTCGTCGACGGCGAGATCGACGTGCAGCAGATGGAGAAGCGCATCCGCGGCCGCGTGAAGTCGCAGATGGAGAAGTCGCAGCGCGAGTACTACCTCAACGAACAGATGAAGGCGATCCAGAAGGAGCTGGGCGAACTCGACGAGGCGCCGAACGATCTGGACGAACTGGCGCGCAAGATCGCCGACGCCGGCATGCCCAAGCCGGTGGAAACCAAGGCCAAGAACGAGCTCAACAAGCTCAAGCAGATGTCGCCGATGTCGGCGGAAGCCGCGGTGGTGCGCAACTACCTCGACTGGCTGCTGGGCGTGCCGTGGAAGAAGCGCAGCAAGATACGCAAAGACCTGAAAGTCGCGCAGGAAGTGCTCGACGCCGACCACTACGGCCTGGAGAAGGTGAAGGAACGCATCCTCGAATACCTGGCCGTGCAGACGCGCGTGAAGCAGATGAAGGGCGCGATCCTGTGCCTGGTCGGCCCGCCCGGCGTGGGCAAGACCTCGCTCGGCCAATCGATCGCCAAGGCCACCAACCGCAAGTTCGTGCGCATGTCGCTGGGCGGCGTCCGCGACGAGGCCGAGATCCGCGGCCACCGCCGCACCTATGTCGGTTCGATGCCGGGCCGCATCGTGCAGAACCTCAACAAGGCCGGCAGCAAGAACCCGCTGTTCATGCTGGACGAGATCGACAAGATGTCGATGGACTTCCGCGGCGATCCGTCGTCGGCGCTGCTGGAAGTGCTCGACCCGGAACAGAACAACTCGTTCAACGACCATTACCTCGAAGTCGATCTCGACCTGAGCGAGGTGATGTTCGTCGCCACGTCCAACTCGCTCAACATTCCCGGTCCGTTGCTGGACCGCATGGAAGTGATCCGCCTTCCCGGCTACACAGAGGAAGAGAAGATCAACATCGCCATGCGCTACCTGGTGCCCAAGCAACTCAAGGCGAACGGCCTGAAGGAAGACGAGCTGAAGATCGCAGAGAGCGCGGTCAAGGACATCGTGCGCTACTACACGCGCGAATCGGGCGTGCGCAACCTGGAGCGCGAGATCGCCAAGATCAGCCGCAAGGTGGTCAAGGAAATCGCGCTGGCCGGCCCCAAGGCCAAGGCCGGCAAGGCCCTCAGCGTGACCAGCAAGAACCTGGACAAATACCTGGGCGTGCAGCGCTACGATTTCGGCCGCGCCGAGCAGGACAACGAGATCGGCCTGGTCACCGGCTTGGCTTGGACCGAGGTCGGCGGCGACTTGCTGCAGATCGAATCCACGCTGGTGCCGGGCAAGGGCCAGCTGATCCTCACCGGACAGCTGGGCGACGTGATGAAGGAATCCGCTTCCGCCGCATTGTCGGTGGTGCGCGCGCGCACCGAGCGTTTGGGCATCGAGCTGGATTTCCTGCAGAAGCTCGATGTGCACGTGCACGTGCCCGATGGCGCCACGCCCAAGGACGGCCCGAGCGCGGGTGCCGCTATGGCTACGTCGCTGGTGTCGATGCTGACCAAGATACCGGTGCGCGCCGACGTTGCCATGACCGGCGAGATCACGCTGCGCGGCCGCATCACCGGCATCGGCGGGCTCAAGGAGAAACTGCTCGCCGCGTTGCGCGGCGGCATCCGCACCGTGATCATTCCCGAAGAGAACCGCAAGGATCTCGCCGATATTCCGAAGACGGTTACGCAGCACATCAAGATCGTGCCGGTGAAGTGGATCGACGAAGTGCTGGATCTCGCGCTCGAGCGTCCGCTCACGCCGAACGTGGCGGCGAAGGGAATCGAAGAAGTCGTACGCGACAACGACCAAGCGGTCAAGCAAGTGGATGTCAAGCACTAAAGCCGTATCGCAAGCGACTGAAAACCGCTGAAAACCGCGCCATTATTGGCTTTTCCCGTTGCGCCGCCAAAATGGCGCTGGTATAACGACGGCAACCGCGAGCCGCGCATACGCGCGGCATCGAGGCACGTCCGACCGGGCGCATCTGCGGAACCCGCAGCGGGGGACCCGGTCATCTCATCCAGCGGTGCTATCCGCATAGGGAGTCCAAGAATGAATAAAAGCGAATTGGTCGACGCCGTGTCCAGCGAGTCCGATCTGTCCAAGGCCGACGCCGGCCGCGCGGTCGATGCCGTCATCGCCTCGATCACCAAGGCGTTGAAGAGCGGCCAGGACGTCACGCTGGTCGGCTTCGGCACGTTCACCGTACGCACGCGTGGCGCGCGTACCGGCCGCAACCCCCGCACCAACGAGACCATCAATATCCCGGCCTCGAAAAATCCTGCGTTCAAGGCTGGCAAGGCCCTGAAGGATGCCGTAAACTAGTCGGCTCGCGGCGGGCGCTTCGGCGTCCGTCCGGAGCGCTAGGGTGCTTAGCTCAGCGGTAGAGCGTCTCCTTTACACGGAGAGGGTCGGGGGTTCGAAACCCTCAGCACCCACCAGACAAGGTGGTTTCTCTACCGAGGTTGGCCCGGATTTCCCGGGGTTTCCGAGGGCGGCGAGCAAAGTTTTACGAAAGCGGAGTGGTAGTTCAGTCGGTTAGAATGCTGGCCTGTCACGCCGGAGGTCGCGGGTTCGAGTCCCGTCCACTCCGCCAGTACACCCGAAGGCGCCCGCAAGGGCGCCTTCGCTTTTTTGCGGCGCCGTACCTGTCGCCGATTCCGCCGCGGGCCGGCTGGGCCGCCTTCCTGTCCGCCGAAGCACGTTAAACTGCGCGGCTACGTAACGGCCCGAAATCGCCCATGCTGCAGAGCCTCAGAGACAAGTCGTCGAGCTGGATCGCCAAACTCATCCTGGCGCTGCTGCTCATTCCGTTCGCCTTCTTCGGCGTCGAGCAGTACCTGTCGCAGCGCGTCGACACGTACGCCGCGCGCGTCTCGACCCCGCCGACCTGGTGGGCGGGCGCCCCGACCTGGTGGCCGGCCAAGATGCTGTGGAAGCACCAGGAGATCGGCGTCGACGAATTCCGCGCGGAGTTCGAGCGCGAACGCCAGCAGCGGCGCGCGGCCGAAGGCGAAGCCTTCGACGCGCGCGCTTTCGAAAGCGCGGAGAACAAGCGCGCCGTGCTCGACAAGATGATCGACGAGCGGGTGATGCGGATCGCCGCCGAACGCTCCGGCATCGTGATCGGCGACGCGCAGATCCGCGAAACGATCAATTCGTTGCCGGACTTCCAGGTCGACGGCAAGTTCGATGCGCAGCGCTATCAGCTGGGCCTGCAGTCGCTCAATCCGCCGAAAACGCCGCGCCAGTTCGAACAGCTGGTGCGCGACAGCCTGCAGCAGTCGCAGATTCCCAGCCGCCTGGCCGAATCGTCCTTCGTCACGTCCGGCGAGCTGGACCGCCTACTGGTGCTGCTGGGCGAGAAGCGCGACGCGAGCTTCGCGCTGCTGCCGCCGCCCCCGGCCGACACAGGCGCCGTTGGCGGCGCGGAAATCCTGAAGTGGTACCGCGACCATGCGGGCGACTACCGCGCGCCCGAATCGGTCGCGATCGAGTACGTCGAGCTCAACGGCGCCACGCTGCCGCCGCCGCAGACCGACGAGGCGCAACTGCGCGCCCGCTTCGAGCAGGAAAAAGCGCGTTTCGCCGCGGCCGAACAACGCCAGGCGGCGCACATCCTGATCGCGGTCGACCCGAAGGCCGATGCCGCCGTGCAGAAGGCGGCCCAGCAGAAGGCCGCGCAGATCGCGGCGCAGGCCAAGCAGCCCGGCGCGGATTTTGCGGCGCTGGCGCGCGCCAATTCGGACGACCCGGGATCCAAGGACGCCGGCGGCGATCTGGGGCTGGTGGAGAAGGGCGTGATGGGCGACCAGGCGTTCGACGACGCGCTGTTCTCGATGCAACCCAACCAGGTCAGCGGGCCGGTGAAGAGCGCATTCGGCTACCACATCATCAAGCTGGGCGAGATCAAGACGGGGCAGCAGGTGACGTTCGAACAGGTGCGCGACGAGCTCGCGCGCGAGCAGGACGAAGCCGATCGCGAAAAGCAGTTCAACGATCTGGCCGGACGCATGGTCGATCTGGTCAACAAGAATCCGACGGCGCTGGAACCGGCCGCGCGCGAGATGAACCTGCCGGTGCAGAAATTGGGTCCGTTCCCGCGCGGCGCAGGTGCCGACGGCATCGCCGCGAACCCGCTGGTGCAGCGCGCCGCGTTCTCGGAAATCCTGGTGCAGGACGGCACGGTCAGCGACCCGATCGAGATCGCGCCCAATCACAGCATCTGGATCCGCGTGACCCAGCACACGCCCGAACGCACGCAGCCGCTGGCCGAAGTGCGCGACCGCGTGATCGCCGCGATCCGCGCCGACCGCACGCGCAAGGCCTCGGCCGCTGCCGCGGACGCGGTGTTGGCGCGGGTGAACAAGGGCGAGACGCTGGAAGCCGTCGCCGCTGCGCAGAGCCTGCAGGCGAATGCGTTGCAAGGCATCCGGCGCGGTGCGCCGATCCCGACCGAGGAAGCCAATCGCGCGATCTTCGCCGCGCAGCGTCCGGCGCCCGGCAAAGTGTCGGCGGGCAAAGTCGATACGCCCGATGGCGGCCACATCGTGTTCGCCGTCACCAAGGTCGAAGCCGGCGATCCGAAGGAACTGCCGGCGGAACAGCGCAAGCAGATGCGCGATCAGATCGCGCAGATGAAGGGCATCGACTCCGCGCAGGGCTACGTCACTGCGATGCGCAAGCAGATGAAGGTGGAAGTGGCGGAAGACCGGCTCTAATTCACCGCTTCGCAACCCGCGACTTTTTGTAGAGCGGGGCTTGCCCTGCTGCTCTTGCTTTTCGTAGGTGCGAATTCATTCGCACGCTCTTGATACACCGAAAAGCGTGCGAATGAATTCGCACCTACATTTGTAGAGCGGAGCTTGCTCCGCTGCCTTGGCTTGGGGGTTCTCGCGACCTGCCGGCCCTTTGGGCCGGGGTTTCGTCCGCTAAAACCGCGGCCGAGTGACCCTTCGGCAAGCTCAGGGCATGCTTTCTTTTTGGGGGGCCCAAAAAGAGAAGTCGCCAAAGAAAAAGGGCCTTTGGAAGGGATCCCGGCGAGGGGCTCCCCGTGTTCTTGGCCCCTTATCGCCGGCCCTCGGGATTCCGCCGTCGCTTCGACATTCAGATCCGAGGCGATCGATCAGAACGCCTCCTTAGCGCAACTCCGCAAAAGCCACGTCACCCATAGGCTGCGCATCAAAATCTAGTACCTGCGTAAGAAGGTCACCTACGACGAAAGCAGGTCCGCTGGCGAACTTTCAGGTGCGAGGCATCGCACCGCAGTTCAGGCCCTTTCTTGGGTTACTTTCTTTGGGCCAGCAAAGAAAGTGACCCGGCGCAGCCGGAAGCCTTTGTCCATGGCGCGAGTCGCAGCGCGACCGGCGAGGACGCGGGCCTGGATCCCGGCCTTCGCCGGGATGACGGCTTAGGGGCAACAGCAAGAGCAAGATGGGTCCCAGCGTTCGCTGGGATGACGGCTTAAGAGCAGAACGGCCTAAGAGCAAACGGCTTAAGAGCAAATGGCTTAAGAGCGAGAGCAGCGGGGCAAGCCCCGCTCTACAGAGCCGGAGAGAAGACCAGTTTTTGTTCGCTTTAGGAGGGCGAAGCGCTTAGTGCTCGTCGCCCACGCCGGTCATGCCCAGGATGTTGTATCCGGCGTCGACGTAGGTGATTTCGCCAGTGACGCCTGCGGCAAGATCCGAGCACAGGAAGGCGGCGACGTTGCCCACGTCCTCGATCGTCACGCTGCGCCGCATCGGCGCATAGCTTTCGACGTGGCCCAGCATCTTGCGGAAATTGGCGATGCCGGCCGCAGCCAACGTCTTGATCGGGCCTGCCGAGATCGCGTTTACGCGCGTGCCTTCCGGACCCAGGTTGAGCGCCAGATAGCGCACGCTGGCTTCCAGCGCGGCCTTGGCCACGCCCATCACGTTGTAGTTGGCCAACGCGCGCTCGGCGCCGAGATAGGTGAGGGTGAGGATGCTGCCGTTGCGGCCGCTCATCATCGGCCGCGCGGCCTTGGCCAGCGCCGACAGCGAATAGGCCGAGATGTCGTGCGCGATGCGGAAGTTCTCGCGCGTGAGCCCGTCCAGATAGCCGCCTTCGATGGCTTCGCGCGGCGCGAAGCCGATCGAATGCACCAGGATGTCCAGCCCGTCCCAATGCTTGCCGAGCTCGGCGAAACAGGCTTCGATCTGCGCATCTTCGGCGACGTCGAGCGGAATCACGATGTTCGAACCGTATTCGGCCGCGGCATCCTCGACGCGCGATTTCAGCTTGTCGCTCTGGTAGGTGAAGGCGAGTTCGGCGCCTTCGCGGCGCATCGCCTCGGCGATGCCGTTGGCGATCGAGCGCTGGCTGGCGATGCCGGTGATCAGTGCGCGCTTGCCTTGCAGGAAGCCCATGGGAAGCCTTGTCGGTTGCGGTGCAGGCGCCAAGTTTGCCGTTGACGGGTCGCGGAGTCGAGTTCGAGCCTCGCGACCCCTCCCACAAGCGGTTCTTGTAGGAGCGGCTTCAGCCGCGAGCATTTTTGGGACGCGGTCGCCGAGCGAAAAGCTCGCGGCTGAAGCCGCTCCTACGAAGAGCAAACCGCTATTCGTCCAGCTTCAGCACCATACCCGGCCGTATGACGCTTTTCGCGCCCAGGCCGTTTCGGCGCTGCAGTTGTTCCGTATCCAGCTTGTATTTGCGCGCGATCACGGACAGCGACTCGCCGCGCTTCACGGTGTGGGTGCGCGATGCGGAGGATTCGCCGGAACCGGCGATCAAGGTCGGCATGGCCGCTGCGGCGCCGGCATCGGCCAGCATGGCGATGTCGGCGATGGCCGGCATTTCGACGCTGGCCGCCGGCGCAAGCACCTGCAGCTTGCGATCGCCGCCGGCCACGCGCCCGGCGGGGAAGGCGGGGTTCATGCGCTTGAGCGCGGCGATGTCGAAACCGCGCTGCCGCGCCCAGCCGGCGAGGCTGTCGGCGTCGGCGGGCAAGGGCTGCGCGACGAGCACCGGAACCTGGCGGTCGATCGCGCGCAGCCAGTCGGCGCGATCGTCGGCCTGTTCCAACAGGCAGGACAGCGCATGCAGCTTGCGCACGTAGGCGTAGGTGATGCCGGACAGGCCGACCAGTTCCGCCGGCCGCGCATTGCGCGCGTTCTGGCCGCTGCGCCTCAGCGACTGCAGCAGCCGGTATTCGCCGGCGTTGTAGGCCATCACCGCCAGCCGCCAGTCGCCGGCGAACATGCCGTGCAGGGTCTTGAGGTATCGCACCGCGGCGCGCGTGGAATCCACCGGCGACAAACGGCCATCGTAGCCGGCGCGCATCGGCACGTTGTGGTTGCGGGCGGTGATGGCGATGAACTGCCAAAGCCCGGCCGGGCCGCCGGCGCTGCGCGCGGCGGGCTGGTAGCCGCTTTCCACGAACGGGATCAGCGCGAACTCGGTCGGCAGGTCGGCTTCGATCAACGCATCCACTACATAGCCGAACAGCGGCAGCACGTCGCTGTCCGGGTTGGTCAGTTTTTTCGGCGCGCCTGCGAAGTGTTGGCGCCAGCGCGCGCTGACCGCGTCGACATCGCACGTGGGGTCTGCAAGGTGCTCGCGGAAGCGCTTGTAGATGTCGGCGCCGCTGCGGATGGCCGGCGTGCCGTCGGCAGCGACCGCCGGCAGCGCCAGCGGCGTGTCGGCCGGCTGCGCCATCGCGCCGCCGACGCAGGACAGGGCTAGCAGCGACAGCGTGAGCGCCAGCGGCCGGATCATGCGCGGAAGCCGTCCTTCCAGCGGCGCAGTTCGGCGAAGGTTTCCACCCGGTCGGCCGGCTC
This sequence comes from Luteimonas galliterrae, assembly GCF_023374055.1. Classification (NCBI taxonomy): domain Bacteria; kingdom Pseudomonadati; phylum Pseudomonadota; class Gammaproteobacteria; order Lysobacterales; family Lysobacteraceae; genus Luteimonas; species Luteimonas galliterrae. Next base: position 1,156,063 of record NZ_JAMBEP010000001.1, on the reverse strand, counting down.
GCGGCCGATGTGCGTAGCGACCGCGGCTTTCACGGCCGTTTCGTCGACGCGCAGGAAAGGATTGGCGGCGCGTTCGCCGGCCATCGTGCTCGGGACGGTGGGCCGGCCTTCGTCGCGCAGCGCGGCTGCCTGTGCGCTGCGGGCCGCGAGCGCGGCATTACCAGGTTCCACGGCCTGGGCGAAGCGGGCATTGGCGAGAGTGTATTCATGGCCGCAACAAACACGGATATCGCCGGGCAGCGCAGCCAGCCGGTCCAGCGATGCCAGCATCTGTTCAGGGGTCCCCTCGAACATCCTCCCGCAGCCGAGGCTGAACAAAGTGTCGCCGCAGAACAGCAGGCCGTCCCCGCCGCCGAAATGGAAGGCCACGTGGCTGCGCGTATGGCCCGGCACGGCGAGCACGTCGAACGGTTGGCCCAGCAGCTCGGCGCGTTCGCCGCCGCCCACACGCCGGGTCGCCGTGGCGATGCGCTCATCGTCAGGCGCGAGCACCGGCAAGGACGGCCAGCGCCGCAGCAGGGCCGGCACGCCGCCGATGTGGTCGTCGTGGTGGTGGGTCAACAGGATCGCCGCCGGCACCAGGCCCTGGTCGGCGGCGGCCAGGACCGGCCCGGCCTCGCCGGGGTCGACAAGCAGCGCCTGGCCGTCGTCGGCCACCCAGGCCCAGATGTAGTTGTCGCTGAACGCGGGCAAGGCCTGCAAACGCATCGGGTGACGCTCCGGAAGCTTTCCCGCAGAATTCGGACCATGCCCGCCCACTCCGCCAGCCGTCAACCCGACGGCGTCACATCTTGGTTCAATACATCGCAGGGCCAGACGGTGCTGCGCAGCGAGGACGAGGCAGTACGCCAGGCGATGCGCGAACGCCCCGGCCTGCCCAGCCTGTGGCTGGCCCAGCAGCGCACGCCGATCGATGTAGAAGGCGGACTTTGCGTGCGTTTGGTGAAAAATGGCGACCTGTTCGCCGGAGATGTGCGCTGCGGCACGGACTTGCCTTTGGCCAGCGAAGCGGTCGGCACGGTGATCCTGCAGCACGTGACGGAGACCTATCCCGACTGGCCGGGGTTGCTTGAGGAATGCGCCCGGGTGCTGATCCCAGGCGGGCGCCTGTGGGTCTTCGCCCTGAATCCGCTGGGCCTGTTCCGCGCGCGCTGGTCCGGCAACGGTCTGCGCACTTGCGAGCCCGTGACCTGGCGCCGCCGCATGCGTGCCCACGGCTTGCAGCCCGAACCGGTCTCGATCGGCCTGGGGCCGCGTTGGCGGGTGCAGGTGCTGCCCGACGCGCAAACCGGGGCGGGCAGCCGCGCGGCCTATCTGCTGCGCGCCGAGAAGCAGGTGATTCCGCTGACCCGGATCCGCCAGCCCGCGCTGCGCTGGCAGCCGAGTCTGCCCACCGCCTGACCGAGAACGCCGAACCGAATGAAGTCCATCGAAATCCACACCGACGGCGCTTGCCTAGGCAATCCGGGCCCGGGCGGCTGGGCGGCTTTACTGCGTTATGGAAGCCGCGAGCGCGAACTGGTCGGCGGCGAAGCGCTCACGACCAACAACCGCATGGAACTGATGGCGGCGATCGCCGGCCTGGAAGCGTTGACCGAACCTTGCAAGGTGGCTTTGCACACCGATTCGCGCTACGTGCAGCAGGGGATCGGCGAATGGATGCCCAACTGGGTGAGGCGCGGCTGGAAAACCGCCGGCGGCGATCCGGTGAAGAACCGCGATCTTTGGGAACGCCTGCATGCGGCCACGCTGCGGCACAAGATCGACTGGCGCTGGGTGAAGGGCCACGCCGGCGATCCGGACAACGAGCGGGTAGACGAGCTGGCGCGCGCCGAGGCGATCGCTTTCAAGCTGCGACTGGCCGCACAGCAGTTGTAGCGAACGCCGTCCTTTGTGGGAGCGGCTTCAGTCGCGAGCTTTTGATTTCAACCAGAAGAGCTCGCGGCTGAAGCCGCTCCCACAACAGCAGCGGCTCGTTACAATATCCGCATGCGCCAAATCGTGCTCGACACCGAAACCACCGGACTCTCCTGGGAAAAAGGCAACCGCGTGGTCGAAATCGGCTGCGTTGAGCTGTTCGAACGACGTCCCACCGGGCGCACCTTCCACTGCTATCTGAACCCGGAATGCGAATTCGAGCCGGGGGCCCAGGAAGTCACCGGGCTCACCCTCGAATTCCTGGCCGACAAGCCCAAATTCGCCGACATCGCCGAGGATTTCCTGGCCTTCATCGAAGGCGCCGAACTGGTGATCCACAACGCCGCCTTCGATGTGGGCTTCCTCGATTCCGAACTGGCGCGGCTGGGCCCGCAGTACGGCCGCGTGCGCGAGCGCGCCGCGGTCGAGGATTCGCTGGAGCTGGCGCGGCAACGCTATCCCGGCCAGCGCAATTCGCTGGACGCGCTGTGCAAGCGCCTGGGCGTGGACAACTCGCACCGCCAATTGCACGGCGCGCTGCTCGATGCGCAGCTGCTGGCCGAAGCCTACCTGGCGCTGACGTCGGGGCAGAGCGAAATCGGCTTCGACAGCCTCACCGAAACCGTGTCGCAGGTGGTCATCGACCGCCGCATCGCGCCCGAGCTGATGGGCGCACGCCCGCGCGTGCATGTGGACGAGGCCGAACTGGCCGCGCACGAGGCGCGCTTGGCCGCGATCCGGGCCAGGGCCGGCGCCTGCGTATGGGATTCGCACGACGATGTCGCCGTCGCAGCAGCCGATGCCTTGGCGCTGTAGCGCGTAGGGTGGGCCAAGGCCCACTCTACGGTCAGTGGCGTCGGACCAGGATCACGGTCACATTGTCCGAACCGCCGCCGTCCAATGCGGCCGCGACCAGGCCATCCACGCATTCCTGCGCGCTGCATTCGCCATGCGACAGGATCCGGGCGATGCCGCGGTCGTCCACTTCCTCGGTCAGGCCATCGCTGCACAGCAGCAGCTGCATGCCGGGGCGCAGCTCGCCGGTCATCGTTTCCACGTTGAGCTGCATCGGATCGGTGACGCCCAACGCCTGGGTGACCACGTTGCGGTGCGGATGGTTGCGCGCCTGCTCGTTGGTGATCGCGCCCTGGGCGATCAATTCCTGCACATAGCTGTGGTCCTGCGACAGCTGGGCGAGTTGGCCGTCGCGCCACAGATAGACGCGGCTGTCTCCGACCCAGGCCACTTCGAAACGGTTGCCCGACACGCGTGCGGCGACGACGGTGGTCCCCATCGGCAACGCTTCGTTGCGGCGCTTGGAGGCGCGGATGATTTCTTCGTCGGCGATGCGGATGGCCTGGGCCAGCGGGGTGCCTTCGCGCACTTCGCGGACGATGGTCTCGCGCGCCAGCGCGCTGGCGACTTCGCCGTACTGGTGCCCGCCCATGCCGTCGGCCACCAGCCACAAGCCCAATTCGCTGTCGCCGTAGTAGGTATCTTCGTTCAGCTCGCGCCGCAGGCCCACATGGGTCAGGTGTCCAAACTCGATCATGAGTCGATCATGCCGGTGATGTGGGGGCTCTTGCAGACGGATAACGGAATCATCGCGTCAGGGAGGACGCGAGGCAAGGCAAGTCGAACCCTAGGTGTTGTAACGGCGGCTGAAACAGGCGTCGATCGGGTAGGGATGGGGTCTCTTCGTTCGTCTGAGGGATGATCGATTCGCCGTCGGATCGGGCTCATACCAAGCGCCGCCTCTCCGCCAGACATAAAAAACGCCCCGAACGGGGCGTTTTTTATGTCTGGCGGAGAGGGTGGGATTCGAACCCACGGTACGCTATAAACGTACGCCTGATTTCGAGTCAGGTACATTCGACCACTCTGCCACCTCTCCGGTGGCCCGGCTGCGGGCGTAACGCGGCCGGGGGCGCAATGATACGGGCCGCGGGCGGGCCGGACAAGGCGGGGCGTAAACTATCGGCCTCCCACTCGAACGGTTGCCATGTCCGAAATCCTCGTTCCCGTTTCCTTCGGCGAGCTGCTCGACAAGATCGCGATCCTGCAGATCAAGTCCGAGCGCATGACCGACCCGGCCAAGCTGGCCAATGTGCGCAACGAGCTCTCCGCGCTGGAAAAGACCTGGATGGCGCATCCGGCGGCCGTGCAGGAATCCGGGTCGGAATCCGGGGCGGGCATCGGCAAGCTGCGCGCCGAGCTGAAAGCGGTGAACGAGCGCTTGTGGGTGATCGAGGACGACATCCGCGTCAAGGAGAAGGCGCAGGCCTTCGACGACGAGTTCGTCAGGCTGGCCCGCAGCGTCTACTTCGAGAACGACGAGCGCGCGCGGATCAAGAAGGACCTCAACCTGGCGCTGGGTTCCAGCTACGTCGAAGAGAAGTCCTATCAGGACTACAGGACCGGCGCGGCGCCCTGAAGTTCAGCCGCCGAACAGCCGGGCGACGATCGGCGGGCCCCAGGCGCGCAGCGCCAGCAGATAGGTCAGCAACGCCAGCGCAGCGGTCGCGCCCGCTAGCGCCAATGTGGTGGCCGCCTGCAGCGCCAGGCCAGCGCCGTTCCGTTTGGCGCGCAGGAAGGTTTCGGCCAGCAGCAGGTTCGGCACGAAGAAGAAATAGAGCATCGCCGTGTCGAACGGCCCGTCGAACGTCGCGGTGTGGCCCGCGCCGCCGGCAAGCACGCGCCAGCCGGTGTATTCGATCCGATACAGCCACGAGCCGATCACCAGCGCGAACAAGCGGATGGCCCACGCGCGATGCGCTTCGAAACGGCCCGCACGCGCATGCCGCACGGCGTTGCCGGCGGCCAGCATCAGCGCGAGTCCGTAAATGGAGAAAGCGACATCCATCTGCGTTCCACCGATCGTGCCCCGGGCGAGGATGAAGGCCAATCCGCCGGCGCCGGCGAGCATCGCCGCCGACGCATAGACGCGTCCGCTCCAGCGGTGCAGTTTCGGCCAGCGCGCGCGCAAGGCGGCGATCAGTTGGATCGGGCCCAGCAACAGCAGGACGACGCCGGCCAGCAAGTGCAGACCGATGCCGACGCTGGCACGCAACGCGGCCGGGTCGAACATTCGCGCCGCCTGTCCCGATCCCGCGGCGCCGTCGATCAGAGCGCCGCCGTAGAAAGCGAGGATGTAGAGCGCGAACAGGCATCCGCTGAACCAGGCGGTAGCGGCCAGGGCCGTACCGGCCCAGCGCACGGCCGGATGCCAGGAAACTAGCGCAGCGGGAAAGGCGGCGAGGCGGGCGGCCGCTTCGTTCATGGTGATGTCGCCAGCGGGGAACCGGCGCAAGCTACGCGGCCCGCGCCGCCGCAGGAACCCGCGATGGATAAGGCGCGGCGCTGCCGAAAGTCAGGCGCCGCCGCTCACCGCGGTCATGACGTCTTGCTTTCGATGTATTCGTCCATCCGGCTGAGCAGGCGCCACCATTCCGAGCCGTCGTCGCGATAAGTGCGGATAGCGCCGGCGCGCACCAGGATCTTGCGCAGTTCGTCTTCGCCGAAACCGCCCAGATGCTTCTGCAGCACCTCGAAAGACCGGTCGGTATAGCCCTTGTGGCTGAGGAAGTGGCGCGCGGTTTCCTCGGCCATGTACTCGGTCTTCTGCTGCTCGCGCGCCAGCGACAATTGCTGGCGGTGCTGCTGCCGGTTGAGCAGGTAGGTGATGCCGCCGCCGACGGCGGCGCCGAACAGCGAGGCCAATGCTCCGGCGATGGTGGGATCCATGTTCGGTTCCTTATGGCGACTGGCGATAGCGTTCGAAGGCGGCGATGGCGTCATCGACGGTCACCAGGTCCATCACGCCTTCGTATTCGATCTTGGTGCCCCACTTGATCTCCGACGCCGGCTTGCCGAGGTATTTGCGCGCGGCGGCGTCGTAGCGATCGACGCAGTACCGCAGGTCCGAATACGGCCCGCTGCGTTTCGGGTTGCTGGCGGCATGCAGGCCCAGCACCTTGCTGCCTACCGCATTGGCGATATGCATCGGACCGGAATCGGGCGTCATCACCAGGTCGGCGCGCTTCAGCAACGCCAACAACTGCTTCAGGGTGTCCTTGCCGACCAGGTCCAGCGCAGGCGCCTTCATCGCGGCGAGGATGGCGTCGGTGGTATCGCGTTCGAACTGGCTGCGTCCGCCGCACAGCACGATCCGCCAGCCTTGCGCGGCGGCATGGTCGGCGACGGCGGCGTACCGGTCCGCGCGCCAGGTGCGCAATGCGTGCACGGGGCTGGTGCAGGGCGATATCACCAAGGCCGGCTTCCCGTCTTGCGGCCATTGGGCCGAGGCCCATTCCAAAGCCGCCTCGGGTATCGGCAGATCCCAGACCACTTCGGTCTGTTTCAAGCCCAGCGGTTCGCAGAAGCTGCCTATCGCGTCCAGCACGTGGATGCCGGGGCGGTCGGCGATGCGTTCGTTGACGAATAGACCGTGCAGGTCCTTCGAACGCGAGCGGTCGTATCCGACGCGGCGGCGGGCGGGGACGAACGCCGACAGCAGGTTGGCGCGCGCGGCCACCTGCATCTGCAGCAGCGCGTCGAAACGGCGCCCGGCGAAACGTTTGCGCAATTCGCGCATGCCTTTCAGGCCCTCGGCCTTGTCGTAGACCGCGAACTCGACGTCCGCCAATCCTTCCAACAACTTGAATTCGCCTTTGCCGATGACCCAGGTCAGATCGACCTCCGGCCACGCCTTGCGCAGGGTGCGCACCAGCGGCACCACATGAGTCGCATCGCCCAGGGCGGACAAGCGCAGCAGGCAGATCGATCGCGGGGAAGAAGGCGTTATGGGCACGGGGATTGCTAGACTCGCTGAATGACCGGGTTCGACGCCACCGAAGGCCTGACGCCGTTCCGCGACGAGCGCGGACAGGGCTATGGCGCGATTCTGTTCGACGGCACGCGTGCGCGGCAAGCCGACCCCGACTGGTTCTCGCCTTCGCACTGGGGCGAAAAGGCCCGGCCGGTAGGCAGCGGCGGGCGCGGCGGCGCCTGGTTCATCGATATGCCGGTGGGCGCCGTGGTGCTGCGCCAGTACCTGCGCGGCGGCTGGATGGCGGCTTTCAGCCGCGACGGTCATCTGTGGCGCGGCAGCGGCCGCGTGCGCAGCTTCGCCGAGTTCCGTTTGCTGCGCGAACTGGTGCGGCGCGGCCTGCCCGTGCCGCGGCCGATCGCCGCGCAGTACGTGCGCGACGGCTTTCGCTACCGCGCCGCGATCCTGCTCGAACGCATCGAGGGCGCGCGCTCGCTGGCCGAACGCGCCGCCACCGCCGGGCACGACGCACCGTGGGAAGAGACCGGGCGGCTGATCGCGCGCTTCCATCGCGTCGGGCTTGACCACGCCGATCTCAACGCCAGCAACCTCCTGTTCGACAGCCGCGGCAACGGCTGGGTGATCGACCTGGACCGGAGCCGGCTGCGCATTCCGGCCACGGGGTGGCGCGAAGCGAACCTGTCGCGCCTGCGCCGCTCGCTGATGAAACTGCGCGGCAGCCGCTCCGAAGCCGATGTCGACGCCGATTTCGCGCGCCTGCGCGGAGCCTATGCCAATACCTGGAACCGGGGTTACTGATGGAATGGTCTTTGCGCTTCCATGGCGTGGGCAACGCTTCGGCGGTCGAGCTGGGCTCGCCGATGGCCACCATCGAACGCGACGGCGCACCATGGCTGACCATCGACTGCGGCGGCGAAGGCCTCACCGCCTACCAAGCGCATTACGGCGAGATGCCGCGCGCGCTGTTCGTCACCCACACCCATCTGGACCATATCGCCGGCTTCGAACGCCTGTTCGTCGCCAGTTATTTCGATGAAACGCGCCGGGGCCGCGTACGCCTGTACGTCCCAGCCAGCGTGGTACCGCTGCTCCACCAACGCGTCGGCGACTATCCGAATGCATTGGCCGAAGGCGGGGCGAATTTCTGGGATGCGTTCCAGGTGATTCCGGTCGGCGCCGCGTTCTGGCACGACGGCGTGCGCCTGGAGGTGTTTCCGACCCGCCACCACTGGCCCGAAACCGCCTTCGGCCTGCGCCTGCGGGGTAGTCTGGTGTGGACGGGCGACACCCGGCCGATCCCCGAAATGCTGGCGAAGTTCGCCGACGCCGGCGAACGGGTCGCGCACGACTGCGCGCTGCACGGCAATCCCTCGCACAGCGGCATCGACGATCTGGAGCGCGAATACCCGAGCGAGTTGCTGGACCGCTGCGTGCTCTATCATTACGCCAGCCGCAGCGACGGCGAGACGCTGGCCGCGCGCGGTTACCGCGTCGCCCATCCGGGCGAAGCGGTCGCGCTGGAAGAACCGGCGATGCCGAGGCTGCAAACGTAATGAACGCGGCGCTGCACAATCCGATACTGCCGGTCGACGCCCTGCGCCGGCCGTTGCGCGACTTGCGCCTGTCTGTGATCGAAGCCTGCAACTTCCGCTGCCCCTATTGCATGCCGGCGGACCAGATTGCCGAAGACCACGGCCTGGATGCGGCGTCGCGGTTGTCGTTCGACGAAATCGAAACGCTGGTGCGCGGCTTCGTGCGCCTGGGTGTCAGCAAGCTGCGCCTGACCGGCGGCGAGCCGCTGCTGCGCAAGCGCCTGCCGGAACTGGTCGCCCGGTTGGCCGCGATCGAAGGCATCGACGATCTGGCGCTCACCACCAACGGCTCGCTGCTGGCCAAGCAGGCCGCGGCGTTGCGCGATGCGGGCCTGCGACGGCTCACCGTCAGCCTGGATGCGCTGGATCCGGGCGTGTTTCGCGCCTTATCCGGCGGCCGCGGCGAGGTCGCCGACGTGCTGGCCGGCATCGCCGCTGCGGAAGAAGCCGGGTTCGCGCCGATCAAGCTCAACTGCGTCGTGCAGCGCGGCGTCAACGACGATCAAGCGTTGCCGCTGGTCGAACGTTTCCGCGGCAGCGGGCACATCGTCCGCTTCATCGAGTACATGGACGTCGGCACCTGCAACGGCTGGGACGCGACGCGCGTGGTGCCTTCGGCAGAATTGCGCGACCGCATTCATGCGCGCTGGCCGCTGCGGCCGCTGGATCCCAATTACCGAGGGGAAGTGGCATCGCGCTACGCGTTCGAGGACGGGCAGGGCGAAGTGGGTTTCGTCAGTTCGGTCAGCGCGCCGTTCTGTGGCGACTGCCATCGTGCCCGCGTTTCGGCGGAAGGCAAGCTTTACACCTGCCTGTTCGCGGGCGAGGGCAGGGACCTGCGGCCGATGCTGGCCCGTGGCGAGATCGCTTTCTCCGAGCATGTCGCGGAGCTGTGGTCGCGGCGGGCCGACCGTTACAGCGAGTTGCGCGGTGCGGCCGGCGTGTCGCGCAAGCACGTCGAAATGTATCTGATCGGCGGTTGATGCTTCGAAGCCGTCATTCCCGCGGAATCCAGTGACTTTGCCGTTGCCGTCATCCCAGCGGAAGCTGGGACCCATTTTGATCTAACCTTCGAAAAGAGCGAAAGTCACTGGATTCCCGCCTTCGCGGGAATGACGGCTAAAGAATACAAAGCGAATGAAGAAGAACGGCAAACTCACCCACATCGACAAAACCGGCCTTCCGGCCATGGTCGACGTGTCCGCCAAATCAGTCACCGCGCGTTCGGCGACCGCGGAGTGCCGCGTGCGCTTCCCCGCCGCCGTGGCGGCGCAGCTGCGCAAAAGCGGCCTGAAGAGCGCCAAAGGCGGCATCGTCGAGACCGCGATCGTCGCCGGCACGATGGCGGTCAAGCGCACGCACGAGCTGATTCCGTTCTGCCATCCGCTGCCGATCGACGGCTGCCGCATCGCCATCGCTTGGCATGGCGAGCGCGAGTTGCGCATCGAATGCGCGGTCAAGACCACGCATCGCACCGGCGTCGAGATGGAAGCGCTGACCGGAGCCACGGTCGCCGCGCTGACCGTTTACGACATGTGCAAGGCTTTGTCGCATGCGATCGTGCTGGGGCCGGCGAAACTGCTGGGCAAGAGCGGCGGCAAGCGCGATTTCGGAGTTGAAGGCTAATGGTGCGAGTCACTGTCCTGTATTTCGCCAGCTTGCGCGATGCGGCGGCGGTCGCGAGCGAAAGCGTCGAGTCCGACGCCGCCGATCTCGGCGCGCTGTACGAATCGTTGCGGGGCCGCCATGGATTCGCGCTGCCGATCAATCGCCTGCGCGTGGCGGTAGACGGTGCGTTCGCGCGCTGGAGCGACGGATTGCGGGAAGGTAGCGAGATCGCATTTATTCCGCCGGTTTCCGGCGGGTGATTTTTTTGCCGTCATCCCAGCGAAAGCGGGGGCCCATATTGCTGTTGATTTGCCGGTTTCCAAACCTTCGAGACAAGATCAAAATGGGTTCCAGCTTTCGCTGGGATGACGATTCCCTGGAATTCGCCGGCGTATGAAAAGATTCAATCTGTCCGACAAGCCCTTCGGCATCGTACCGTTGCGCGATGCGCTGCTCGACGCCCATGCCGGCGCGTTCGCCAGTTTCGAGGGCTGGGTGCGCGACCACAACGACGGCCGGGCAGTGAACGGATTGCGCTACGAAGCCTATGCGGCCCTGGCCGAGGCCGAAGGCGAACGCGTGCTGGACGAAGCGCTCGAGAAATTCGAAATCGTTGACGCCCGCTGCATCCATCGCATCGGCGATCTGGCCATCGGCGATCTGGCGGTCTGGGTGGGCGTATCGGCCGCGCACCGCGATGCGGCCTTCGCGGCCTGCCGCTACATCATCGACGAGGTGAAAGGACGGGCGCCGATCTGGAAGCACGAGCGTTACGCCGAGGGCGAAGCGGGCTGGCTTCACCCCGAAAATTGACGCGTAGCCCGGGTGGAGCGAAGCGATACCCGGGAGCGGCCGTAGCAGCGCCACCATCGAGGCTCCCGGGTATCGCCAGCGGCTCCACCCGGGCTACGAACGACGTCGAAAGCCGAACATCAAAATGGAGGCGACCCCGCCGGCTGGCCTCGGCACCCGCGTCGTTCGATACCGTTGCTGCCTTCCGGCCCTGGCGGGGTTTTCGAACTAGCGTCGCGAGGGGCCGACGGGGCCACCATGGAAACGACATCGCGTCACGACGCGAATTAATGGCGGAGAGAGGGGGATTCGAACCCCCGAAGCGCGGTTTAGACGCTTACACACTTTCCAGGCGTGCTCCTTCAACCACTCGGACACCTCTCCGCTGGAACCTGAAGGAAGCTTCCGGCAACGCTCAGGGGCGCAAATTCTAGCCGTGGCGGGCATTTGGGACAAGCGCGGGCCCGCTGTCGCGGTCCTTGCGAACGCGCATGGCAGAATGGGGGCATGTCCTACCTCGTCCTCGCCCGCAAGTGGCGCCCCAAGCGTTTCGCCGAACTGGTCGGGCAGGAGCACGTGGTCCGTGCCCTGAGCAATGCGCTGGATACCGGCCGGGTCCACCATGCCTTCCTGTTCACCGGCACGCGCGGCGTCGGCAAGACCACGATCGCGCGCATCTTCGCCAAGTCGCTGAACTGCGAGCGCGGCACCTCGGCCGAACCCTGCGGCGAGTGCGCCACTTGCCAGGCCATCGACGCGGGCCGCTTCATCGACCTGCTGGAGATCGACGCCGCGTCCAACACCGGCGTGGACGATGTGCGCGAAGTGATCGACAACGCCCAATACATGCCTTCGCGCGGCCGGGTGAAGGTCTATCTGATCGACGAAGTCCACATGCTGTCCAAATCGGCGTTCAATGCGCTGCTGAAGACGCTGGAGGAACCGCCGGAGCACGTGAAATTCCTGCTGGCGACCACCGATCCGCAGAAACTGCCGGTGACCGTGCTGTCGCGCTGCCTGCAGTTCAACCTGAAGCGACTGGACGAGCAGCAGATCGCCGGCCAGATCACCAAGATCCTCGCCGCCGAAGGCATCGCCGCCGAGCCCGGCGCGATCCGGCAGCTGGCCAAGGCCGCCGACGGCAGTCTGCGCGACGGCCTGTCGCTGCTCGACCAGGCCATCGCCTACACCGGCGCGAACAACGCGGACGGCACGCTGGCCGATACCGCGGTGGCGACCATGCTCGGCACGGTCGACCGCACCCGCGTCGGCGCCTTGCTGGATGCGCTGGCGGCCGGCGACGGCGAACGCCTGCTCGCCGAAGTGGCCACGCTGGCCGAGTTTTCGCCGGACTGGGGCAGCGTGCTCGACGCGCTGGCCGACGGCTTGCACCGGGTGCAGGTCAAACAGCTGGTGCCCGGCGCCGGCATCGAGACCGATGCGGTGGATGTCGAATCGCTGGCTGCGGCGCTGCGCCCGGAGCTGGTGCAGCTGTGGTACCAGATGGCGCTCAACGGCCGCCGCGACCTGCCGCTGGCGCCCAGCCCGCGCGCCGGTTTCGAAATGAGCGTGCTGCGGATGCTGGCGTTCCGTCCGGCCGAAGCCGGCGCGACGGCTTCCGGCGCTGCGCCGTCCACCGGCGCGCCGCGCGTCTCCGGTCCTGCCGCCGCCAAAGCTGCGCTGGCGGTCGAGAGCCGCAAGGCCGAGCCGGTGCGTGCGCCTGCGGAAAAAATCCCGGCTTCGCCGCCGCCCGCGCCGCAGCCGCCGGCTGCGGTCGCCGAATCGAAACCTGCGCTTGCGGCCTACAACGCTCCGGCGACGAGTATCGATGCGGAACGCTGGCTGGAACTGGTCGCCGCGATCGCATTGAAAGGGCCGGCGAAAGTGCTGGCGTCGCACGCCTCGTTCGTCGCCTATTCCGACAACGTGCTGAAACTGTCGCTGCCGGCCGCCGACGAACATCTGCGCGCGCCGCTGCTGGTCCAGCAATTGGCCGATGCGCTGGCGCCGGAACTCGGCGGCGCGCCGCAGATCCGATTCGAAGCCGCGAGCGGCAACGGCGAAACGCTGCACCAGCGCAACGAACGCCAGCGCGACGCGCGCCAGGCCGCAGCAGAGGAAACCTTCATGGCCGATCCGGCCGTGCAGCGCCTGATGCAGCACGGCGCCAAAGTGGTACCCGATTCCATCCGACCTTTCGACGAGTGACCGATATGCGTGGAAACATCGCCCAATTGATGCAGCAGGCGCAGAAGATGCAGGAAAACCTGCAGCGCGCCCAGGAAGAACTGGCCAACGTGGAAGTCGTCGGCAACGCCGGCGGCGGCATGGTCAGCGTGACCCTCAGCGGCCGCATGGAGTGCCGAAAGGTGCGCATCGACCCGAGCGTGCTGTCCGATCCGGAAATGGCCGAAGACCTAATCGCGGCCGCGTTCAACGATGCGGTCAACAAGGCCAACGCCGAGTCGCAGCAGCGCATGGGCGCGGCGACGGCGGGCATGCCGATGCCGCCGGGCATGAAGCTGCCGTTTTGATTTTAAAAGCTGTCATTCCCGCGAAGGCGGGAACCCAGCGACTTTAAGATTTTGAAGCAACATCAAAATGGGTCCCGGCTTTCGCTGGGATGACGGAATCTGATGTCGTCTCTGCTCGAACAACTGATCGAAGCCTTCCGCGTCCTGCCCGGCGTCGGCCAGAAAACCGCGCAGAGGATGGCCTACCACGTGCTCGAGCGCGAACGCGACGGCGGCAAGCGGCTGGCGGAAACGCTGGCGGCGTCGATCGAGCGCATCGGCCATTGCAAGCGCTGCCGCGATTTCACCGAAACCGAAATTTGCGCCACCTGCGCAAGCGCCTCGCGCGATGCGCATCAGCTGTGCGCGGTGGAATCGCCGGCCGACCGGCTGGCGATCGAACAGGCCACCGGCTATCGCGGGCTGTATTTCATCCTGCAGGGACGGTTGAGCCCGCTCGACGGCATCGGTCCGCGCGAATTGGGGCTGGATCAGCTGACGGCGCGGATGGCCGAGGGCGAAGTGCAGGAGTTGATCATCGCCACCAATCCGACCGTCGAAGGCGAGGCCACCGCGCATTATCTAGCCCAATTGGCGCGCCAGCATGGCGTGCGCCCGAGCCGCCTGGCGCACGGCGTGCCGCTGGGCGGCGAACTGGAATACGTGGATCGCGGCACTCTGTCGCATGCGTTCGGCAGCCGCAGCGAGATGCCGCAATAGCTCCTGTTTTTCGTAGGAGCGGCTTTAGCCGCGAGACTTTTTCCAGTCGCTGAAAGCAACATCAAAAGCTCGCGGCTAAAGCCGCTCCTACGAAAAGCGAAGGCTAACCAGGAGACGATCCAGATGCCCGACACCATCTTCCACAAGATCATCCGCCGCGAGATCCCGGCCGACGTCGTTTACGAGGACGAGGACCTGATCGCGTTCCGCGACATCGCGCCGCAGGCGCCGGTGCATGTGCTGTTCGTGCCCAAGGCGCCGATCGCCACCTTGAACGACGTCGGCGCCGAGCAGGCCCACATCGTCGGCCGGCTGGCCGTCGCCGCGGCCGAATACGCCAAGCGCGAGGGCTTCGACCGGGATGGCTACCGCATAGTGATGAACTGCAACGCGCATGGCGGGCAGACGGTGTTCCAGATCCATCTGCATCTGCTGGCGGGCGCGCCGCTGGGTCGGTTCGGGACGCCCGCCTGACGCGCGCCGTTTTGTATAGACGGCCTTTTGTAGGAGCGGCTTTAGCCGCGAGCTTTTTGCGATGAGGCGAAACCAAAAATCAAAAGCTCGCGGCTAAAGCCGCTCCTACAAAAGAGCGAGCCGCTCAGGCAGAAAAGCGGATCAGTAGCGGTTGTCGCCCCAGCCCCAACCGATCCACGGCCACGGCCGCTTGGAATAGGGATAGCGCGGATCCTGATAGGGCGCCTCGGGCCACAGATGCACGGAATCGGCGGCGACCCGCGGCCGTTGGTAGCCGTAGGCGCCGTAACTCGGCGCTTCGAAGCCCTCGATGCGTCCGATCACCGTCAGTTCGCGGTTCTTCAGATAAATCGCCGGATCGTAATAACCGGCGCTGCAAGCGACGAAACGGCCGCTGCCGTCATCGGCCATATGCCGCGGCCGGCCGTAGACCGACAGCTCACTGCCGATCATGTCGAAACAGGTGCGGTCGCCCGACGGCCGCGTCGCCACGATGCGTCCGCCCCAGCGCACCGGCAGCCCCGGACGTCCGGCTTGGCGCGCCTGCGCGGGGGAGATGTCGACGACCTCGCCCTGCAACGGCGCGGGCACGGTCGTGCAGGCGCAGGCCAGGCTGGCGAATGCGGAAACGGCAAGGAGACGCAGCTTCATCGGTCTTTCCTCGGGTAGGCGCTGGCGATCAGGGGCGATGCGCCTTCAGGGCGCGCACCAGGTCGCGGCGCTGCTGGCGATCGTCGGCCACAGCGTAGCGCGATTCGGCGAAGCGCCGGGTGAGCGCGAGCAACGCCTCGCCGTTCTGCGGGCGTTGGCGGGCGACGCGTTCGGCCCAGTCGCAGGCGGGCTCGTGGGGTTCGCGTTGCAAGCCGTAGCGGGCGTAGCGCGAACCCAGCCGGCGCCACGCGCGCAGCAGCGGATCGCGTTCCCGCTCGCTGTGCGCGATCAGCCAGGCCATCCAGCCCAGCGCCAGGACGGCCAGCAGCGCGAACATGGCGACCAGGTCGCCGGCCTTCAGCCGCGCGACGCCGAACGAACGCAGCATCCGTTCCTGGCGCGTCGCATCGAAACCCAGCACGAGGTCGTTCCAGCCGCGCCGCAGCCAATCCCCGGTGTTCCACACCGGGCGCAGATCGACCAGAGCGGCCGCGCGATCGTCGAGCGTGTCGTAGATGCGTTCCGGCGCGACCGCCGCGGTCGGGTCCACCCGCACCCAACCGCGTCCCTGCAACCACACTTCCGCCCAGGCGTGCGCATCCTGACGGCGCACGATCCAGTAATTTCCGATCGGATTCCGGTAGCCGCCGACATAGCCGGTGACTACGCGCGCAGGAATGCCGGCGGCGCGCATCAGCACCACGAACGACGAACTGAAGTGCTCGCAATAGCCGGCTTTCTGTTCGAACAGGAATTCGTCGACCGCATTGCGGCCTGGCAGCGGCGTCTCGAGGGTGTAGGCGAAATCGGCGCGGATCCAGCGCAATGCGCGTTGCACGATGGCGGCGTCGTCGCTGCCTGCATCGCTGCGCCACTGCCGCGCCAGCGCCAGCGTGCGCGGGTTGTAGCCCTCGGGCAGGCGCAATGCGGATTGCCTCAGCAGCACGTTCAGCCGCGGCTCGAAGGCGGCCGGCGGCGACGAGCGCACGCGCCAGCGCGTCAGCGCGCTCAAGGGGCGTTCCGCATACAAGCCGTAGTCTCCGGACAGCCGGGTGCCGTCGGGGGCTGCGGTGGGAAGATCCAGGGCCACGAGTTGGCGGCGGTCGGTCGGTTCGATTTCCATTTCGTAATCCCAAACCGCCGCGGCACGAGGCGCTTCCGCCGGCGGCAGCCCGCGCATCCATGACGGCTGCGTCCAGGTGCGTCCGTCGAAATTCCAAAGCACTGGCCCGCGCCAATACATCTGCGAGGGCTGCGGTTCCGCCCCGGAAAAACGTACGCGCAGCGCTGGCGAATCGTCGGACATGAGGTCGAGCCATCCGCCCGGACTCATCTCGTCGGAGAGCCCGGGGCGCGCCAGCGAGCGTTCCGGCACGCCCCAAAGCGGCGATCCGACGCGCGGAAACAGCCAGAAGGCGGCCAGCGCCAGCGGCAAACCGATGGCGATCAGCCGCCACACCGACAGCGTGGCGCGCCAGGGCGATACGCCGGTCACCGGCAGGCCCGATTCGGTGTCGGCGAAACGCTGCAGCGCCAGCAGCGCGAATGTGACGCCGATCAGCGCCAGCGTCAGCGACAATGGGCCCTGGTCGAGCAGAAACGTCGCGAACGGGCCGAACAGGGCGAATCCCACCAGACTGCGCGCATCGCGCAGCCGGGTGGTTTCCGAAGGCTTGATCGCCAGCATCGCGGCGAGCAGTGCGCAGCCCGTATCGCGGCCGATCGAGTAGCGCGACATCGTCAGCACCAGCAGGATCACCGCCCCGGCCAGCAGAAAGCGCAACCAGCCGGGCAGCGGCCGCCGCCACGACAGCGTGGAGATCGCTACCCCCAGCGCGGCGATCGCCAACGCGATCTGCAGCGGCAATTGCAGCAGCAACGGCAGCAGGCAGGCCGCCATCGCCAGCAAGGCCCAACGGCGGCCGGCGACGTCAAGCGCCATCGATATGCGGCAGCAAGGCCAATGCGCGCAGGCACGCATGGCGGTGGGCGGCGCCCTGCGCCGGGCCCAGCGCGGGCTGTCCCGGCAGGCGCAGCTGGTAGCGGCGGTTTTCGCGTTCGGCTTGGTCGATCCAGTGCGCCAGGCGGCGGATACGGGGTTCGTAAGCGAGCGGCGCCAGCCGTTGCCAATCCAGGACGACTTCGGCGCTGCGCGGCTGTTCGTACTCGCGCACCAGCAAGGTGTCGCGGCGCGCGGACGGTTTCCATGCGACCGCGCGCTGCGGATCGCCGCGACGGTAATTGCGCAGATGGTGCACGTCGTCGCCGGCCGGGTTCAGGCGCGCGGCGCCGCTGTCGCCGAGTTCGGTCGGCAAGGGCGGGCCTTGGGTTTCAGGCGCGGGATACACCAGCAGCGCCTGTTCGGGCCACAGCCAGGCCCAGGCGGTGGCCAGGCCGAGCGGGCGAAGCGTCGAAATGCGGATGCGGTCGAGATCGAGCCAGCCGCGGCGTTCGGTCGGTACAGGCAATACGGCTTCGTCGCTGCCGTCCAGCGACAGCCTCGCCACGGCATCGCCATGGCGCACGCTCAATCCCAGCCGGCGGCGCCCGTCGCGCGCGCCTGCGCGCAGCTTGAGCAGCAAGGGCTCGCCCGCGGCCACCGGTTCGGCCGACAGCGCTTCGATCACCAAGCCCGACAACTGCAGGTGCGCGGTGATCAGACTCGCCATCGCTGCGCCGGCCAGCAGCAATGCCAGCAGCAAGGCCGGGTTGTTGTTGTAGTTGAGCGCGCCCAGGCCCATCGCGACGATCAGCAGCGCGAAGAACATCCCGAAGCGCGTAGGCAGCACATAGACGCGTTTGCGGTCGAACGCGACCGGCAGCGCTTCGGGCGTGCGCGGACGCGCCCAAGCTTGCAGGCGCCGCCACAGCGTTTGACGCCGCGCACCGGCCATCGGTTTCAATCCACGGGGACGGCGAGCAGGATCGATTTGGCCAGCGAGACGCCGGTGCCGGCTTCGGCTTCGGCCACCAGTCTGTGCGCGGCGATCGCGCCGAACAGCGCCTGCACGTCTTCTGGCAGCACGTGGCCGCGCCCCAGCAGCAGCGCATAGGCACGCGCCGCGCGCAGCAACGCGAGCCCGGCGCGAGGCGAGAGGCCTACGCGTACGCCCGGATGCTGACGGCTGCGCGTGAGCAGCGCCTGCACGTAAGCGATCAGCGCATCGCTGGCATGCACGTCTTCGACGGCGCCGCGCAGCTGCAGAACGTCGTCTGAAGACAGCACAGGCAGCGATTGCGCGATCAGATCGCGGCGGTCGACGCCGGTCAGCAGCGCGCGTTCGGCGTCGGCGCTGGGATAACCCAGGGTCAGGCGCAGCAGGAACCGGTCCAGCTGCGAATCCGGCAACGGATAGGTGCCGGCCAGGTCCACCGGGTTCTGCGTGGCGATGACGAAGAACGGCTGCGGCAGGTGATGGGTGCTGCCGTCCACCGTGACCTGGTGTTCGGCCATCGCCTCCAGCAGCGCGCTCTGGGTGCGCGGCGGCGCGCGGTTGATCTCGTCGGCCAGCACGATGTTGGCGAAGATCGGACCGGGATGGAATTCGAAACGACGCGCCTGCGCGTCGTACACCGAAACGCCGACGATGTCCGCCGGCAGCAGGTCGGAGGTGAACTGCACGCGCTGGAAACCCAGGCCCAGCGTCGCCGCCAGCGCGTGCGCCAGGGTGGTCTTGCCCAAGCCGGGCAGATCCTCGATCAGCAAGTGGCCGTCGGACAACAGGGCCACGAAGGCCAGCCGCACCTCCTGCGCCTTGCCCAGCACCAACGAATTGACCTGCGCCTGCGCGCGTTTCAACGACTCGCCCAGCGCGTCGGTTAGCATGTTCGCTGATTGGGGCAGTGCCGACATGCGCGCCTCTGAGGGTTTTGGCCAGTGTAGCGGGGCGCGGGCGGATGCGGGAACGCAGCGACGGACAGCGGTCACGGAACGCGTTCATCGCGCTGTGGATGGCCGCGACCGCGCTCAAGTGCGCGCTCGCCGTGCGGCTGCCGCTGTTCGTGGACGAGGCGTTCTACTGGCAGGAAGGCCAGCACCTGGCGCCGGCCTATTCCGATCTGCCCGGGCTCACCGCTTGGCTGGCGCGGCTGGGCGTGGAGGCGGGTGGGCAGCATCCGTGGGCGCTGCGTGCGCCGTTCCTGCTGATCGCCGCCTGTCTGCCTTGGCTGATAGGGAAGATTGCGGCGCGGGAATTCGGCGCTGCGCGCGCATGGCAAGCGGCCGCGTTGGCGCTGCTTCTGCCGTTGGCAGGCACGCTGGGCTTGCTGGCGTTGCCGGATGTGCCGATGGCGCTGGCGGCCGTGCTGTGCCTGGATGCAGGCGCGCGGCTGCTGCGTGGGGTGGACGCGAAGGCCGCGCTCGAACTGGCGGCCGGCTTGGCGATCGGCGCGCTCAGCCACTATCGCTTCATCGCCGTGATCGGCATCGGCGCGATCGCCTTGCTCTATCTGCCCGAAGGCCGGCGCGCTTTGCGCGACGTGCGGGTCTGGGTCGCGCTGACGATCGGCGCGCTGGCGTGGTGGCCGCTGCTGGCCTGGAACCTGGAAAACGCCGACGCCGGATTGCGCTTTCAGCTGCTCGATCGTCATCCGTGGGCGTTGCATTGGGACGGCATGGGTTTCGTAGCGATCCAGACGCTGCTGGCCACGCCGTTGCTGTTCGCGGCGATGTGGCTTGCGGGTTGGCGCGGCGTGCGCGATTCCTCCGTGGCTGTGCGGTATTTCGCGCTGTGCGGATTGGGCCTAGTGTCGGGTTTCTTCGTGCTCGGCTTCTTCGCCGACAACGAGCGCGTAAGTTTCCATTGGCCGCTGCCGGGTTACCTCGCGTTGTTGCCCTTGGTGCCGGCGGCGTTGGAGCGCTGGCCGAGCGCCTGGCGCAGGGCGACGTGGTGGCTGGCGGCGGCCGGCTTCGTAGCCGGGCTGGCGCTCTATGCCGCCATTTCGACGCCGGCCTTGCGTGCGCACGTCGCTGCCGACAAATGGTATCCGTCCAATTTCGCCGGCTGGGACGAAGTGGCCGCAGCGGTGCGCCGCGAATTGGCGACGATGCCGCCGACGGCGTTCGTCGTGGCGGACAACTTCAAGCTGGGCGCCGAACTCGGTTTCGCGCTCGGCGATCCGGACATCGCGGTGCTGGACCATCCGCTCAACCACCGCCACGGGCGCGCGCCGCAATTGCGTTTGTGGGGTTTGGATTTCGCGACCGTGAACCATGCGAAGACGAAGCCAATGCTATTGGTGTCGGCCGTGTCGGAAGTCCAGTACAAGCATCTGCTCGGCTACTACCACGATCTGTGCCGACGGTTGGGGCCGCTGCCGCCGCCCACGGCGGTCAATGTCGATCACGGCGCGCAGCGTTTTCTGTTGTTCGACATGACTCGGCGGAAAGCTTCGCAAGGCCCTTGCACGACGCCGGCGATGGCTTGGATCGATGCGCCGGCGAGCGGTGCTTCAGTGGGGCCGATATTCGAAATCGCGGGTTGGGCTTTCAAGGATGGCGTAGGCCTGGACCGCGTCGAGGTGACGATAGACGGCATCGCTACGGTGCAAACGCAGTATGGCCTGCCGAGTCCGGGCACTGCGGTGTTCTGGCGCATATCCACCGATCCGAACCATCCCCGCGTCGGTTTCAAAGCGAGCAT
This sequence comes from Luteimonas galliterrae, assembly GCF_023374055.1. Lineage (NCBI taxonomy): Bacteria > Pseudomonadati > Pseudomonadota > Gammaproteobacteria > Lysobacterales > Lysobacteraceae > Luteimonas > Luteimonas galliterrae. The sequence goes on along the minus strand of NZ_JAMBEP010000001.1, from coordinate 1,135,365 downwards.
CGACGCGAGCGGCTTTTCCGACGGGCGCCATTGGCTGGGTCTGCGCCTGCACGGCCGCGATGGCAGCGTCGAAGTCTGGCGGGAGCAGCCGGTGGATATCGCTCACTGAGGTCGACCATCATCTGGCTAACGCCGGCGTCCACCGCCTTTGCCTAACTCTTCTCTTAAAAAAGTGGCCAGGAATTTGTTTTGCTCTGTAGAGCGGAACTTGCTCCGCTGCGCTTGCCCTTAAGCCGTTCGCTCTTAAGCCGTCATCCCAGCGAACGCTGGGACCCATTTGCTTTTGCTCTCGCTCTTGCCCTTAAGCCGTCATCCCGGCGAAGGCCGGGATCCAGGCCCGCGTCCTCGCCGCTTGCGCTGCGACTCGCGCCATGGACAAGGCTTCCGGGCTGCGCCCGGGTCACTTTCTTTGTTGGCCCAAAGAAAGTAACCCAAGAAAGGGCCTGAACTGCGGTGCGATGCGTCGCACCTGAAAGTCTGCCAGCGGCCTAAGCTTTCGTCGTGGATGACCTTCTTGCGCAGATACTAGATTTTGATTCGTCGCAATTGTAGCTACGTGTCTTCTTTGGACTGGCGCGTTAAAGCAGCGGAGCAAGCTCCGCTCTATAGCGCTAAAAGCGAAGTCACCGGATCCTTTCGGAATGAAAAATCAGGGCACTGCAAAACCGGCCTGGCGCAGGAGTCCTGCCGTGGCGATCAACGGCAGGCCGATCAGCGCGGTCGGATCCTGCGATTCGATAGCGTCGAACAACGCGATGCCCAGGCCTTCGGATTTGAAGCTGCCGGCGCAGTCGAAAGGTTCCTCTGCATCCACATAGCGCGCGATCTCGTCGGCCTGCAGCACGCGGAAACGCACCCGCGTGACGTCGAGCGCATGCAGGGCCGCATCGCCGTGCCGTAGGCTCAACCCCGTCAGGAAGCGCACGCTGCGGCCGGACATCGCGGACAGCTGCGCGATCGCCGCGTCGCGGCCGCCGGGCTTGCCCAACGGCCTGCCGTCGAGCTCGGCGACCTGGTCCGAACCGATCACCCAGGCGTCGGACTCCCGACGGGCTACCGCGGCGGCCTTGGCCGCGGCCAGCCGATGCGCGATCTGCGGCGGCGCCTCGTCCGGTAACGCCGTTTCGTCGACTTCGGGCCGGACGGTTTCGAAGGGCAGCCGCAGCCGCGACAGCAGTTCGCGCCGGTAGGGCGAAGTCGAAGCCAGGATCAGCCGCATATCAGTGCAGCGGGGCGCGGGCGCGCTCGATCTGAAGCAACTGCTGCTCGATGCGCGCGCGTGCGGCGTCGATCGATTCGCGCACCGCATCCAGCTCGTCCAGGCTGGCGGCCTCGCCGTGCTGCTGCAACCACAGGCGCTGCCGGAGCATTTCGCGCAGGGCGTCGCGGACCGGGTCGGCCTCGTCCTCACCGACGACGGCGGTGATTTCTGAACGGGCGTCGCGCAAACGGGCCTCCAGGGCGTCCGCGGCGTCCAGCACGGTGCTGACCGCCTGCTGCCGACGGCTGCCCTGGCCGTTGCGACGGCGTACGATAAGAGCCGCGCCGGCGGCCACGGCCGCCGTCACCAGCAGGACTAGGGTCAGGGTCACGGCGGCCCGGCGGACTGAGGATAGGCAGGCAGTCTGCCGCGCCTGCCCGGACAGGGCAAATTCCCTGTCCAAACACGGGCTTGGGTTTGACAGGACGGGGGGCCGAGCCTAGAATTCCGCGGCTTATGTCCGCCAATTTGCCCGAAGTATTGGACGCTTGGCGCATGGTGGCCGCACGGCGCAGTTTCGAAGGCCGGTTGCCATTGGCGTCGATGGGGCGCTTGCGGGACAGTCTGCTCGATGCCGAAGGCGAGGTCGCCTACGTCGTCGAATTCGGTACCGATTCGTTGCAAGTGCCCTACGTCGAGCTGCAGATCGATGCGGCGTTGCCGCTGGAATGCCAGCGCAGCCTGCAGCGGTATCTGGAGCCGGTGCGGATCGTGCAGCGGCTCGGACTGATCCGCGACGAGGAAGACGAGGCCGGCTTGCCGCCGGGCTACGAACCCTTGTTGATGGCCGAACATGGCGAGCTGCGGCCCGCGGAACTGATCGAGGACGAATTGATCCTGGCGGTGCCGGTGGTGCCGGTGGATCCCGATTCGGATGCGGTGCAGAACGACTGGCCCGCGGACGAAGAAGAAGTGAAGCAAGCCAATCCGTTCGCGGCATTGGCGGCGCTGAAAGAAAAGAAGAACTGAATTCTAGATATCTGATTTCAACGATTTGTAGCTGGAGCAATACCATGGCTGTGCAGAAATCCCGAGTGTCCCCCGCCCGCCGTGGCCAGCGCCGTTCGCACGACGCGCTGACCGCCAAGCAGCTCGCCACCGATCCGACCAGCGGCGAGACCCATCTGCGCCACCACGTCACCGCCGACGGCTACTACCGCGGCAAGAAGGTGGTCGAGGGCAAGACCAAGATCGTCGAAGAAGATTGATCTTCAGGACGGATCGCGGCTGCGCGTGACTGCGGTCACTGCGCATCGCCTTCTTTCCGGCCAGAATCGGCCGACGACTTGCGGGGATATCGATGAGCGCTACTGATCCGAACGGCCGCGTCTATGCGCGAATCGCCGGTACGGGCAGCTACCTTCCCGAGAAGGTGCTGACCAACGACGACCTCGCCAAGATGGTCGACACCAGCGACGAGTGGATCGTTTCGCGCAGCGGCATCCGCGAACGCCACATCGCCGCCGACGGCGAGACCACGGGCGACCTGGCCTACAACGCCTCGGTGCGCGCGCTCGAAGCCGCCGGCGTGTCCGCCGACGAACTCGACCTGATCGTGCTCGGCACGACCACGCCGGACCTGATCTTCCCGTCCACCGCCTGCCTGCTGCAGCATCGCCTGGGCGCCAACGGCTGCCCGGCCTTCGACGTCAACGCCGCCTGCTCGGGCTTCGTCTACGCGTTGACCGTCGCCGACAAGTTCATCAAGTCCGGCGCGGCCAAGACCGTGCTGGTGGTGGGTTCGGAAACGCTGACCCGCATGGTCGACTGGACCGAACGCAGTTCCTGCGTGCTGTTCGGGGACGGCGCCGGCGCGGTGGTGCTCAAGGCCGATAGCGAAACCGGCATCCTCAGCACCCATCTGCACGCCGACGGCGGCAAGAAGGAATTGCTGTGGAATCCGGTCGGCGTCTCGGTCGGCTTCAAGCCCGAGCTGCCCAACGCCGGCGTGCGCATCAACATGGCCGGCAGCGACGTATTCAAATATGCGGTCAAGGCGCTCGACTCGGTGGTCGAGGAAACGCTCGAAGCCAACGGCATCGACCGCCACGAGCTCGATTGGCTGATCCCGCACCAGGCCAACCTGCGCATCATCGAAGCCACCGCCAAGCGTTTGGACATGCCGATGGACCGGGTGATCGTGACCGTCGACAAGCACGGCAACACCTCTTCCGGTTCGGTGCCGCTGGCGCTGGACGAAGCGGTGCGCTCGGGCAAGATCCAGCGCGGCCAATTGGTGTTGCTGGAAGCTTTCGGCGGCGGCTTCACCTGGGGCAGCGCGCTGCTGCGCTACTGAGCTCTTGCTGTTTCCCCCTTTGAAAAAGGGGGATCAAGGGGGATTTGCTTTTGACCTTGCCTTTAAGGGCAACAGCAAAAGCAAATCGCTTCGCGATTCCCGGCCCTCGCTTTCGCGAGGGCGCTCGGCCAGCCGCAAGCCGATGGCTTGCAAACGGCTGTCCTCGCCCCCCATCGCCTGCGGCGATTCGCTCCCTTTTTCAAAGGGGGCAACAGCAAAGGCTCAGCCTCGCCGCTTGAAGAACTGCACCTCGCGCTCGTGCTTTTCCGCCGCGGCGCGCGTCTTGAACGTACCCAGATTGCGCCGCTTGCCGGTGCGCGGGTCCTGCTTGCGCGAATACAACCTGTATTCGCCCGATGCCAGTTTGCGGATCATGCTCGCATCCTCCTCGTGCGCATCGCAGCAGACCTGCGGTAAGCGCGCGGTGACGACGATGTGATCATCCCGCCGCACGATACGCACGGGTACAGACGAGGCCCGCATTTCGCCCTTATCATGCGCACCAGCCCTCCATGGACAGGCGCGTGACCGCCCAACATTCCACCGACCCATCGCTGGCCTTCGTATTCCCCGGCCAGGGCTCGCAATCGCTGGCGATGCTTGCCGAACTGGCCGAGCTGCATCCGTCCGTGCACGACACGTTCCGCGAAGCGTCCGACGGCGCCGGCGCCGATCTTTGGGCCTTGTCGCAAGGCGGCCCCGAAGAAATGCTCAACCGCACCGAATACACCCAGCCGGCGCTGCTCGCCGCGGGCGTCGCGGTGTGGCGCGTGTGGCGGGCGCAGGGCGGTGCGCAACCGGCCGTGCTGGCCGGGCACAGTCTGGGCGAATATGCCGCTCTGGTCGCCGCAGGTGCGTTATCGCTGCGCGACGGCGCGCATCTGGTCCGGATCCGCGGCCAGCTGATGCAGGAAGCCGCACCGCCGGGCACCGGCGCGATGGCGGCGGTGATCGGCGCCGACGACGCGCTGGTGAAAGAGGTCTGCAAGGAAGCTTCCGGTAGCCAGGTCGTAGTACCGGCGAACTACAACTCGCCGGGCCAGATCGTGATCGGCGGCGACGCCGAAGCGGTGGACCGCGCCTTGGCGATGCTCGCCGAACGCGGCGTGCGCAAGGCGGTCAAGCTCGCCGTGAGCGTGCCGTCGCACACGCCGATGATGCGCGAAGCCGCCAACCGGCTGTCGGAGACGATGGCCGGGCTGTCGTGGCAGGCGCCGACGATTCCGGTGATCCAGAACGTGGACGCCGAGGCGCGCGACAACGTGCAGTCGATCCGCGACGCCTTGGTGCGCCAGCTGTATCTGCCGGTGCGCTGGACCGATTGCGTGCAGGCGCTGGCCGCGCGCGGCGCTGCGCGCATCGGCGAATGCGGGCCGGGCAAGGTGCTGACGGGCCTGATCAAGCGCATCGACAAATCGTTGGATGCACGCCCGCTCGGCACGCCCGGAGAGTTCGAAGCCGCGCTGGCGGAATGGAAATAATCTTTTAGGCTTTTGTGGGAGCGGCTTTAGCCGCGAGCTTTCCCAGGTCGCGGACCAAGATCAAAAGATCGCGGCTAAAGCCGCTCCCACAAAAAAAGCATCGCGAAAAGCGTAAGAAGCATGAGGTGGATATGACGAAGGTTCTTGTTGGCGAAATCGCCCTGGTCACCGGCGCCAGCCGCGGCATCGGCGCTGCGATCGCCGATACGCTGGCCGCGCAGGGCGCGACGGTGATCGGCACCGCCACGTCCGAATCCGGCGCGAAGGCGATCGGCGAACGGCTGCAATCCGCCGGCGGACACGGCCGTGTGCTGAACGTCACCGATGCCGCTGCCGTCGAAGATTTGATCGACGCGATCGGCAAGGAATTCGGCGCCATCTCCATCCTGGTCAACAACGCCGGCATCACCCGCGACAACCTGCTGATGCGGATGAAGGACGAAGATTGGCAGGCCATACTCGACACCAACCTCAGCAGCGTGTTCCGCACCTCGAAAGCGGTGATGCGCGGCATGATGAAGGCGCGCAAGGGCCGCATCATCAACATCGCCTCGGTGATCGGCGTCACCGGCAACGCCGGCCAAGCGAACTACGCGGCGGCCAAGGCCGGCATCATCGCGTTCAGCAAGTCGCTGGCCAAGGAGATCGGCTCGCGCGGCGTCACCGTCAACGTGGTCGCGCCGGGCTTCATCGCCACCGACATGACCCGAGACCTGCCGGAGGACAGCAAGCAGGCGCTGATGGGGCAGATCGCGCTGGGCCGCCTCGGCGAGCCGGCCGATATCGCCCAAGCCGTGGCTTTCCTCGCCGGACCCGCCTCGAGCTACATCACCGGCGAGACCCTGCACGTCAACGGCGGCATGTACATGGCCTGACGCCGGGCATAAAATCCGGCCGTAAATCATTGAATCGACTGGTCGTCCGCGCCCGCGCGCGGCATGATCCCCTTTCCACTACACTATCGCCCTGAACAGTCTCCCGGGAGGAGCAAGCACCCATGAGCAGCATCGAAGAACGCGTCAAGAAAATCGTGGTCGAACAGCTCGGCGTCAAGGAAGATGAAGTCACCAACAGCGCTTCGTTCGTCGACGATCTCGGCGCCGACTCGCTCGATACCGTGGAACTGGTGATGGCGCTCGAAGAAGAGTTCGAGTGCGAGATCCCCGACGAAGAAGCCGAGAAGATCACTTCGGTGCAGCAGGCGATCGACTACATCAAGGCCCACGTCAAGGCTTGATGTCCGTCGTGAATGAGCCCGGTCGTCGGCCGGACTTTCCATTGAAGGCCGCCATGCGATTGAAACTTCGATCCGCGGGCGGGTCGTGACAAGCCACGGGGCCGCGTTCGCGGCCCCGTGCGTTTGCGCAGGCGCATGCGCCTGCGTACGGGCAAGAAGATTAAGGTTCAGGAGAGGGTTATGAGCAAGCGTCGCGTCGTCGTCACCGGTCTGGGCATCCTGTCGCCGCTGGGCAACGACCTGCAATCGAGCTGGGACGGCATCGTCAACGGCCGTTCGGGCATCGGCCCGATCACCCATTTCGACGTTTCCGCGTTCTCGACCCGCATCGCCGGCGAAGTGAAGGATTTCGACGCATCCGCCTGGATCGCGCCGAAGGACATCAAGAAGATGGACCCGTTCGTGCACTACGGCGTGGCCGCCTCGATGATGGCCATCGCCGACGCCGGGCTGGAAGTGACCGAAGCCGACGCCGAGCGCATCGGCGTGGCGATCGGCGCCGGCATCGGCGGCCTGAAGGGCATCGAAGAAACGACGCTGAAGTGGGCCGAAGGCGGCCCGCGCAAAATCTCGCCGTTCTACGTGCCCAGTACGATCATCAACATGATCGCCGGGCAGGTGTCGATCATGACCGGCGCCAAGGGCCCCAACATCGCGGCGGTCACGGCCTGCACCACGGCCACGCACAACATCGGCCTGGCGATGCGCATGATCCAGTACGGCGAGGCGGATGCGATGATCGCCGGCGGCGCCGAATACGCCACCACGCCGACGTCGGTCGGCGGCTTCTGTTCGATGAAGGCGCTGTCCACGCGCAACGACGATCCGGCCAAAGCGTCGCGCCCGTGGGACAAGGACCGCGACGGCTTCGTGATGGGCGACGGCGCCGGCATCGTGGTGCTGGAGGAATACGAACGCGCCAAGGCCCGCGGCGCGCGCATCTATTGCGAACTGGTCGGCTTCGGCATGAGCGGCGATGCCTTCCACATGACCGCGCCCAGCGAGAACGGCGACGGAGCGGCGCGCTGCATGCGCAATGCGATCAAGGACGCCGGCCTGGATCCTAGCGCGATCGGCTACATCAACGCGCACGGCACCTCGACCCCGGCCGGCGACCTGGCCGAAACGATGGCGGTCAAGGCCGCGCTCGGCGAGCACGCCTACAAGACCATGGTCAGCTCCACGAAGTCGATGACCGGCCACCTGCTCGGCGCCGCCGGCGGCGTGGAGGCGGTGTTCTCGGCGATGGCGATCCATGCCGGCGTGATTCCGCCGACGATCAACCTGGAGAATCCGTCGGAAGGCTGCGATCTGGACTACGTGCCCAATACGGCGCGCGAGAAGAAAGTCGATATCGCGATGTCCAATTCGTTCGGGTTCGGCGGTACCAACGGCACCTTGGTCTTCAAGCGGGTTTGACTTTAAAAGCCGTCATTCCCGCGAAGGCGGGGAATCCAGTGACTTGGCTTTAGCTCTCTCCCGCTTGCGCGAGAGGGTTGGGTGAGGGCGCGCGAAGTTACGGATGGCTTCGCAACAATCTGGCGGCAGCATTAAAGTCACTGGATTCCCGCCTTCGCGGGAATGACGGCTAAAAGCACATGCTCGTAACGCGCGCGCTCCCTCCGGACACCGACCTGCTGGCCCTGCACCGGCTAGCGCCGTCGCGCTATCCGTTGCTGCTGGAATCGGCCGCCAGCGGCACCGTGCACGGCCGCTGGGACATGCTGCTTGCCGCAAACGGAGAATCGCTCGCGCTGCATGCCGACGGCGTCGTCCGACGCGCGGACGGCGGCGCGGTCGCCGACGATTTCCTGTCCGCGCTCGACGCCGACTGGCGCAGCGCCCGCATCGCCCGCGAAGAACCGCGCTGGCCTTTCCACGGCGGTTGGGCCTTGTTCCTCGCGTACGAACTGGCTTCGCAGGTGGAGCCCGTCCTGCGCCTGCCGGCAGCGCCCGGAAAACTGCCGACCGCGCTAGCCCTGCGCTGTCCCGCGGCGGTGCTGCGCGATCATGTCACCGGCGATTGCGTCGTTGTGGCCGAAAGCGGCCACGCCGCGATGCTGGACGTCATCGCGCAGGATCTCGGGCGCGCTTCGGCGCAGTCCGTTGAGGCCACATGGCGGCCGCCGTACGCACTGATCGAAGACGAGCCGGAGCGTTTCACACGCGGCGTCGTGCGCATCCTGGAATACCTGGCTGCCGGCGACGTGTTCCAGGCGAACCTGTCGCGCCTGTGGCAGGCTGAATTCGAAGGCTCCATCGATCCGGCCGCGTTCTACGCGCAACTGCGCCGCGCCAACCCTTCGCCGTTCGCCGGTTTGTTCGCGGGGCAGGGCTGGGCGGCGGCGAGCTCATCGCCCGAGCGGCTGGTGTCGGTGCGCGGCGATCTGGTCGAAACGCGGCCGATCGCCGGCACCCGAGCCCGCTTCGAAGGCGACGACGATGCCGCGCGCATCCGCGAGCTCGTCGGCCATCCCAAGGAGCGCGCCGAGCACGTCATGCTGATCGACTTGGAACGCAGCGACTTGGGGCGCGTCTGCGTGCCGGGGAGCGTGGAGGTCGACGAACTGATGACGGTGGAAAGCTATGCGCACGTGCACCACATCGTCAGCAACGTGCGCGGCCGGCTGCGCGCCGGGACGACGCCGGGAGAAACGATCCGTGCGGTATTTCCGGGCGGCACCATCACCGGCTGCCCCAAGGTGCGCTGCATGCAGATCATCGCCGAGCTGGAAGGCGTCGGCCGAGGCGCGTATACCGGCGCGATGGGATGGCTCAACCGCGACGGCGATCTCGATCTGAATATCCTCATCCGCACCTGCGAAATCGAAGGCGCCGCGCTGCGCTTCCGCGCCGGCGCGGGCATCGTCGCCGACTCCGATCCGCAACGCGAACTGGACGAGACCCGCGCCAAGGCGCGCGGCATATTGCGCGCTCTGGGGATCGCATCGTGAGCGCGCGCGTCTTCGTCGGCCAGCACCGCGTCGAAGCGATCGCCACGGACGACCGCGGGCTCGCTTATGGCGACGGCCTGTTCGAAACCCTGCGCGCGCACCGCGGCCGGGCGCCGTGGTGGGAGGCGCATTGGGCCCGTCTCGAGCGCGGCGCGCAGCGGTTGCGGCTGCCGTTGCCCGACCGGGATTTCGTGCGCGCGCAAGCCGATGCCGCGCTCCAAGGCGTCGATGCGGGCGTGCTCAAGCTGATCGTCACCCGCGGCGGCGCCGGCCGCGGTTATGCGCCGGCCGAAACCGCGGAGCCGGCGTGGATCCTGTCTGCGCATCCATTGCCGCCGGGCCTGCGCGATGGATTGACGCTGCGCTGGTGCGATACGCGCCTGTCGATCCAGCCGGCGCTGGCCGGCATCAAGCATTGCAATCGCCTCGAACAGGTGCTCGCGCGCGCCGAATGGAACGATCCGGCGGCTTCCGGCCGGGAGGCCGACGAAGGTCTGATGCTCGATACCGAAGGCGATGTGGTCTGCGCCACCTCCGCCAATCTGTTCGCCCTGGTCGGCGGCCGCTGGGCGACGCCGCGCATCGACCGCTGCGGCGTGGCGGGCGTCTGCCGCGCCTGGATACTGGCCGATCTGGGCGCCGATGAATCGCGCCTGTCCCGTATGCAGCTCGAATCCGCCGAAGCGGTTTTCCTCTGCAATGCGGTGCGCGGTATCCTGCCGGTTGCCCGGCTCGGCGAACGCGCCTGGGCGCCCCATCCGCAAGTATCGGCCTTGCGCGGCCGCCTGGCCGCCGCGGCGCCGATGTTCGCGACCCACGATTGAAGGATCACAACGCGTGAGCCGCAAACGCCGCATCGGTATGTTCTTCGTGCTGTCCGCGCTGCTCGCCGGCGCGGGTGCGTACGCACTCTGGCAGCGTTACGCAGGGTTCGCCGACGCGCCGGTCTCGGGCATCGAAGCGGGCGAGACGCTGCTGGTCGAGCGCGGCGACAATTTCCCGCACGTGCTGCGCAAGCTGCGCGCGGCCGGCGTGGCCGACGGCCAGGATGTCGAGTGGCAGTTGCTGGCGCGGCAGATCGGCGCAGCCGGCAGGCTGCAGGTGGGCGAATACGCGTTGCGGCCCGGCGCCACGCCGCGCGAACTGCTGGCGGCGATGCGCGACGGCAAGATCGTCAGCTACCGCTTCACGATCGTCGAAGGCTGGAACATCCGCGAACTGCGCGCCGCGCTGGCGAAGGCCGCGCCGTTGAAACAGGAAACGGCGCAACTGGACGATGCGGCGCTGATGAAGGCGCTCGGCCACGCCGGCCAGCATCCCGAAGGCCGCTTCCTGCCCGAAACCTATCGTTACAACCGTGGCGACAGCGACCTCGGATTGCTCAAACGCGCCTACGACGACATGGCCAAGGCGCTCGACCAGGCCTGGAACGGACGCGCCGCCGATACGCCGCTCAAGAACAAGGACGAAGCGCTGATCCTGGCTTCGATCGTCGAAAAGGAAACGGGCATCGCCTCCGAACGGCCGCAGATCGCCGGCGTGTTCGCGCGGCGCTTGAAACTGGGGATGCTGCTGCAGACCGATCCGACCGTGATCTACGGGATGGGCAGCCGTTACGCCGGCAACATCCGCCGCCAGGACCTGACCACCGACACGCCCTACAACACCTACACACGCGCCGGCCTGCCGCCGACGCCGATCGCGATGCCCGGCGCCGACGCGCTGCACGCCGCGACCAATCCGGCGCCGGGCGATGCGCTGTTCTTCGTCGCGGTCGGCGACGGCAGCGGACGCCACGTGTTCACCCGCACTTTGGGCGAACACCAATCGGCGGTGCGGGAATACCTGCAGCGCTACCGCCTGCAGCAACAGTCGCCACCGGCAGCGCTTCCCCCGCAATGACGACGCCGATTCCACAAGCGCCGGTTCCACAAGCCCGCTTCATTACGCTCGAAGGCGGCGAGGGCGCCGGCAAGTCGACCGTGATCGCCGCGCTGCGCGATGCGCTGGAAACCGCGGGCGAGGACGTGGTCTGCACGCGCGAGCCCGGCGGCACGCCGCTGGCGGAGGAGATCCGCGGCCTGCTGCTGGACCCGCAGCACGAAGCGGCCGCGCCGGAGGCCGAGCTATTGCTGATGTTCGCCGCGCGCGCCCAGCACGTGCGCCGCACCATCCTGCCGGCATTGCAGCGCGGCGCCTGGGTGATCTGCGACCGTTTCACCGACTCCAGTTATGCCTACCAGGGCGGCGGGCGCGGGCTGGATGCGGCGTTCATCGCCGAATTGGAACGTCGCGTCGTCGGCATCGTGCCCGTCCTGACCCTGCTGTTGGACATCGACGTGCGCGAGGGCCGCGTGCGCACCAACACCCGCGATCTGTGGCCCGACCGCATCGAGCGCGAACAGGAGGATTTCTTCGCCCGCGCACGCGGCGTGTTCCTGATGCGCGCCCAGGCCGAGCCCGATCGTTTCCGCGTGATCGACGCCTCGCGTCCGCGCGAGCAGGTCGCCGCGGATGCGGTGGCGCACTTGCTCGCCCTGCGGGAATCGTCGCGATGAGCGCGTCCGGGAACCGTTTTGCGCCTTGGCAGCGACGCGCCTACGATCAGGCCTGCGAGGCGATCGACGCCGGCAGGCTCGCGCACGGCATGCTGTTCTGCGGACCGGCCAACCTGGGCAAGCGCGCGGTGGCCGAGCGCCTGGCGCAACGCCTGCTGTGCGTATCGCCCGGCGGCGACGGCGAACCTTGCGGGCATTGCCGCGGCTGCCAGCTGCTGGCCGCGGGCACCCATCCGGATTTCAACGTCATCTCGTTCGTGTTCAACCGCGAAGGCACGCGCCTGCGCACCGAGATCGTGATCGAACAGATCCGCGACTTGTCGGAAAAGCTCACCCTCACGCCGCAGTATGGCGGCGCGCAGGTGGCGATCATCGATCCGGCCGACGCGATCAACCACGCCGCTTGCAACGCGCTGCTGAAAACGCTGGAAGAACCGGTGCCTGGCCGCTACCTGTGGCTGGTCAGCGCCCATCCGGCGCGCTTGCCGGCGACGATCCGCAGCCGCTGCCAGAAGCTGGAATTCCGCCTGCCGCCGCAGGCCGAAGCGGTGGCCTGGCTGAGCGGGCGGGGCCATGCCGAGGCGGCCGCGGCCGAAGCGCTCGAGGCTGCGCGCGGCCATCCCGGCCTGGCCGATGCCTGGCTTCGCGATGGCGTATTCAAGCTGCGCCGCGAGGTGGCGGCCGATCTCGCCAGGCTGCGCCGCGGCGAAACCGCCGCCCTGGAAACCGCGCAGCGCTGGACCGCCGACGAGCATGCCGGCCTGCGTTTGCGCTTCGCCGCGGACCTGGCTTTGGCCGAGGCCGCAGGCTTGACCGACGCGGCGCGAACGCGCAGTCTGGCCGTGTGGTTCGACGCGGCCAATCGCACCCGCGACTTGTTGCGTACGACGGTGCGGGCCGACCTGACGGTCGCGGATCTATTGCTGTCCTGGCGCGGGGAAGACGCTCGGACGGCGGGGGGTGGCAGATGAGTTCGGTACCCGGAGCGGGCGGCGCGCGGCAGGGCATCCTGTCGCTGGCGGTCAAAGACAAAGCGGCGCTGTACCACGCTTACATGCCGTACCTGAAACACGGCGGCATCTTCGTGCCGACGCCGAAACGCTACTTCCTGGGCGACGAAGTCTTCCTGCTGCTGACATTGCCCGAATCGAGCGAGCGCCTGCCCGTCGCCGGCAAGGTGGTATGGGTCACGCCGCCCGGCGCGCAGGGCAACCGCACCGCCGGCATCGGCGTGCAGTTCGCCGAAACCGCAGAAGGCGATGCGGTGAAAGGCAAGATCGAAGCGTTGCTCGCGGGCACGCTCAACGCGGACAAGCCCACGCATACGATGTGACCGGCGCGCCGCGCGACGGGCCGCAGGCTCTGGGGCACGCACTTATGGCCTTTCGATCGGCCCACCGATGCGGGTCCTTTTTGCCGGTCCACAGATAGCGGTGTCCGGCCGCCATCCTGAATAACGTGATCCGCCGCATCGTGCGGCACGCGCCGTCGCCCCGAACAGGGCGGCCGACGCGACCTATCGAACGAAACAGGGGATCCGAATGAACATATCCACGAAGTTCGCTTTGGCAGCGCTTGCAAGCATCGCGATGACGCCGCCGACCGCGCATGCGGAGCAGATCGCTCTCGCGATCGCGGGGCAGGTGAAATCGGTGACGGGGAACGCATCCGTCGTCAACGGCCATGTCCACGTGGGCGATGCCGTGACCGGCTATTACGTCTTCGATACCGAGACGGCGGACGGCAATCCCTCGCCGCTGCAAGGGGTCTATCGGCATACCGGCCCGGAATACGGAATGGCTGCGGAGATCAACGGTCTGCGGTTCGAAAGCGACCCCGCGTCGGTGGATTTCACCCTGACCCTGGAGAACGACCTGTGGGGGCCTGGCCGCGGCGATTCCGCACGCCTGGCGTCGAAGCACAACCTCTTCGGTCCCGGCGTGCCGGCGGCATCGACAGACATGACGATCTCGTTGTACGAACGCAATTCGACCGCGCTGTCCAGCGATGCGTTGAGCGCGGAGGCGTTGCTTGCGCCCCAATGGTACGCCCCGCAAGCCAGTCCCTTCGCCCAGAGCGCCAGGCTCTCCATCTACGGGAGCGACGGCGGTAGCAAGTTCCTGGTGGAAGTAACGATCACCCATGCGGAGCGGATCGACTTGCCCGGATCGATGTGATGCCCCAACGGAAAAGGCGCCGCCAGGCGCCTTTTCCGTAACCGCACGCCGAAGCGCCACGCGGAAGACCGGCGAACGTGCGCGGCGAGCGCGCAGGCGACGGTTTCCTTCGTCGCAAGACACGCCCGCAAGCTGTCTTTAGGCAGTAAAGGGCGATACCCAATGCGGGTCGCCGCTCGCGGCCAGGCTCTCTATCTTGCGCGACGGCCAGACACGGCCGCCACGGAATACGCCCGATGAAACCAAGGTACCGCCGGCCTTTGCTGGCCGGCATGGCTTTGCTGTTCGCATTCGCCGCGATCGGCGCCGATCCCGCTCCGGACGCCGCCGTCCAGGGCGATGCATTGCAGGTACTGCGTTGCGGCAAGTTGTTCGACGCCAAGGCGGGCGCGTTGCTGGGGCCGCATTCGGTATTCGTCCAGGGCAAACGCATCGTCTCCATCAAGCCGGGCGTTGCGGTCGCGGCGGATTCGAAAGCGGTTGACCTCGGTGGCCACACCTGCATGCCGGGATGGATCGACCTGCACACGCATCTCACGGTCCAGGTGGATGCGCGCTCCCACGAGATGCTGCCCCGGGTCAATCCGGCCGATTTGGCTTTGCACGGCACGCGCTTCGCCCGCAAGACCCTGCTCGCCGGCTTCACCACGGTGCGCAACCTGGGCGACATCAACAACGAGTCGATCGCGCTGCGCAATGCGATCAACCAGGGCGTGGTCGAAGGGCCGCGCATCTTCACCGCGGCCAAGGCGATCAGCACCACCGGCGGCCATGCCGACTACAGCAACGGCCTCAACCAGAAGCTGGTCGGAGATCCGGGTCCCGCCGAAGGCGTGATCAATTCCCCGGACGATGCCTACAAGGCCGTGCGCCAGCGCTACAAGGACGGCGCCGACCTGATCAAGGTCACGGCGACCGGCGGCGTGCTGTCGCTGGCGAAGAACGGGCAGGGCCCGCAACTGCGGCAGGCCGAACTGGATGCCGTGGTCGCCGCTGCGCACGACTACGGCATGAAGGTGGCCGCGCACGCGCACGGGCTC
Organism: Luteimonas galliterrae; assembly: GCF_023374055.1. NCBI lineage: Bacteria > Pseudomonadati > Pseudomonadota > Gammaproteobacteria > Lysobacterales > Lysobacteraceae > Luteimonas > Luteimonas galliterrae. The sequence continues at coordinate 1,120,361 of NZ_JAMBEP010000001.1, read as the reverse complement.
GAAGGCGTCAAGCGCGCCTTGCGCGCCCGCGTCGACACCCTCGAACACGGCACCTTCCTGGACGACGAAGCGATCGCGATGATGAAGCGGCAGGGCACCTGGTACGTGCCTACCGCAGCGGCGATCGCCTACATCAACGAGCAGGCGGGGGTGCCCGGTTTCTATCCCGAAGTCATACGCGCCAAGATCGGCGGATTGCTCGCGCAGCGTCGACTCTCGCTGGACAAGGCCGAAGCGGCCGGCGTGCGGATCGCATTCGGCAGCGACACCGGTCCGCTGCCGCACGGCGACAACGCCCGCGAATTCGTGGAATTGGTCGCGGCCGGCCTGAGCCCGGCGCAAGCGTTGCAGGCCGCGACGGTCAACGCCGCCGAAGCGCTGGGCGAAAGCGCCGCGCTCGGCTCGATCGAACCGGGCAAGACGGCCGACATCGTCGCGGTGCCCGGCGATCCGCTCGCCGACATCGCGCTGACGCGCACACCTTCGTTCGTGATGAAAGACGGCCGGGTCTATCTCAAGCCCGATTGAAACCGCTAGCGCAGAACTCCGAATTCGCCACGCCGCATCAAGCCGACGGTCGCTTGCGGCGCGGCGCAGCACCGAACGACGTCACCATCAGGGGAATAGAGGAATATGAAAGCTAAACACAGAACCAACCGCCCGCGCGGATTGCGTCGCACGCCAGTCGCGCTGGCGGTGGCATTGGCCTTCCAGTGCGGCGCGCTCCTCGCGCAGTCGCAGGAAACGGCGCAGCCACAGGAGACGGTCACGCTCGATCGCATCGAAGTGCTCGGCTCCAACATCCGCAAGGCCGAAGTCGAAGGCCAATCGCCGGTGCTCAACATCACCCGCGAGCAGATCGAGCAGAGCGGCCTGATCTCCGTCGGCGACTTCCTGCAACAGCTCACCAGCAGCGGCAAGGCGCTCAATACGCAGTTCAACACCAGCGGCAACGCCGGCACGCCGCCCGACGGCGGCGGCATCGGCGCCGGCTCCACCCAGATCGACCTGCGCCACCTGGGCGCGCAGCGCGTGCTCGTGCTCGTCGACGGCAAGCGCTGGGTGTACGAATCCTCAGCCTCCGGCGTGGGCGGCGCGGCCGACCTCAACACGATTCCGCTGGCGATCGTCGAACGCATCGAAGTGCTGGGCGACGGCGCTTCCGCGGTGTACGGCTCGGACGCGATCGCAGGCGTGGTCAACATCGTCACGCGGCGCGATTTCAAGGGCGCCCAGTTCACCGGCTCGTACGGCCAGTTCGAGGACGGCGACGGCGAGACCTCGCGCGCGGAAATGACGGTGGGCACCGGCAACGATCGTTTTAATGCGATCTTCTCCGCGAGTTTCCAGGAGCAGAAAGCGGTGTCCTCCGGCGATCGCGACATCTCCGACGATTTCCCGGGCGGCATCACCCGCGGCAGCCCCGCCACCCCGCAGGGCCGCGCGGTATTCATCGGAGGGTTGAGCGAGCTCGGCGTGTGCCCGCTGCGCGACCTCAATGGCGACGGCATTCCCGATGCGCCGTTCTGCGACGTCACGACGCTGCCCAACACGCCGGTGGCCGGCAACGGCAGCCCCGTGTTTCCCGCGGACTACGTACCCTATACCGACGATTTGAGCTTCAACGCGCAGCCGTACAACTTGGTCCTGACGCCGAACAAGCGCAAGAGCCTGTTCGCGGCCACCGATTTCACGATCAACGAAGGCCTGAAGTTCTATGCCAAGGCGCTCTACAACCGGCGCGAATCGGTCAACCAGGCCGCGCCCAACGCGATCGTGATCGGACAGGAAGCGCCCGGCAACGGCCTGGCCGACCGCATCGGCGTGTCCATGCTCAATCCCTATAATCCGTTCGGCCGCGACCTGATTCCGGTCGCCCAGGGCGGCACCATGATCGCCATCGCGCGCCGTCCGGTGGAGGGCGGGCCGCGCATCTTCGAGCAGACCGTCGACACCTACTACTTCAACGCCGGACTCGAGGGCGAGTTCGCGGCCGGATCGCGTGCGTTCTACTGGGACCTGAACTACGTCAACTCGCAGAACCGCGCCGAACAGGTTTTCCGCAACACCTACAACATGCGCCGCGTGCAGTTGGCGCTGGGCAATCCTGCGACGTGCGCCGCCACGCCGGGCTGCGTGCCGCTGAACATCTTCGGCGGCATGGGCGCCGACGGGAAAGGCACGATCACGCCGCAGATGCTGGCCTGGATCAAGACCACCGTGCACGACAGCAGCGAGCAGAATCTGCAGATCGCCTCGGCCAACGTCAGCGGCGATCTGTTCGACCTGCCGGACGGCCCCCTGGCCTTCGCCGCAGGCTTCGAACATCGGCGCTACGACGGCTCGTTCACGCCGGATGCGGCGCGCGTGGCCGGCGAAATCCCGGACCAGGCGGCCACGGTCGCCACCCAGGGCGATTACGACGTCAGCGAATTCTACGGCGAGCTCAGCGCGCCGCTGCTGCGCGACAAGCGTTTCGCCAAGGATCTCGACCTGAGCGTGGCGGCCCGCTATTCGGACTACAGCACCTTCGGCGACGTGACCACCACCAAGATCGGCCTCAAGTGGCGCCCCCACGATTCGCTGTTGCTGCGCAGCACCTACTCGGAAGGTTTCCGCGCGCCGTTCATCGGCGAGCTTTACGGCCTGTCGCAGTTCGGCGCGAGCATCACCGATCCTTGCTCCGGATATGCGACGTCCGGCAACGCGCAGTTGATCGCCAACTGCACCGCGCTCGGCATTCCGACCACCTACAAGCAGCTGGGCTTCCAGATCTTCACCACCACCGGCGGCAACGACAAGCTGCAGCCGGAGACTTCCGAGAGCCTGACCTTCGGCGCGGTCTACAGCCCCGACTGGATCAAGGGCAGTGCGTTCGCCGACAGCCTGGACATCGAAGCCACCTACTATCGCCACCATGTGAAATCGGCTATCCAGGCGCCCGATGCGCAGGACGTGCTCAACGCCTGCGTGGCATCGGCGAATGCGGCCTCGTCGTCGTGCGCGGGCATCGTGCGCAACGCCACCGGCACCATCGCCTCGTTCGACAACCGCCTGGCCAATATCGGCGACATCGAGACCGACGGCGTCGATCTGAACATCGAATGGGCATTGGAGACCGACGTCGGCCGCTTCGGCGCGAACTGGCAGAACACTTACGTCGACAGCTTCGTCGCTACCGACAGTTTCGGGAGCCGTTTCAGCCGCACGGTGGGCGTCGAGGAGAACGACAGCGCGATTCCGCGCGTCCAGTCGAAGCTGACCGTGGATTGGAAACGCGGCAACTTCGGCCTGGGCTGGACCGCGCGCTACACCAGCTCGCTCACCGAACGCTGCTCGGATGCGTTCGACAGCAACCCGACCTTGTCGCTTACCGCGATGGGCTTGTGTTCGGAGCCGAACTTCGAGAACCCGTCGCTGTCGCGCGACAAGCTGGGCGCCACGACCTACCACGACTTGTTCGCGAGCTGGGACTCGCCGTTCGGCGTGCAGGGCCTGCGTTTCGGCTTGAACCTCAACAACGTCTTCGACAAGGATCCGCGCGTTTGCTACAGCTGCGCGCTCAACGGCTACGACCCCAGCACTTACGACGTGCCGGGCCGGTTCTGGAGCCTGCAGGTGTCTTACCGCTTCGAGTAACCGCCGGATCGGCGTTGCACGCGGGCCGGACGATCCGGCCCGCGTGCCGCCGCCGCGAAGGCCGATGGCGAGGTGTTCCGATGTCCGTTCAAATCACTTCCGCTTACGCCGGCTTGCTCGGTCTCTGGCTGGTGGCGCTCTCCGTCAACGTCGCCGCGCATCGCGCCAAGCTCGGCATCGGGCTAGGCGCCGGCGGAGACCCGCGCATGCGGCGCGTCGTACGGATGCACGGCAACGCGTCCGAGTCCATACCGGTCGCGTTGCTGCTCATGGCGCTTTGCGAGATCGGCGGCGGCCGCGCCTGGATCCTGCACGCGGCCGGCGTGGTCCTCGTCGCCGCGCGGGCGGCGAACGCATGCGGCTTGTGGAAATCCGAAGGCCCGCATCCGTTGCGGGTGGCTGGCGCGCATCTCACGTGGCTGACGACGCTGGCGTTGGCGTGCCTCAATATCGCCGGCGCGCTTTGATGTCTTCCGATCCGATCGGCTAGGCGCGCAACGCCGCCGAATCCCAGCCAGGCCGCGGCGCGAAGCGGTCGCCGTACTTGCCCTGCAGCGCTTGCAGCTTGGCCAGCAGCGCATCCGGGCCGGTTTCGCGGATGTACTGGATCGGGCCGCCGCGGAACGGCGCGAAGCCGGTGCCGAAGATCACGCCCGCATCGAGCAGGTCCTTGTCTTCGACCACGCCATCGTGCAGTGCGGCGACGGCTTCGTTGAGCAGCGGCAGGATCAGGCGATCTTCCAAGTCTTCGGGCGCCTTGTAGTCTTTCGGCAACTCGGGCTTCTTCGGTTTGCCGTTCTCCCACGAATACAGGCCCTGGCCGTCTTTCTTGCCGCGCTTGCCTTGCTCGGGCGGCGTGGCCAACGCGGCAGGAATCGCCAGGCCGAGAAAAGGCGCAAGTTCCTGGCCGACGCCGGAAGCCACATCCAGGCCAACCGTATCGATGAGCTCGATCGGTCCCATCGGCATGCCGAATTTCACCGCGGCCTTGTCGATCGCCGCGCCGGGAATGCCTTCGGAATACGCCGTCGCCGCTTCCAGCATGTACGGGAACAGCACGCGGTTGACCAGGAAGCCGGGCGTGCCTGCGACAGGCACCGGCAATTTGTCGATGGCCTTGCAGAACGCGGCCAGGCGCTTGCCGGTTTCCGGCGCGACCCGGTCGTGGTGGATGATTTCCACCAGCGGCATCATCGCCACCGGATTGAAATAGTGCAGGCCGGCGAACTGCGCCGGGCGCTGGATGTGCTCGCGCAGTTCGTCCAGCGGGATCGATGAGGTATTGGTGGTCAGCAGCGCATCGGCCTTCATCCGCGGTTCCAGCGTCGCGTACAGGTCGCGCTTGGCCTCGGCCTGTTCGATGATGGCTTCGATCACCAGATCCGCATCCGGCACGCCGTCGCCGTTCAAGTCGGATTTCAATCGCGCGGCGACTTCCGGGCGCTTGGCGTCGTCCTTCACTTTCTTGGCGAACAGTTCCTGCGCGCGCGCCATCGCGCCGTCGATGAAGCGCTGCTCGCGATCCTGCAGCGTCACCTCGAAACCTTTGTAAGCGGACCATGCGGCGATGTCGCCGCCCATCACGCCGGCGCCGACGACGTGCACGGTGCGGATGCCGGATTCTTTCCCGCCGAGGCCTTTCAATCTTTCCTGCAGGAAGAACACCCGGGTCAGGTTGCGCGCGGTCGGCGTGCCCGCGAGCTTGACCACCGATTTGCGTTCCGCCGCCAGCCGCGCCTGGATGCCGCCGCCGCTGCGCCGCCAGGTTTCGATCAACGAATACGGCGCGGGGTAGTGCTCCTTGCGTGCCTTGCGCGCGACCTGCTTGACCAGCATCGGCGCGAGGATCTGCCGCACCGGCCAGGTATTGGTGATCCAGCCCAGGAAGCGCTGCTTGAACGGACGCTGCGTGCCGCGCAGCGCGAGCTCGGCTGCGGCATCCACCAGTGTCGCCGCATCGACGACCTTGTCGACCAGTCCGATCGCCTTCGCCGCCGAAGCCGACAGTGTGCGCCCGGTCAGCATCATGTCCATCGCGGCCGGCGCGCCGACCAGTCGCGGCAGCCGCACGCTGCCGCCCCAGCCGGGGTAGATGCCCAGCTTCACTTCCGGCAGGCCGATGCGGGTGGATGGATCGTTGCTGGCCACGCGATAGCGGCAGGCGAGCGAAATCTCGGTGCCGCCGCCCATGCAGAAGCCGTGGATCGCCGCGACCGTAGGGCAGGGCAGCTCGGCCAGGCGCTGGAATGCCTGCTGGCCGCGGCGGATCGAGTCGCCGATCGTGCCTTTCTCGTCGAATTCCTGGAACTCGCGGATGTCGGCGCCGGCGATGAAGCCCTTGGCCTTGGCCGAACGGATCACCAGGCCTTTGGGCGGGTCCAGCGCAATCCGCTCCAGGAAGGCGTCGAGCTCGATCAGCACGTCCTGTGCGAAGGTGTTCACCGACTCGCCGGCGCGGTCGAACGACAGCACCACCACGCCATCGGGGCGGGCCTCGGCTTGCCAGTGGCTGAAGCGCAGTCCGTCCAGGCCTTCGATCATGTGGAATCTGCCATTCAGTCGGGTATGGAACCGTTATCATCCAGAGGATGTTCCGATGGCGTCAACAAGCGACGGGCATGGGGAATCGGCGGCAGGGAATGGAAAAAGGCTTTTTTGACGCCATTTAGAGCCATTGGCGGGCCGGAAATCGCGCCCGGATTTCTTCGCCGGCCCATTCCCGCTTCCCGATCCCCCACCCCTGCTGGAACTTTCTCCCATGCCAAAGGTCATACCGCCCAGCCACCGAGCCGGGCGAAAGGAGCGCCGGCCCGATGGCCGATAAGGATTCATCGCAGGAGTTGTTGGACCACGAGCTGGTCAGGCGCGTGCAGCGCGGCGACAGTGCGGCTTTCGATTTGCTGGTGCGCAAGTACCAGCATCGGATCGCAGCCCTGATCGGGCGCTACATCTCCGACTGGAGCGAGTGCCAGGACGTGGCGCAGGAAACCTTCCTGCGCGCCTACCGGGCGATCGCGAACTTCCGTGGCGACGCGCAGTTCTATACCTGGTTGCACCGTATCGCCGTGAACACCGCCAAGAACCATCTCGTTTCGCACAACCGGCGCCCGCCGACCGACGATATCGACGCGGCGGACGCGGAGCAGTTCGAATCCGGCATCCGCCTGCGCGACACCGATACGCCCGAGCGCGAACTGATGCGCCAGGAAATTGAACGAACGGTGATGCGCGTGGTCGATGGATTGCCGGAAGAATTGCGCACCGCCATCACCCTGCGCGAGGTGGACGGCCTGAGTTACGAAGAGATCGCGCAGAAGATGGATTGCCCTATCGGTACCGTGCGTTCGCGCATCTTCCGGGCGCGCGAAGCCATCGACACCGAATTGCAGCCCCTGCTCGACAACGAACCCCGTGAGCGTGCCCGCACATGACCCAAGACCATCGCAACGGCGACGACAAGATCGAAATCCACTATCGGCTCCAGCTTTCGGCGCTGATGGACGGCGCATTGCCGCCCGACGAGGCCCGATTCCTGTTGCGCCGCATGCAGCACGACACCGAGCTGGGCGGGTGCTGGGAGCGCTGGCAGCTGGCCGGCGAGACGCTGCGCGGCCGCGCGGTGGCGCCGTTGCCCGCGGATTTCTCGCAACGCGTGGCCGCGCGGGTGGCCGCCGAACCCGCGCCGCCGCTCAAGCCGGCCGCGCAGTCGCAGCGCTGGACGCGTTGGGGCGGCGGCGCGTTGGCCGCATCGGTCGCCTTGCTCGCTTTCTTCATGACCCGCCAGCAACCGCCGGCGGAGGCGTTGCCGGACGGCGCCCAGCCCGCGCAGATCGTCGCCGCTTCCTCCGAGCCGTCGCCCGCATCGGTGCCGGCCACTCCCGCTGCGCCGCCCGCCGCCGATCCGAATGCGGCCGACCCGAATGCGGCCGGCGCGCTCGCCGCCACCGCGGTGGCGGTGGCCGAAGTGCCGCGGCGCGCGGCCAACCGGCGCGTTTCTTCTTCGCGATCGCAGGCGCAGCGTGCGGCCTTGCGCGCGTCGGCGCGCGAGAATTTGCCGGTCGCAGTGGCGGCATCGAATACGGCGGCGGATGCGGCGAGCCAGCCATCCATCACCTTCCATCCGGCTGCAGCTTCGGCTATAGCTTCCAGCGATCCTTTCGCATCGCAGCCGATCGCACCGAGCCGGCCTTGGCCTAGCGCGACCCTGCCGCAGTTCTCTTCCGGCGCGCTCAGCGTCGATTACGGCACGACCAACGCGTACTACCCGTTCCAGCCGCGCTTGCCCGCTTCCTCGCCGCCCGCGGACAGCGGGTCCGATGCGAGCCTGCAGGAAACGCCGCAACGCTGAGCGGGAACGTTTCCCGCTTTTGTCGCTCCAAGTCGCCACTTCCTTCAACACTTGTCGAGGATGAGTCCCCGATGATCCGTTCGTTACGTCCCTTCGCCGCCATGTCCCTGGGTGCCGCCATCGCCACCGCCGTGGTCGTCGCCTTGCCCGATGCCACCGCGCAGCAATCCGGTGCGGTCACGCCGGCCGCATCGCCGCAGGCGCCCGCGCCGCAGCTGGTCGGCGGGTTGCCCGATTTCACCCAGCTGGTCGAGCGGGTCGGTCCGGCCGTGGTCAACATCGAAGCCGATGTGAAGCCGCGCCGCACAGCCATGCAGCAGATGCCGGACGACGAGGACATCCCGGAAATCTTCCGTCGCTTCTTCGGCCCCGGCATGCCGGGCATGCCCAGCCCCGGCCCGCGCGGCGGCGGCGTGTCGATGGGCACCGGCTTCATCATTTCCGCCGATGGCTACGTGCTCACCAACCATCACGTGGTCGAAGGCTCCGACGAGGTCAAGGTCAAGCTGTCCGACCGCCGCGAGTTCACCGCCAAAGTGGTCGGCAGCGACGAAAAATCCGACGTGGCGCTGCTCAAGATCTCCGGCGGCAGCTTGCCGTTCTTGCGCACCGGCGATTCCAACCAGCTCAAGCCGGGCCAGTGGGTGGTGGCCATCGGTTCGCCGTTCGGCCTGGACCACTCGGTCACCGCCGGCGTGGTCAGCGCGGTCGGGCGTTCCAATCCTTACGCCAACCAGCAGTACGTCCCCTTCATCCAGACCGACGTGGCGATCAACCGCGGCAATTCGGGCGGCCCGCTGCTCAACACGCGCGGCGAAGTGGTCGGCATCAATTCGCAGATCTTCAGCAATTCCGGCGGCTACATGGGCGTGAGCTTCGCGATCCCGATCGACATCGCGATGAACGCGGTGCAGCAGCTCAAAACGACCGGCCGCGTGAGCCGCGGCCAACTCGGCGTGCTGATCGGGCCTGTCGACCAGGATGCGGTCAAAGGCTTCAGTCTCCCCGATTCGCGCGGTGCGCTGGTCAACGATCTGCCGCCGGGCAGCGCTGCCGAAAAGGCGGGTATCCAGCGGGGTGACGTGATCCGTGCCATCAACGGCACCAGCATCAACGACGCCAGCGATCTGCCGCCGCTGATCGGTGCGATGGCGCCAGGTACCAAGGTGCGCCTGAGCGTCTATCGCGAAGGCCGGACCATCGAGATCCCGGTCACGCTGACCGAATTGAGCGACACGCCGACAGCCGGCACACCGGGTTCGACACCGCGGTCGCCGTCTTCGGCGCCGTCGTCCAACCCGCTGGGCATCGTCGGCCAGGACCTGGACGCGGACGACCGCCGGCAGCTCGGGCTGAAGCCTGGCGAAGGCGTCGGTATCGCCCGTATCGAAGGGTTGGCGGCGCGCAGCGCCGGCTTGCGGCCCGGCGACGTGATCCTGCAGGTCGGCCGCAGCGACGTCTCCAGCGCGGCCGCACTCAATCAGCAGCTGCGCGATGTCAAACAGGGCCAGACCGTGATGCTGCTGGTGCGGCGCGGGCAGTCGACCCAGTTCGTGGCGGTGACGCCGCGGGCAAGTGGCGACGACGAAAGCGACGAGGGCTGATGCTTTTTCCTCCCCCTGCGGGGGAGGATGCCCGAAGGGCAGGAGAGGGGGCGCGAGCGGAGCGAAGCATGCCTTTGCTCTTTGCGGTTGGTTTCTCGCGAAAAGCCGGACCCTCTCCCTGGCCCTTCGGGCCTGTCCCTCTCCCGCAAAAGGGAGAGGGAAGGAGCCGGGCTCGTGCGATAATGGCGCGTTGTCTCAGAAGGGCCGCGATGTCGGCCGTACCCGCGCCCCATGTCCGATTCGATGCGGAATATCCGCAACTTCTCCATCATCGCCCACGTCGACCACGGCAAGTCGACGTTGGCCGACCGCATCATCCAACTCTGCGGCGGGCTCCAGGCCCGCGAGATGGAGGCGCAGGTGCTCGACTCGAATCCGATCGAGCGCGAGCGCGGCATCACCATCAAGGCCCAGTCCGTCTCCCTGCCGTACACGGCCAAGGACGGGCAGGTGTACCAGCTGAACTTCATCGACACCCCCGGCCACGTCGACTTCAGCTACGAAGTCAGCCGCTCGCTGGCCGCCTGCGAGGGCGCGCTGCTGGTGGTCGACGCCGCCCAGGGCGTGGAAGCGCAATCGGTCGCCAACTGCTACACCGCGGTCGAACAGGGCCTGGAAGTGGTGCCGGTGCTCAACAAGATCGACCTGCCCACCGCCGACGTCGACCGGGTCAAGAAGGAAATCGAAGCGGTGATCGGCATCGACGCCGAGGACGCGGTGGCGATCAGCGCCAAGACCGGCCTCAACGTCGGCGACGTGCTCGAGGCGATCGTGCTGCGCATCCCGCCGCCCAAGCCGCGCGATACCGACAAGCTGCAGGCGCTGATCATCGACTCGTGGTTCGACAACTACCTGGGCGTGGTCTCGCTGGTGCGGGTGATGCAGGGCGAGATCGTACCCGGCACCAAGATACTGGTGATGTCGACCGGGCGCACGCATCTGGTCGACAAGGTCGGCGTGTTCACGCCCAAGCGCAAGGACCTGCCCAAGCTCGGCGCCGGCGAAGTGGGCTGGATCCACGCCAGCATCAAAGATGTGCACGGCGCGCCGGTGGGCGACACGCTCACGCTGGCTTCGGACCCCGCGTCCAAGCCGCTGCCCGGCTTCCAGGAAATGCAGCCGCGCGTGTTCGCCGGCCTGTTCCCGGTCGATGCCGAAGACTATCCCGCGCTGCGCGAAGCATTGGAAAAGCTGCGCCTCAACGACGCCGCGCTGCGCTTCGAACCGGAAAGCTCCGAGGCGATGGGTTTCGGCTTCCGCTGCGGCTTCCTGGGCATGCTGCACATGGAAATCGTGCAGGAGCGGCTGGAACGCGAATACGACCTCAACCTGATCACCACCGCGCCGACGGTGATCTACGAAGTGCTCAAGACCGACGGCACGGTGCTGCCGCTGGACAATCCGGCCAAACTTCCTCAGATGAACTTGGTCGAGGAGATCCGCGAGCCGATCATCCGCGCCAACATCCTCACCCCGCCCGATTACGTCGGCAACGTGATCACTCTGTGCGAGGAGAAGCGCGGCAGCCAGGTCGGCATCAACTACTTGGGCAGCCAGGTGCAGATCAGCTACGAGCTGCCGATGGCCGAAGTGGTGTTGGACTTCTTCGACCGGCTCAAATCGGTCTCGCGCGGCTACGCTTCCCTGGATTACCACTTCCTGCGCTTCGATGCCGGCCCGTTCGTGCGCGTGGACACGCTGATCAACGGCGACAAGGTCGACGCGCTGAGCATCATCACCCACCGCCAGCACGCCGACCGCCGAGGCCGCGAGCTGACCGACAAGATGCGCGAGCTGATCCCGCGGCAGATGTTCGACGTGGCCATCCAGGCCGCGATCGGCTCGCAAATCATCGCCCGCAGCACGGTCAAGGCGCTGCGCAAGAACGTGCTGGCCAAGTGCTACGGCGGCGACGCCACCCGCAAGAAGAAGCTGCTGGAGAAACAGAAGGAAGGCAAGAAGCGGATGAAGCAGGTGGGACGCGTGGAAATCCCGCAGGAAGCGTTTTTGGCCGTATTGCAGGTCGACAACAAATAATCCGTGGCGGCATCCGGCGGGCGATAGCGGTCGAAATGACGGTTAGGCCTTGATTTTCCTTCTCCCCTCGGGAGAAGGTGCCCGGAGGGCGGATGAGGGTTCGGCGAAGTGACGGATGTTCCAGTTCACCTCGTCCCTTTCTGCCGGGACGGTGCAGCGCCATCGCTTCGCCGTACCCTCACCCCAACCCGTCTCCCGGTGGGAGAGGGGCATAAGTATTAGGAGCAAGCATGCGTTGGTTCGAAATCGGTTTGGTGGTGCTGACTTTCGCCACCGGCATCATCTGGTTGCTCGACCGGCTGTTCTTCGCCAAGGCGCGCGAGCGCGAGGGCGGCGCGCTGCTGGAGACCAAGGAACCGGTGCTGGTCGATTATTCGCGCGCGTTCTTCCCGGTGCTGCTGATCGTGCTGCTGCTGCGCAGCTTCGTCGCCGAGCCGTTCCGGATTCCGTCCAGCTCGATGATGCCCAGCCTGCTGATCGGCGACTTCATCTTGGTCAACAAGTTCGCCTACGGCCTGCGCCTGCCGATCACCAACAAGAAGTTCTTCGCCGTCGGCGAGCCCAAGCGCGGCGACGTGGTCGTGTTCAAGCCGCCGCACCACCCCGAGCAGGATTGGATCAAACGCGTGATCGGCCTGCCCGGCGATACCGTGGCCTACCGCGACAATACGGTCTACGTGAACGGCAAGCCGTTCGCCTACCGCCCGGTGGGCAGCTATGTCGGCAAGGGCCAGGGCGGCGACATGACCGGCGCCACCCTGCTCACCGAAGAATTGCCCGGGCGGCCGCATCCGGTGCTGGAACGTGAGGACTTGCCGTTTTTCGCGGCCCAGGGCGAGGGACAATGGACGGTGCCGGCCGGACAGTATTTCGTCATGGGCGACAATCGTGATAATAGCGAGGACAGCCGGTTCTGGGACGTCCACTTCCTGCCCGAGGAGAATCTCCGCGGAAAGGCGTTCCTGATCTGGCTCAACATCGATCGCAGCGCGGGTGGGGTGGATTTCTCGCGGATCGGTTCGAGCATTCCATAGCGTCATTTCAGTAAGAGGGGAGAGCATGAAACGCACGCAAAGCGGCATCACCCTGATCGGGTTCCTGGTCGTGCTGGCCGTGGCGGGTTTCTTCGCCTATGTCGGCATGAAGCTGTTCCCGATGTACCAGGAGTTCTACAGCGTCAAGACGGCGCTGAAGGGGCTGTCCAACGAGCCCGGCATCGCCATGCAGGATCCGGCCAAGATCCAGGACCTGTTCTTTCGCCGGCTGTACATCAACTACTCCGACAACGTGAAGCCCGAGAACGTCAAGCTCTCGCGCGGCGATCGCGGCTGGAAGATGGAAGTCGACTACGAAGTCCGCAAGCCGATGATCTACAACATCGATGTGGTCGGAAAATTCAACGCAGTGCAAGAACTGACCCGCACCGGTGACATCGACGGCTGATCGCAGCCTGGGCTCCGGTGGCGACGCCTTCGGAAACCATGCTTTCAAAGATCCGGGCCTGCTCAAACAGGCCCTGACCCATCGCAGCGCCGGCGCTCCGCACAACGAGCGCCTGGAGTTCCTGGGCGATGCGCTGGTCGGACTGATCGTGGCCGACGCGTTGTATGCGCGTTGGCCCAAGGCGGACGAAGGCGCGCTGACCCGCGCGCGTTCGGAACTGGTGCGCGAATCCTCGCTGGCGGCGATCGCCCGGCGCATGGACCTGGGCGGCGCGCTCATCCTCGGGCCCGGCGAGATGAAGTCCGGCGGCCATCGCCGCGACTCGATCCTGTCCGACGCGCTGGAAGCGCTGGTCGGCGCCATCTATCTCGACGCCGGTTACGAGGCCTGCCGCGACGCGGTACTGCCCTGGTTCGCGCAGGCCATCGACGAGCTGCAAGCCGGCAAGGTCGACAAGGACGCCAAAACGCGCTTGCAGGAATGGCTGCAGGCGCGGCAGCGGCCCTTGCCGGTCTACGAACTGGCGGCGGAAAGCGGCGACGACCATGCCAAGGTGTTCCACGTACGTTGTCGGCTGACCGATGCCGAGTTGGCCGCCGAAGGCGAGGGCCCTTCGCGGCGGGCCGCCGAGCAGGCCGCGGCGGAAGGCGTGTTGCAGGCCCTGCTCGCTGTTTCGTAGGCGACCGCAGCTTTGTGGGAGCGGCTTTAGCCGCGAGCTCTTGATCTTGCTTCCTCCCGGCAAAGCTCGCGGCTAAAGCCGTCCCCACAAAAAGCGCATTTGCCCAGGCGGCCGGCGAAGGCGGACAATCCACGCATGGATCCCACCTTCCACCGCGCCGGCAGCGTCGCCGTCATCGGCCGCCCCAACGTCGGCAAATCGACCCTGGTCAACGCGCTGGTCGGCGCCAAGGTCAGCATCACGTCCAAGCGGCCGCAGACCACGCGGCACCGGCTGCTGGGCATCGCCACGTTCCCGCAGGGGCAGATCGCTTTGGTCGACACGCCCGGCCTGCACCGCGAGCAGGGCAAATCGACCGCGTCCGCGATGCACCGCTGGATGAACCGCGCCGCGCGCGGCGCGCTGGAAGGCGTCGATGCCGCCGTGCTGGTGGTCGAGGCCGGGCGCTGGGACGACGAAGACACGCTCGCCTTCGATGCGCTGAAAGAAGCCGGTGTGCCGGTGGTGCTGGCCGTGAACCAGGTCGACAAGCTGCGCGACAAGACGGCGTTGCTGCCTTATCTGGCCAAGGTGTCGGCGGGGCGCGAATTCGCCAGCGTGCATCCGATCTCGGCGTTGAAGCGCAGCGGCCTGGAGGCGCTGGTCGACGACTTGTTGAAGCTGCTTCCCCAGGCGCCGCCGATGTACGGCGAGGACGAGATCACCGACAAGAGCCAGCGCTTCCTCGCCGGCGAAATGGTGCGCGAGCAACTGATGCGCCAGCTCGGCGCCGAGTTGCCGTATGCGACCACGGTCGAGATCGAGCGCTTCGTCGAGGACGGCGAGCTGTTGCGCATCGGCGCGGTGATCTGGGTCGAGCGCGACGGGCAGAAGGCGATCGTGATCGGCAAGGGCGGTTCGCGCCTGCGCGAAGTGGGTACGCTGGCGCGTTCGCACATGGAGCAGTTGTTCGGCCGCAAAGTATTCCTCGAGACCTGGGTGCGGGTGCGCGAGGGTTGGTCGGACGACGAAGCGGCGTTGCGGACGTTGGGTTACCACGATTGAGCTGGCTTTGAATGCTCCTGCTTTCAGCCGTCATTCCCGCGAAGGCGGGAATCCAGTGACTTGGTTTAGGCCCTCTCCCGCTTGCGGGAGAGGGTTGGGCGAGGGGGCGCGGCGCAACGTGCTCGCTTCGCCACTTCCTGAAAAGCCAAAGTCACTGGATTCCCGCCTTCGCGGGAATGACGGCTAAGAGCAAAACGCCGGAAACGCCACCGAAATGCGCATCGACAACGAAGCCGCCTACGTGCTGCACACGCGCCCCTGGCGCGAAACCAGCCTGCTGGTCGAAGTGCTTGGAGAAACCCATGGCCGCGTTGGCCTGGTCGCGCGCGGCGTGCAGGGACCCAAGCGGCATCCGTTGCGCGCTGCGTTGCAGCCGCTGCAGCACATCCGTTTCGATGCCGTGCAGCGCGGCGAACTGGCGCGCTTGAACGGCGCCGAAGCGCTCGATGTGGCGCCGCGCCTGGCCGGCGATCCGGCGCTGGCGGGTTTCTACCTCAGCGAGCTGGTGCTGCGCCTGGCGCCGCGCAACGATCCGCATGGCGAGTTGTACCAGGCGTACGGCTTGGCGCGGGCGCGGTTGTCGTCGGACGAGCCGCTGGCTTGGACGCTGCGGCGCTTCGAACGCGATCTGCTCGACGCGCTCGGGTTCGGTTTCTCGTTCGACATCGACGGCGATGGCGAGGCGATCGACCCTGCCGCGCGTTACCGGCTGGATCCGGAACACGGCCCGCGGCGCCTGCTCAGCGACCGCGGCCAGCGCGACCGCGACGAAGCCGCCACCGGCCGCGCGCTGCTGGCGCTCGCGCACGACCGGCAACCGGCGGCCGAAGACCTGGCCAGCCTGCGCCGCGTCATGCGCGCGGTGCTCGCGCACCATCTCGGCGGCCGCGGGCTGAAATCGTGGGAGCTGATCGGGCAGTTGTCGCGCGGCAAACCGCGTGTCGCAGAAGGCTAATTGGCGCCGCTTTCGTACAGCGGCTTCTGTAGGAGCGGCTTCAGCCGCGAGCTTTTTTGCCGTCATCCCGAGCGAAGCGAGGGACCTGCTTGTTCATGGCGCTACGAATCAAGCAGGTCCCTCGCGTCGCTCGGGATGACGGCTAAGAAGATCAAAAGCTCGCGGCTGAAGCCGCTCCTACAGAAGCCGCCGCCACAAAAAAGCGTCAGCCGGCCAGCGTTCGCTCCACAATCCGGGCGAACTCATCGGCTCGCGCGCGGTCGTGCATCGCCGCATCGAGCCGCTCGACCGACGATTTCAACGACGCGGCGCCGACGAATCCGCAACTGGCCTTGAGCCGGTGCAATACGCTGCGCGCCGCGGCGGTATCGCCCTGGGCTAACGCCGCCAGCACGGCGCTGCGCTGGTCAGGCAATTCGGCCAGGAACATCGCTCGCAAGGCGGCGACATGTTCGCGATTGCCGTTCAGGGCGGCGAGCGCGCGCTCGTCGTCCCAGACGGCCGCCGCGCCAGCGGATCGCTCCGCCACGACCGGCGCGGGATTGCGGCCCAGCGTGCTTGCGATGGCTTCGCGCAATTCGGCGGCCGCGAACGGCTTGGTCAGCGTGGCCAGGAAGCCGGCCTGCAGCAATGCCGCGTGCTCGTCCGGATCGCGCGAAGCGGTATGCGCCAACGCCGGCGTGGACATGCCTTGCTTGCGCAGCCGGGCGAGCAGATCGACGCCGTCGCCGTCCGGCAGGCGCACGTCGAAGAGCCAAAGTTCGTGTTGCCGCGTCGTCGCCAGGGTCAGTGCGGTGCCGACCGAGGCGGCCGTATCCACTTCGGCGGGGAGCGCGGCGATCACCGCGGCCATGAACGCTCGGCTGGCCGGGTCGTCTTCGACCAGCAACAAGCGCGGCTTCATCGCATTCGCATCCTGCATCGTTATGCTCCACTCATGCCGCGATCGATGTTACGCCTGCTGCCTTGCCTGTTGCTGGTCTGCCTGGGGCCGGTGTCGGGGCGCACCCTGAGCGCCAGGATCGCCCAAGTGGTCACGCCCGTGGCCACGCTGGAGGGCGTCACCGTACGGTTGGATTGGCCGGCGCAGGCGACACAGGGCAGTCTCAGCCTGACCGCCAAGCGCGTCGCCGCGCAAGATCTGGGCTACCGCTTTGCAGACATCGCCTGGGATTGCCCACTGTTGCGCGACATCCAGGGCGGCTGGCGCTGCGATGGCGTACTGCGTTCGGGTCGCGCCAAACCGATGCGCCTGTCGCTGGACCTGGGCGTGGCCAGTACCGATGCCACCCTGTCGCAGGGCAGCGCCCGGTTCGCCTTGCATCGTCAGGCGGCGACGCCCGACCTGACCTCGCTCGACCTGACCCGCGTCCCCATGGCCTGGGCGCAGGCGCTGGCGACCCAGGCCTGGCCGGCGGGACGGTTCAAATCGGGCACGCTCGACGGTCGCCTGACGGTCGAGGCCGCGGACGACAAACCGTTGCGCATTCAGGGCCCCTTGTCCCTGGCCGGCATCGGATTGGATACGCCGGACGGCAGCATCGCGGCGGAAGGCGTGTCCGGACGTTTCGATATCGATTACCGGAAGGCGGCCGCGGCATCGCAGGTCTCGCTGAGCGGTGCCTTGAAAGGCGGTGAATTGCTCGCCGGCAATGCCTATCTGCTGCTGCCGGCCACGCCGGTGTCCTTGCGCATCGACGCGACGCAATCGGGCAGCGCGGGCTGGCGCTTGCCGCGCATCGAATGGCGCGACGGCGAGCGCCTGCAGGCGACCGGCAGCGCCGCGTTGTCGGCCGATGGCGCGTTGCGCGATCTGGACCTGAGCGTGAGCAGCCGCGACATCGCGCCGCTGCGTCAGGCCTACCTGTCCGGTTGGCTCGGCTTGGCCGGCCTGGGCGAAGTCGCGCTTGCCGGCGCCATCGGCGCACGCCTGCAGATGCGCGACGGCGAACTGCGCGTTGCCGACGCGCGCTTGCACGGCGTCGATGTGCGCGATGCGCAGCAACGCTTCGTATTCGAGGGGCTCGACGGCGACGTGCGCTACTCGGCCGACGCACCGGTGGCCAGCGAACTGCGCTGGCGCGGCGGCCAGTTGCAAGGCCTGGATTTCGGCGCCGCCGCATTGCCTTTCGACAGCCGCGACGGCGTGCTGCGCCTGCGCCGGCCCGCGGCCATGCCGATGCTCGGCGGACGCGTCGAATTCAGCGCTATGGCCTTGCGCCCGCCCGCCGGCGACGCCGGCCTGCGCATCGAATTCGGCATGGAGATCGACAGCATCGACTTCGGCAAGGTATCCGCGGCGCTCGGCTTGCCGGCGTTCACGGGCGAACTGAGCGGCCATATTCCCAAGGCGCGCTACGCCGACGACCGCATCGATTTCGACGGCGGCCTGGCCCTGCACCTGTTCGACGGCAGCGTGCAGGTGTCGTCGCTGGCGATGGAGCGGCCGTTCGGCGTCGCGCCGACCTTGTCGGCCGACATCGCGTTGCAAGGAATCGATCTGCAGGCGCTGACCGGCGTCTTCGATTTCGGCAGCATCAGCGGCCGCCTGGACGGGCGCATCGACGACCTGCGCCTGGTCGACTGGGGCGCGTCCGCTTTCGACGCTGAATTCCATACCGTGCCGCGCTCGGGCGTGCGCCAGCGCATCAGCCAGCGCGCGGTGCAGAACATCTCCAGCGTCGGCGACGCTTCTTTCGTGGGCAGCCTGCAGGGGCAACTGATCGGCCTGTTCGACGACTTCGGCTATGCCCGCATCGGCATTTCCTGCCGGCTGGAGAACGAGGTCTGCGAGATGGGCGGCCTGCATTCAGCCAACGGCGGATTTACTATCGTCGAAGGCGCCGGCATACCGCGGCTGAACGTGGTCGGCTACAACCGGCAGGTCGACTGGCCGACCTTGGTCGAACGCTTGGCCGCGGTCGGCAAGGGCGACGTCAAGCCGGTATTCGAATAATCCATGGATCTTCTAATCGTCCCGCAATTCACCAGGAGAAAGCACATGCGCCGTTGGTTGGGAATGCCGGTAGCCGCCGCGCTCGCGTTGACCGCGTGCGTCACCATCAACGTCTACTTTCCGGCCGCCGAGGCCAAGGAAGCGGCCAAGGAGTTCGTCGAAAAAGTGATCGGCGACGAGGCCGGTTCCAGCGCGCCCGCGCCGGAGGAAAGCAAGCCCGGCGGCGGCATGGCGAGTTTCGATCCGCTGATGCTGATCGGCATCGCGCCGGCTTATGCGCAATCCTCGCCGGACATCAATATCAAGACGCCGGCGATCCAGGCGATCCAGTCGCGCATGAAGTCGCGTTTCGACGGTACGCTGCGCAAGCATTTCGATTCGGGCGCGCTCGGCTTCACCAACGACGGCCTGGTCAGCGTGCGCGATGCGTCCAAGATTCCGCTGGGCGACCGCGTCGGGGTGAATCAGGCGGTGGCCGACCAGGGGCGCGACGCGAAAGCCGTGTATCGCGAGATCGCGGTCGCCAACAAGCATCCGGAATGGGAAGGGCAGATCCGTGCGGTGTTCGCCAAGCAGTGGGTGGACAGCGCCAAGGGCGGCTGGTGGTATCAGGATGCGGGCGGGGGTTGGAAGCAGAAATAACGCTTTTAGCTTCTGTGGGAGCGGCTTTAGCCGCGAGCTTTTACCTGACGGCAAGAGCTCGCGGCTAAAGCCGCTCCCACGAAGAGCGATGGCGGCATGCGACAATGAGCGGCCCTACGCACGCAGCCTTACGCCACGTGGCCCGCCTCGACCAGACGCCTTTCCCCGCCGACATCCTCGATCTCAGCCACGACGGCCGCGGCGTCGCCCGCCGCGACAACGGCAAGGCCGTTTTCATCGCCGGTGCCTTGCCGGACGAGAAAGTCATGGCCAAACAGACCGCCCGCTCGCGCAATTTCGATGAAGCGGTCGCGTTGGAAGTGCTGCAGGCCTCGGCCGACCGCGTCGCGCCGCGCTGCCCGCACTTCGGCACTTGTGGCGGCTGCGCACTGCAGCATCTGGAAGAATCCAAGCAGATCCTGGCCAAGCAACGCGTACTGCGTGAGAACTTCGAGCGGATCGGTCACGTCGCACCGGAGTCCTGGTTGCCGCCGCTGACCGACGCGGCCTGGGGCTATCGCCGCAAGGGCCGCTTCTCCGTACGCCGCGTCGAAAAGAAGGACAAGACGCTGGTCGGCTTCCGCGAGAACGATCCGCGCTTCGTCGCCGACCTGTCCGTCTGCTACACCGTGATTCCTCAGATCGGCGACCGGATCGTAGCGCTGTCCGCGCTGATCGACGGCTTGGACGGCCGGCGCGACATCCCGCAGATCGAATTCATCGCCGGCGACGATACGATCGCGCTGGTGTTCCGGCACCTGCTGCCGCTGTCGAACCAGGATCGCGATGCGCTGGTCGCGTTCGGGCAGTCGCACGGCTTCGCGATCTTCCTGCAACCCGGCGGCGTGGACTCGGTGCATGCGGTGTGGCCGGAATCGCCGCCGCTGACGTTCCGGTTGCCGGCCTGGGACGTGGAATTGAAGTTCAGGCCGCTGGATTTCATCCAGGTCAATGCCGGCCTCAACCAGAAGATGATCGCGCTGGCGCTGGATCTGCTCGGCGCGCAAGCCGACGAACGCGTGCTCGACCTGTTCTGCGGCCTGGGCAATTTCACCTTGCCGCTGGCGCGCGTGGCGCGCGAAGTCGTGGGCGTGGAAGGCGAGGCCGGATTGGTGGCCCGCGCCCGCGAGAACGCCGCGCACAACGGCCTGACGAATGCGCAGTTCCATGCCGCCGATCTGGCGCAGGACCTGGGCGGGCATGCCTGGATGCGCGCTGGCTTCGATAAGCTCCTGCTCGATCCACCGCGTTCTGGCGCCGATGTCGTGCTCAAGCAACTGCCGTTGAAAGGTTTGAAGCGTATCGTCTACGTCAGCTGTCATCCGGCGTCGCTGGCGCGCGATGCCGGCTACCTGGTCAACGAACGCGGCTGGAAGCTGCGCAGCGCGGGGGTGATGGATATGTTTCCGCACACGGCGCATGTGGAGTCGATTGCGATGTTCGAGCCGAAGTAGCTTTGAGGCAAAATACGGAGGCAAGCATGGGCATCGAAATCGAATACAAATTCCTGGTCAAAGACGACAGCTGGCGCGAAGCGGCCTACAAAGCCGTGCCGATGGCGCAGGGCTATATCAACGATCAGGCGGCGATGGACAGCGGCGCGCAGCGCGCCTCGGTGCGGGTGCGCATCGCCGGCGAAGAAGCGTTCCTGAACCTCAAATCGCGAGACATGGGCCCCACGCGCCAGGAATTCGACTACCCGATCCCGCTCGGCGACGCCCGCGCGCTGCTCGCCCTGTGCGTGGGCGGCACCATCGAGAAGCGCAGGCATTACGTGAACCACGCCGGCCACGTCTGGGAAATCGACGAATTCCTGGGCGACAACGCCGGCCTGATGGTGGCGGAAATCGAACTGGCGGCCGCAGGCGAGGACTTCGACAAGCCCGTCTGGGCCGGCGCCGACGTCACCGATCTGCCGCGCTATTACAATCTGGCCCTGGCCTCCCATCCCTATTCGCGATGGAGCGAAACGGAGCGGGCAGCCGTCGATTTGGTGTAGTTTGCGTTACGCGCCCGGATGCGGCACCGGTCCGGCGCGACATCCAGGAGATTTGCAATGCTCGTGATCGGCGTCGCCGGCACCGAACTCAATGCGCAGGAACGCGACTGGCTGCAGCACGACGCCTGCGCCGGCGTGATCCTGTTCAAGCGCAATTTCGCGTCGCGCGCGCAGGTGGCCGAATTGTCGGCCGCGATCCGCGAGGCCGCGCCTCGGCCGCAACTGATCTGCGTGGACCAGGAAGGCGGACGCGTGCAGCGCTTCCGCGAAGGCTACAGCGCGCTGCCGCCGCTGGAGGAGATCGGCCGCATGTACGCCGCCGATCCGGTCGCCGCGCTCGAACTGGCGCGCGAGCATGCGTGGCTGATGGCCAGCGAAGTGCGCGCCAGCGGCGTGGACCTGAGCTTCGCGCCTGTGGTCGATGTCGGCCACGACAACCTGGCCATCGGCAACCGTTCCTTCTCGGAAGATCCGAAGGTCGTGGCCGAATTCACGCGCGCCTATGTGCGAGGCATGCATGCTGCGGGCATGGTGGCGACGATCAAGCATTTCCCCGGACATGGCACGGTGCGCGAGGACACGCATTTCGACGACGCCGTCGACAACCGCTCGCTGGAGCAGATGCGCGCGCGCGATCTGGTTCCTTTCGTCGCCGGGATCGAAGCCGGCGCCGACGCGGTGATGATGGCGCACATCGTTTATCCGCAGGTCGCGCCGGAACCCGCAGGTTATTCGTCGCGCTGGATCCAGGAGATCCTGCGCCAGGAAATGGGCTTCCGCGGCGTGGTGTTCTCCGACGATATCGGCATGAAGGCGGCGTTTTCCGCAGGCGGCATCAAAGCGCGCGTCGATGCGCACCTGGATGCCGGTTGCGACGTGGTGCTGGTCTGCCATCCCGAGCTGGTGGAGGAATCGCTGGACGCAGTACAGGGACGGAAACTCAATACGATGGCGCTGACCGGCCTGATCGGCCGCGGCGCGATGGGTTGGGACGGCCTGCTGGCCGAAACGCAATACGGCCAGGCGCAATCGCGCTTGATGGGCCAAACCGGAGGTGCGGCATGAGTCCCGTGCGGCTGGGCGAAGTGCTGCCCGATGCCGAATTGATCCACGACCGCGCCACGCTCGAGCAGGCGATCCAGCGCCTGGCCGACGAGATCCGCGGCGATTACGAAGGCGACATGCCGCCATTGTTCCTCACCGTGATGCACGGCGGCATGCCGTTCGCATCGCAACTGGCCTTCGCGCTCGGCGAGCGCGGGCTGGATCTGGAGTTCGACTACCTGCATGCCACGCGTTACCGCGGGAATACGTCCGGCGCGCGCTTGGCTTGGTTGCACCGTCCTGCGACTTCGTTGCGCGGCCGCCGCGTGCTGCTGGCCGACGATATCCTCGATGAAGGCCATACGCTGCTGGCGATCAAGCGCTGGTGCGAGGACGAAGGCGCGGCCGACGTGCGCACGGCAGTGCTGGCGGTGAAGATCCACGACCGTTGCGTGGAAGGCATCGAAGCGGAGTATGTCGGCGTGGAAGTGCCCGATCGCTACGTGTTCGGCTACGGCATGGATTTTCAAGAACAGGGCCGGAATCTGCCCGCCATTTACGCCCTGAAAGCTTAAGCCCTCCCCTTGAAGGGGAAGGAGAAGAGCAACGGCAGCAACGAGAATCCTTGAAATGACCGACATCTCCCTGGCCATCATCGGCGGCACCGGCGTCTACGCATTGGCGCAACTCGAAGATGCCGAAGCGCACCAGCCAGTGACGGCCTACGGCGCACCGTCTGGTCCGATCCGGATCGGCACTTTGGCCGGCAAACGCGCCGCCTTCCTGGCGCGCCACGGCGAAGGCCATTCGCTGCCGCCGCACAAGATCAACTACCGCGCCAACCTGGCCGCGCTGAAAGCGCTCGGCGCGACGCGCGTGTTGGCGATCAACACCGTCGGCGGCATCACCGAGGCGTTCGGTCCGCGCGTGCTCGCTTGTCCCGACCAGCTGATCGATTACACCTGGGGCCGGATCTCGACGCTGAGCGAAGAACCGGGCAGCGAAGTGTTGCATGTCGATTTCGGCGATCCGTACACGCCGGCGCTGCGCGAGGCCGTGTTGTCCGCGGCGGGGCGCGCAGGCGTCACCTTGGTGGGGCATGGCTGCTACGGCGCGACCCAAGGCCCGCGCCTGGAGACCAAGGCCGAAATCGCCCGCATGAAGCGCGACGGCTGCAACCTGGTCGGCATGACCGGCATGCCCGAAGCGGGCCTGGCGCGCGAGCTCGGCCTGGACTACGCCTGCCTGGCCATCGTCGCCAACTGGGCGGCCGGCGCCGGTCCGGATCCGAACGAGGTCATCACCTTCGACGACGTGCTCGCCAACGTGGCCGCGGCCTCCGCCGGCCTGCCGGCACTGGTCGGCGCCATACTGGCCGGGTGATTGCCAGTACGGGCGGTTGCTTTGCATACTCCGCCCGTGCGCCAGGCCGCCCCACGCGCCGGCGTACGCACAACGCACCCATCATGAGGTCAGCAAAGCTATGCAGTACGGCACCGTGAAATGGTTCAACGACGCCAAGGGTTTCGGCTTCATCGCACCCGAAGACGGCAGCGCCGACGTGTTCGTGCACTTCTCGGCGATCAACGCGCAGGGCTTCCGCAGCCTGCAGGAAGGCCAACGCGTCAGCTACGAAGTCGTGCAGGGCCCGAAAGGCGCGCAAGCCGCCGGCGTGGCACCGGCGCAGTAAGAAGCGCCAGCATCGATCCATCCTGAGCCCCGCGCCTGGCCGCGGGGCTTTTTTCTGGGGAACGCATGACCGCGCTGCACATCGCCATCGTGGGTTACGGAACGGCCGGCCAGGCGGCGGCAGCGTTGTTGACGCGCGACGGGCATCGCGTGGAAGTGTTCGAACGCGTCCCGCGGCCCGGTCCGGTCGGCGCGGGCTTCCTGCTGCAGCCGACCGGATTGCAGGTGTTGTGGGAGATGGGATTGCTGGACGGCGCGCTCGCGCACGGCGCCCGCATCGAACGCCTGTACGGCGAAACGCCGCGCGGCCGCGCGGTGATGGACATGCGTTATGCCGGACTGGATGCGCGCCTGTTCGGCCTGGGCCTGCAACGCCCGACCTTGTTCCGCCTGCTCGCCGACGCCTGGGCAAGCGATGGCGGACTGCATTGCGGCACCGCCATCGTGGCGGTCGACGACGCTACCCGCCGCGTCCGCGACGACACAGGACGGTGGCACGGTCCTTACGACCTGATCGTGGTCGCAGACGGCTCGGCTTCGCAGCTGCGCGTGCAAGTGGGCGAGTTGCGGTTGGACCGTCCATTTCCGTGGGGCGCGCTATGGTGCCTGCTGCCGAGCGAAGGCTGGCCCTGGCTCACCGAATTGCGCCAGCGCTACGTCGCCGCGCGCAAGATGATCGGCATGCTGCCGGTCGGCACGCGGCCGGACGACGCTACGCCGCGGCTGAGTTTCTTCTGGAGCCTGCCGGTCTCGGATTTCGAGCCCTGGCGGTCGCGCGGCATGCCTGCATGGCGGCAGGAAGTGTCGCGGATATGGCCGGAAGCGGATCGCTGCCTCGAGCACGTCGCCGATGCCGCGCAACTGGCGCGCGCCAGCTATCGCGACGCTGCGCTCAAGCGGCTGCATCGCGGACGTCTGGTGCTGATCGGCGATGCCGCGCACGCCATGAGCCCGCAGTTGGGGCAGGGCGTCAACATGGCGCTGATGGATGCGCTCGCCTTGCGCGATGCGCTGCGCGACGAGGCCGGCGTGGAGGCTGCATTGGACCGTTACGGCCGCGTGCGCAGCCGGCACGTCTACATCTACCACTTCTGGAGCCGCTGGCTGACGCCGCTATTCCAGTCGGATCGCGACCTCGTGGCCTCGATGCGCGACCTCGCGTTCAGGCCGCTGGGCGCATTGCCGGGCGGGCGCGGCCACATGCTGCGCGTGCTCAGCGGCACCCAGCAAGGCATGTTCCGCAAGTGGCCGCTGCAGCCGGCCTTCCTGGCCAGGCTGGAGGCGCTGTCCGCGGACCGCCGCACCGCGGCGCGAATTGCGCGAGAATCGTTGCCTGCCGCCTGATGGAACCGCCATGTCACGTTTCCAGACGCACGTGGTCGACAACCAGCCGCCGGAATTCGCGCCCTGCGACCTGTGGGCGGCCGATTGCGCGCTGCGCGAAGCGGTCGCGCGCGAGGGCGGCGGTGCGTTCGAGGGCAGGCTCGCCGCGTATGGCGCGCTCGCCGGCGACGAGCTCTACCGCCTCAGTTTCGACGCGCACCGCGACAAACCGCGTCTGCGCACGCACGACCGCTTCGGACATCGCATCGATACGGTCGAATTCCACCCGAACTATCACCGCATCCTGCAGGCGGCGCTCGAGAACGGTGTCGCCGGATTGTCGTGGTCCGAACCGGTGCCGGGCTCGCACGTCGCGCGCGCGGCGCTGAGCTATCTGCACCACCAGGTCGAACCCGGCACCAGCTGCCCGCTGACGATGACGCATGCCGCCATGCCGGTGCTGCGCCATGCGCCGGCCTTGCGCGAATGGGCCGACAAAGTCGCCGCCTCGC
The DNA here is from genome assembly GCF_023374055.1 of Luteimonas galliterrae. Taxonomy (NCBI): domain Bacteria; kingdom Pseudomonadati; phylum Pseudomonadota; class Gammaproteobacteria; order Lysobacterales; family Lysobacteraceae; genus Luteimonas; species Luteimonas galliterrae. The sequence goes on along the minus strand of NZ_JAMBEP010000001.1, from coordinate 1,094,447 downwards.
AATACGATCCGCGCGATGTGCCGATCGGGCAGAAGGCCGGCGTCACGCTCGGCATGGGCATGACCGAGAAGCAGGGCGGCAGCGACGTGCGCGCCAATACGACCCTCGCGACGCCGCTCGCCGAAGAGGGGAAGTACTCGCTGATCGGGCACAAATGGTTCTTCTCCGCTCCGATGTGCGATGGTTTCCTGGTGCTGGCGCAAGCGCCGGGCGGTTTGACCTGTTTCTTGATGCCGCGACGCCTGGCGGACGGCGCCAAGAACGCCTTCCGGCTGATGCGCTTGAAAGACAAGCTGGGCGACTGGTCGAACGCGTCCGGTGAAGTCGAGTTCGTCGAGGCGAAGGCCTATCGCATCGGCGACGAAGGCCGCGGCATCGCCACCATCCTGGAAATGGTGATGCTGACCCGGCTCGACTGCATGCTCGGTTCGGCGGCGGAGATGCGCATGGCCTTGGCGCAGGCGCTGCACCACGCGGCGCATCGCATCGCATTCGGTAAGCGCCTGATCGAACAGCCGCTGATGCGCAACGTGCTGGCCGACCTGGCCGTCGAATCCGAAGCGGCGCTGGCCTTGTCGATGCGCGTGGCCCGCGCAGTCGATTCCGCGCCGCGCGACGCCCGCGAAGCCGCGTTCGCGCGCGTCGCCACCGCCATCGGCAAATATTGGATATGCAAGCGCGCGCCGGCCTTCGTCAACGAAGCGCAGGAATGCCTGGGCGGAGCGGGGTACGTGGAGGAATCGATCCTGCCGCGCTTGTACCGGCAGGCGCCGCTGAATTCGATCTGGGAAGGCAGCGGCAATATCCAGTGCCTGGACGTGCTGCGCGCGCTTTCCCGCGAACCCGAAACCGGGGAGGCATTGCTCGCCGAACTCGACGGCGCCGTGGGGCTTCACCCGGCCCTGGATGCCGCCGCCGCATCGCTGCGAGTCTCCTTCGCCGACGCCAAGAACGCCGAAGCGGGCGCGCGCCTGCTGGTCGAGCGCATGGCGCTGGCGCTGCAGGCGGCGGTGCTGCTGCGCGCCGGAAGTCCGGTTGCCGACGCATTCTGCCGCAGCAGGCTCGGCGGGGAGCACGGGCTGGCGCTCGGGACTTTGCCGGTGGATGCGGACTTCGCAGAGATCATCGACCGGGCCCGCGCCGGATGAGGTATCGCGGCTACAGCCCCATCATCCTCGCAACCCTTCTGCCGCTGGCGGCCGCGGCTGCGACGCCGGCCATGGCGCCATTGTCCGCGCGCGCCGACCGTATCCATGTCGACAAGTCGGAACGGCGGATGGAGCTGCTGCGCGACGGCAGGGTGATCCGGCGCTACAGGATCCGGCTCGGCGACGTTCCGGTCGGCCCCAAGCACCAGCAAGGCGACGAGAAAACGCCCGAGGGCGACTACCGGATCAGCGGGCGTAATCCCACCAGCCGTTTCCATCTGTCGCTGCGCGTGTCCTATCCCGACGAGGCCGACCGCAAGCAGGCCCGCGCACGCGGCGTCGACCCCGGGGGCGACATCATGATCCACGGCGGCAATACCGCGCTGTATCCCTTCGATTGGACCGACGGTTGCATCGCCGTCACCGACAAGGAGATCGAGGAGATCTGGAGTCTGGTGCCGACCGGCACGCCCATTCGCATCGATCCTTGAGCCGCTTGGCAGAGCGGGGCTTGCTCCGTTGCTTTTGATTTTCTCCTTCCCCTTCAAGGGGAAGGCCGGGATGGGGATGGGTTTGATGTTGCTGCGAAAGTCAAACCCATCCCCACCCAACCCTCCCCTTGAAGGGGAGGGCCAAAAGCAGCGGCTGCGCTTCAGTCGGGGCCGTCCTTTTTCACCGGATGGCCGCCGAATTCGTTACGCATCGCCGACAGCAATTTGTCGGCGAAGGAATCGTCGTCGCGCGAGCGCAGCCGCTCCAGCAGCGACAGCGTGATCACCGGCGCGGGCACGTCCAGGGCGATGGCCTCGGCGACGGTCCATCGGCCTTCGCCGGAATCGGACACCCACGGCGCGATGCCGTCCATGCCCGGATTCTTGCGCAGGGCATCGGCGGTCAGATCGAGCAGCCACGAACGCACAACGCTGCCGGTGCGCCAGATCTCGGCGACCTGGTGCAGGTCGAAGCCGAAGTCCCGCTTGTGCTGCATGATCGCGAAGCCTTCCGCGTACGCCTGCATCAGGCCGTATTCGATGCCGTTGTGCACCATCTTGGCGAAATGCCCGGCGCCCGAAGCGCCGACGCGGCCCCAGCCCTTGTCTGCTGCGGGCGCCAGCGAGGCGAAGATCGGCCGCAGCGTTTCGATCGCCGCTTCGTCGCCGCCGATCATCAGGCTATAGCCTTCTTGCAAGCCCCAGACGCCGCCGCTGGTGCCGCAGTCGATGTAATGCACGCCGGCGGCTGCGAGCGATTCCGCACGGCGCATCGAATCCTGGTAACGCGAATTGCCGCCGTCGACCACGATGTCGCCGGCTGCGAGCAGCGGTTGCAGCGCCGCGATCGTGTCGTCGACGATCGCGCCGGCCGGCACCATCAGCCAGACCGCGCGAGGCGAGGGCAGTTGCGCGACCAGCGCCGCCAGCGAATCGGCAGCGACGATGCCGCGTTCGGCAGCGGCCTCGCGTGCGGCTTCCACCGGATCGAAGCCATGCACGCGATGTCCGTTGCGCGCGAGTCGTTCGGCCATATTCGCGCCCATGCGGCCGAGGCCGATCATGCCGATGTCCATGAGGAATTCCGTCTGGTCAGGTGACCGGATTCTCCCACGCCGGCGTGATGGCAGGCGCGACGGCCGCGGAACGTTCAGTCCAGGAATTGCAACTTCGCCAATTCCGCATACAGCCCGCCCTGCGCCAGCAACTGCGCGTGCGTGCCTTCGGCGACGATCCGACCGCGGTCCATCACCACGATCCGGTCCGCCTTCAGTACCGTGGCCAGGCGATGAGCGATGACCAGCGTGGTGCGGCCGGCCATCAGCCGCTCCAGCGCGTGCTGCACGGCGCGTTCGCTCTGCGCGTCCAGCGCGGAAGTCGCTTCGTCGAGCAGCAGGATCGGCGCGTCCTTCAGCAGCGCACGGGCGATCGCGACGCGTTGCTGCTGGCCGCCGGACAGGCGGGCGCCGCGTTCGCCGAGTTCTTCGTCGTAGCCTTTCGGCAATTCGGACAGGAATTCGTGCGCTTCGGCCGAGCGCGCGGCGGCTTCGATGGCGGTGGCGTCCGCTTCCAGCCGGCCGTAGCGGATGTTGTCGCGCGCGCTGGCGGCGAAGATGGTCGGCGCTTGCGGCACGAGCGCGATGCGTTCGCGCAACGCAGCCGGATCCAATGCGCGGATGTCGGCGCCGTCCACCGAGATCGCGCCCGATTGCGGATCGTGGAAGCGCAACAGCAGCGAAAACACCGTGCTCTTGCCGGCGCCCGAAGGGCCGACCAGGGCGACCGTTTCGCCGGGATGCACCTGCAGCGTGAAGCCATCCAGCGCCGGCAGGTCGGGGCGCATCGGGTAATGGAAAGTGACATCGTCGAAACGCAGCTCGCCGCGCAGCGGTTGCGGCAGCGGCTGTGCGGCGGCAGGCGCCACGACCTGCGGGGTTTCCTGAAGCAGCTCGTTGATCCGCCCCATGCCGCCTGCGGCCCGCTGCAGTTCGTTCCACACTTCGGCCAGCGCGCCGACCGAGCCGCCGCCGATCAGCGCATACAGCACGAATTGACCCAGCGTGCCGGCGGTCATCCGGCCCGCGATCACGTCGTGCGCGCCCGACCACAGCACCAGCGTGATCGCGCCGAAGATCAACGTGATCGCGATCGCCGTCACCCAGGCTTGCGAGCGGATACGTTTGCGCGCGGTTTCGATCGCGACGCCGATCGCGTCGCCGAAGCGGCCGCGTTCGTAAGGTTCGCGCGCGTGCGCTTGCACGGTGCGCACAGCGCCCAGCGTTTCGCTGGCCAGCGCGTTGGCGTCGGCGACGCGGTCCTGGCTGGCCCGCGAAACCTTCTGGATACGGCGCCCGCCGATCACGATCGGCAGCACTGCCAGCGGAATGCCTACTAGGGCATAAGCCGCCAGGCGCGGCTGGGTGACGAACAGCATGACCAGCGAGCCGACTACCGTGACGCTGCTGCGCAGCGCGACCGACATGCTGGAGCCGACTACGCTGCGCAACAGTTCAGCGTCGGCGGTCAGCCGCGAGATCAATTCGCCGCTGCGATTGCGGTCGTGGAAGCCGGCGTCGAGCCCGATCAGGTGCGCATACAATTTGTTGCGCAGGTCGGCTACCACGCGTTCGCCCAGCAGCGAAACGAAGTAGAAACGCGCAGCGCTGGCGAGCGCCAGCACCAAGGCCACGGCGAACAGGAACAGAAAGGCGCGATCGATGTTGGTGCCGCTGGAGAACCCTTGGTCGATCATCCGGCGCACGGCCAAAGGCAGGCTGAGCGTAGCTGCGGAGGCGACGGCCAGCGCGAAGAGCCAAGCCACGAATAGGCCGCGCTGGCGCATGACGAACGGCCAGAGCGCGCGCAGAGTGCCGATGCGGGGTTTGGGTTTGGCTTCTTCGGGCGCTGTCGACATGTTTTTCCTGCGGTGCCTCTAAGCCGTCATTCCCGCGAAGGCGGGAATCCGGCGACTTTGCATGAGCCCTCTCCCGCTTGCGGGAGAGGGTAGGGTGAGGGCGCGCGGGATGGCAGATCGCATCGATGCCCCCCGGAAAGCGAAAGTCGCTGGATTCCCGCCTTCGCGGGAATGACGGCTGAAAAGCGGTCTAGTCCTTCCCAGGTGGCCGCCACTATTCCGCAAACCGCACCCGATTACGTGTGGCGTCGCGTAACCGCGCTTTCAAGCCGTCGACGCGCTCCAAAGGCATCGAAAGCACGAAATTGACGCCTTCGGCATCGAAATTCTCCTCTTTCTTCTCCGCTCCGAACGCTGCCAGCGCCGCATGCACTTCGGCGACGTCGGCGAAGGGGCAGAACAGCCGGACTGGGGCCATCACAATCAGGGGCGTTCTTTCGGCGCGGCGCAGGCATTCCGCCGCAGCGCCGCCGTAGGCGCGCACCAGGCCGCCGGCGCCCAGATTGATGCCGCCGTACCAGCGAGTAACGACCACGATCACCCGGTCCAGCCCCTGTCCGTCGATCGCCGCCAGGATCGGCCGCCCGGCCGTTCCGGACGGCTCGCCATCGTCGCTGGAACGGTACAACTCGCCGATCCGGTAGGCCCAACAATTATGGGTGGCGTTCCGGTCGCTGTTCGCGGAGAGCCAGCCGAGCGCCGCTTCGGGCGAGTCCGCCGGCGCGGCATGCGCCAGGAAACGGCTGTGCTTGACCTCGATCGCATGCGAGGCCGGTGCGGCCAGCGTGTGCGGGCTCACGGAAGGATCGGATCCGTTTTCGTCTGCTGGAAGCGCTGCAGGTCATCGGGCAGCGGCTGGCCCGGATAACGCCGTTGGAACTCGTGCAGGCTGTCGTGCGCCTGCTGCAGATTGCCTTCGGCGATCAGTTCGCGCACGCGCCGCAGCCAGGCTTCGCGTACTTCCGGCGAATTGGCATAGGCCGGCGGTTCGTCGCCGGCATCGCTGGCACTGTCGGCATCGACGATCGGCATGTCTTCGAACGCTTGCGCTTCGCGGCGCAGTTCGGGGGCTTCGGCCGCCCTTTGCGCATTCGATGCCGCCGATTTGGCGCGCGCCGCGCCGGCGGCTTCCTGTTCCGCAGGCATGACGGCATCCGCTGCGGACAAGTCGTTAGCGGCCGGCGGCGCCATGGCTGCGGCGGCGGGCGCAGGCGGCGGAGGCGGAGCGGCGGGAGCGGGCGCTTGCACTTCCATCGCGCGGCTTTCGTCGATGGCGGTCGGCGGCTCTTGCGGTGCCGGAACCGAATCGCGCTTGGGCGCCTGTGTGACCGCATCCTGGCGCGATTCGGCCGACGCGGGGGCTTGCTCCGCCTGCTCCGGTACGGCCTGTTCCGGCACGGCCTGTATCGAAACATCGGCGTCGTACTCCGGTGCAGGTGCGGGTCCTTTGACCGTCGCCGTCGCGGCCGATCGGGCAGCCGGCGCACGCATTTGCGGCGGCTCCGGCAACGGCCGCAATCGCCAGGCGATGCCGACCGCCAATACCAACGAAGCCGCCACGCCCAACGCCACCGGCCAGCGCCGCGCACTGCCTGGTTTCGGGCGGGGGCGCGACGCGACCGCATCGTGCGCGGCGGCCAGGATGCGCGCGTCGACCGACGACGGCGGGCCGGCGCTGGGGCCGAGCCGCGACAGGCGCTGCGCCAGTTCGCGTTCTTCCGGCGTCAACGGTTCGCGTTCGGCGGGCAGGCGGGGATCGATGCTCATTCCTGCAACCTCGTGCGCAGCTTGTCCATCGCGTAGCGCAACCGCGATTTGACCGTTTCCCGGCCGACGCCGGTGATGTCGCCGATCTCCTCCAACGTCAGTTCCTGCTCCAGCCGCAGCGACAGCACTTCGCGCTGCTCGTCGGGCAATTCGTCGAGCGCCAGCTGCAGCCGGCGGCGTTGCTCGAACTCCGACAGCGTGCGCTCGGGCGTGTGAGGATCGGGCACGCGCGCGGCGCGCTCGTCGGCGTCGTCGGGCGCCGCGGGGCGGTGCTTCTGCGCGCGCCAATGGTCGTTCATGCGGTTGTGGGCGATGCGGAACAGCCAGGTCGAGAAGGCCGCATCCGGTTTCCAGTGCTGGCGGGCCGAAATCACCCGCTGCCAGACGTCCTGGAAGATCTCGTCGGCCAGGGCCGGATCGCGGGCCTGGCGCAGCAGGAACCTGTACAGGCGGCCGCGATGGCGCGTGTACAGCCGCTCGAACGCGGCAACGTCGCCGGCCGCATAAGCGAGCATCAGCGCGTCGTCGCCGGGTTCCGTGGCAGCATCCATGCTGCGCAGGGTAAGCGTAGAGGCCCTCGCCGGGAAGCCGGCGCAAGGCTCGGCCCACCCCGGCATGGCGGGTGTCAGACAGTGCATATAGTCAGGAACGGCTTCCAAACAGCGATGGGGTTGGCCGTTTGCCTGCCGCCGCACGCGTTATCCTGATTGCATGGCAGGGGGCCTGACATCGCAGCGGGTCGAAGGGATGGCTGACGAGGGGCTGCTGGCGCAACTGGGCATGCCGACGTCGGGCCTGGCGGGCATGCTTGTCGAAACGCTGCCCACCGGTTCGCAACTGGTGGTGCGCTGGCGCGACGCGAGCGGGCGCGAGGGCAATGCCGCCACGGCCGGCACCTCGCGGCTGATGGACCGTTCGGCGCGGCTGCTCGCGGGCGAGGCGGTCGCCGCCGGCAGCGACGAAATCCTGGAAACCTGGATCGCCGACGACGAGACCCGCATCGCGATCGCCGCGGCCTTGGCCGAAACCCTGCCGGTCGCCTCCCAGCAGGCCTGGCTGGCCCTGGCCCGGCGCACCGTGTCCGCCACGCTGGCCACGATCCGCGCCCAGGCGCGGATCGAATCGCTGCAGAAATCCGAGCGGCTGCAGCAGGCGCTGTACGAAATCGCGGACCTGGCTGGCTCGGGCCTGGAAATGAACGACATGTTGCGCCGGATCCACGCCGTGGTCGGCGGGCTGATGTACGCGCGCAATTTCTACATCGTGCTGTACGACGATGTCGCCCGCACTTTGCGCTTCCTGTATTTCGCCGACCAGATCGATGCGTTCGAGTCCGAACCGGACCGCGCGATCCCGCTCGACGACATGCCCAGCAGCCTGACCGTCGGATTGCTGCTGCACGGCGAGCCGCTGCGCGGGCCCTCGGAGGAAATCCGCAAGAAGCTGGGCATCCCGCGCGACCCCGAACACGGTCCCGACAGCCAGGACTGGCTCGGCGTGCTGATGCGGCGCGAAGGCCGGGTCAGCGGCGCCATCGTCGTGCAGGCCTACGATCATCCGGCCAGCTACAGCGACGAGGACCGGGTGCTGCTGGAATTCGTCGCGCAGCACATCCAGACCGCGCTGGACCGCAAGCACGCCCAGGTCGAACTGGAGCGCCGCGTGGGCGAGCGCACCCGCGAGTTGCAGCGCGCCAACGAGGAATTGCAGGCGGAGATCGTCGAGCGCCAGCGCGGCGAGGAACTGCAGCGCGCCTTGTTCCGCATCGCCGAACTCACCGCCACCAGCGACAGCCTCGAACGCTTCTACGCCCAGGCCCATGCCGTGGTGGACGAGCTGCTGTACGCGCGCAACTTCTATGTCGCCATGCTGTCTGCGGACGGGCAGCATCTGGAATTCCCGTACTCGGTCGACGAACGCGAGAGCAAGCGCAAGACGCGGCGCCTGTCCTCGGGCCTGACCGAATACGTCCTGTCCACGGCGCAGCCGTTGCTGGCGCACCGCAGCGACATCGTCGCGCTGGAAACGCAGGGCAGGGTGCGCAGCTTCGGCGAGCAGGCGCATTGCTGGCTCGGCGTGCCGCTGTTCCGCGGCGACACCGTGGTCGGCGTGATCACCGTGCAGAGCTATCAGGAAGGGATCAGCTTCACGCTGCGCGACCAGGAACTGCTGACCTTCGTCGCCCACCAGATCGGCAGCGGCCTGCAACGCAAGCTGGCGCAGGACAACCTCAAGGCCGCGCACCTGGAACTGGAGCAGCGCGTCGAAGAGCGCACCCGCGAGCTGGAGGAAAGCAACCACAAGCTGTTGGCGCAGATCGGCGAGCGCTTGCGCGCGGAGCGGCGCCTGACGCACCAGGCCCTGCACGACGCGCTGACCGGCCTGCCCAACCGTGCGCACCTGCTGGACCGAATGAACGAGGCGATCGCACGTGCCATAGACGATCCCGCCTTCAAGTTCGCGGTGCTGTTCCTCGACCTGGACCGCTTCAAGCTGGTCAACGACAGCGTCGGCCATGCTTCCGGCGACGAGATGCTGGTGGAAGCGGGCAGCCGCATCGTCTCGGCCGTGCGCCCGGACGATGTCGTCGCGCGGCTGGGCGGAGACGAATTCGCGGTGCTGGTGGAAGGCGTCGACAGCGCCTCGGCGGCGGAAAACCTGGCGGCGCGGATCCTGCGCGCGCTGGGCGCGCCGGTGTGGATCGCCGGACGCGAACTGTTCCCGGCCGCGAGCCTGGGCATCGCCATGTGGCAGCCGCGCTATCGCAGCGGCGAGGAACTGCTGCGCGACGCCGACGCCGCGATGTACCGCGCCAAGGCGCTCGGCCGCGGCCGCAGCGCGGTGTTCGACGAGCACATGCGCGAGCATGCGATGCGCCTGCTCGACCTCGAGGCGGATCTGCGCCGCGCCATCAACCGCGACGACTTCGAACCCTGGTACCAGCCGATCGTGCGCCTGACCGACGGTGCCGTGATCGGCCACGAAGCCCTGTTGCGCTGGAACCACGAGCAGCGGGGCGTGCTGGTGCCCGGCGATTTCATGGGCCTGGGCGAAGACAGCGGCCTGATCGAACAAGTCGACTGGATGCTGTACCAGCAGGTCGCCATGGAACTTTCCAACGGCGGCGAAGGCTATGTTTCGGTCAACGTCTCGCCGCGGCATTTCCGTTCGCCGGATTTCGCCGACCGCTTGCTGCGCATGCTGGACGTGTGCGGCGCCGATTCGCACCGTCTGCGCATCGAGATCACCGAGGTGGCCCTGCTCGACGATGCGCCGCGCGCGCTGCGCATGCTGCGCACGCTGCGCGACCATGGCGTGCTGGCGCAGCTGGACGATTTCGGCACCGGATTCTCGGCACTGTCCTACCTGCACAATTTCCCGATCGCCACGCTCAAGATCGACCGGAGCTTCGTGGCCGGCCTGCACGGCGAATCCAGCCCGGAGAGCATGGCGGTGACGCGCGCGATCCTGGCGCTGGCCAGCGCGCTGGGCATCGAGACGATCGGCGAGGGCATCGAGACCGAAGAGCAGCGCATCTCGTTGCGCGATCTGGGCTGCGAGTACGGGCAGGGCTACCTGTTCGGCCACCCCGTGCCCGCCCCGCGCAGCGCGGCTAGGCTCTAGCTGTTCCTCCCCCTTTGAAAAAGGGGGATCGAGGGGGATTTGCTTTTGATCTTGCTCTTCGGGGCAACAACAAAAGCAAATCCCCCTGTGTCCCCCTTTTTCAAAGGGGGAGAAAGCAAGAAGGCGCGGGCAGCTGGGTCGCCCGCGCCCGGTTGCTCAGAATCGGAAATCCAACCTGGCGTAGTAGCTACCGCCATTCATACCGAACGGCATCGTCTCCCAGCCGTAGGTGAAGCCCGCCTGGGGGAACGGGAAGCCCACGTCCGGGTCCCACTTGTCGGGATAGACGTCGAATATGTTGTTGCCGCCGACGGTCAACTTGATCTTGTCGCTGAACTTGTAGGCCACCGCCAGGTCGGCCAGCCATTTGCCGTCCCCTTCATACGGGCCGAAGCCCAGGCCGGCCACCTCGCCGAAGTAGTTCTCGCGGACGGTGACTTCCCACTTGTCGTTGCTCCAGATGCCCTGCAGCACGTGGTGCTCGCGCGGCTGGCCTTGTTCGATCAGGGTTTCCTGGACGATGCCGAAGATCGACGACTCCGGGATGATCGGCGACTCGGAATGGACGTCGGTCACCTCGGTCTTGTTGAAGTGCAGCAAGGCCGTCAGGTTGAGGTTGCTGCCGCTGGCGAACTTGTGTTGCGCGTTGGCCACGATGTCCAGGCCGGTCGTGCTGGTGTCGATGGCGTTGGTGAAGAACTGCACCACGCCGGCGCGGAACGGCGCCAGGGCGGCGGCGATGGGGCAGTTGCTGTTGGTCGGCGTGCAGGGCAGGCCATCGGTGCCGATGGTTTCCGGCGTGATGCCTTCCGAATACACCAGGCGGTCTTCGATGTCGATGCGGAAGATGTCGGCGGTGATCGAGAAATTCTCGATCGGCTTGAACACGATGCCGAACGACTTGCTGAGCGAGGTTTCTTCCTTCAGCGCCGGAATGCCGAGGGCGCGGGCGACGTCGCTGTCGTTGCGCGCGGTCAGCACTTCGGTCAGCACGCCGTTGTTGAGGTTGGTCGACACCTGGCTGAAGAATTCCTGCTGCACGCCCGGGGCGCGGAAGCCGCTGGCGATGGTGCCGCGGAACGCGAACACCTCGCTGGCGTCGTAGCGCAACGACAGCTTGCCCTTGGTCGTGTTGCCGAAGTCTGAGTAATCCTCGAAACGCACCGCGGCGCCCACCAGCAGCTTTTCGGTGAGATTGGTCTCGGCGTCGAAGTAGACCGCCATGCTGTGGCGGCCGTCGTCGACTTCGGTCGCCGGTGTGAAGCCGGGGAAGCCCTGGGTGCCGGACGGCGCCGGGTCGCCGGTCTGGCCGAAGATCGGGATGCTGGGATCGTTGGTGCGGCCGTAGGTGTAGGACACCGGATCGCCGGCTTCCATGATGTAGCGGTCCTCGCGCCATTCGAAACCCGCGGCGAGATAGAGCGGATTGTCGCCGAAGCCGTCGACATCGCCGCTGAGGTCCAGGTTGAAGGTGGTCTGTTCGAATCGCAGCGTGCCGGTATCGGCCTGCGTGGGCGTTTCGCCGTAGATGCCGCCGCCGGGCGCCGGCTCGTACCACCAGCTGACGTTGGCGGTGTTGTGTTCCTCGAACGAGAATTTATTGCGGCCGTGGTTGATCGAAACGTCCCATTCCCAGTTCTCGCCCAAGTCGGCGCGATAACCGACCGCCAGCGAAGCGTCCTCGACCGTAGTGACGATCTTGGGCAGGAAGCCGTCCGGATACAGATCCGGAATCGTGCGGTTGTCGTGCGGGCCGCGATAGAAGCCGAAAGATTCGCCTTCGCGCTTGGACAGGCCGCCGAACCAGTACAGCGCGCCAGGTCCGATCGGCAGTTCGCCGTTCATCCACAGATAGGCGTCTTTGGCGTCCGCATCGCCCAGATGCAGTTTCACGTCGCGGCGGCCGGCATCGAACTCGGCCTGGTCGTACCAGCCCAATGCGTTGGTGGTCGCCTTGCCGGCGCGGTTGGTTTCGCCGCGATCGCGGTACTCGCCAGTGAGGTTGATGAAGCCGCCGTCGCCGAGCGCGAAGCCGGTGTTGACGCTACCGTGCAGCACGCGGCCGTCGCCCTCGTAGGTTTCGCCGGCCATCAGCGAGACGTCGGTGTGGTCGGTCTGGGTCTTGAGGATGATGTTGATCACGCCGGCGATCGCGTCCGAACCGTATTGCGCCGCGGCGCCGTCGCGCAGCACTTCGATGCGTTCGATCGCCGATACCGGTATCGCATTGATGTCGGTGCCGGCCGAACCGCGCGCGATGGTCTGCTGCACGTTGACCAGCGCCTGCTGGTGACGGCGCTTGCCGTTGACCAGCACCAGCACCTGGTCGGGGCCGAGCGCGCGCAGCGTGGCCGGGCGCAGGATGTCGGTGCCGTCGCTGACCGTGGTGCGCGAGAAGTTGAAGCTGGGCTCGAGCAGTTGCAGCGCCTGGCCGACTTCCATCGCGCCGGTATTGGCCAATTCTTCCTGGCCGATGATGTCCACGGGCGCGGCGGTTTCTTCGGCGGTGCGGCCGAGCACGCGCGAGCCGGTGACCCGCACCGCGTCGAGGGTCTTGGCGGCTTGGCCGTCGGCGGCCGTTTCCTGGGCGAAGGCCGGCAGGGCCAACAACAGGGAAGCGGCGAGGGTGCTGATCGGCAGGGCGAGAAGAGCGGACGAAGGCTTGTTGCGTGAATTGGGCATCGCGGATTCCTCATGTCATCCAGATCAAAGGCACGGCCCATGCCCGCATCCCATGCATCGGGCCGCGCCACCGTTTCACGGATCCCCCTTCATCGATTTGTAACACTCCGTTCCAGTTGTGGAAATGCGCTTGCAACGATGCAAACGATTACATATGCGCCAGGCGCGGTCGCGAACGTCGAAATGTGAAACGTGCAACACTTCCCGCCCCTCATTCAGGTGAGCGAGCCATGGCTAAAAAGGAATTCGAAGCCTCGAAAGCCGAGGGTGCGCACCGGCGCCTGGCGGCGATGGCCGGCGACTGGGAAGGCACTTTCAAGCTGTGGTTCGAGCCGGGTGATCCGGTCTGCGAATCCAAGCAAACCGGCAGCATCCGCTCGGTGCTCGGCGGCCGTTTCCTGCTGCACGAATACGAAACGGAGATGAACGGCGAACCGATCTCCGGCATCGCGCTCTACGGCCACCATCTGGATGGCGGAACCTGGGAGGCGGCCTGGGGCGAGAGTTTCGGCACCGGCACCCAGCTCATGTATTGCACCGGACCGGCCGCGGGCGGTTTCAACGTGCTCGGCAGCTACGGCGACGGCCAGGGCGGGCCGGATTGGGGCTGGCGCACCGAAATCGAGCAACCCGATGCGGATACGCTGGTGATCGTGATGACCAACATCTCGCCCGACGGCGAAGAAGCCAAGGCCGTCGAGACGCGCTACACCCGCAAGCGCTGACCCTTGCTTTCGTAGGTGCGAATTTATTCGCACGCTCTTGATCGATCGAAAAGCGTGCGAATACATTCGCGCCTACGAGAGCAGTACCGTCGCTATTGCTTGATGATCAGCAATCGCAGCTCGGTCATGTCCTCGATCGCATAGCGCACGCCTTCGCGCCCCAGGCCCGACTGCTTGACGCCGCCGTACGGCATGTTGTCGACGCGGAAGCTCGGCACGTCGCCTACGATCACGCCGCCCACTTCCAGCGCGTCCCAGGCGCGCATCGCATGCGCCAGGCGGCCGGTGAAGACGCCTGCCTGCAGGCCGAAATCGCTGTCGTTGACGCGTTTCAGCGCATCGTCGAAATGGCCGAAGGCTTCGATGCAGGCCACCGGACCGAAGGCTTCCTTGCGGTACAGGTCGCTGCCGTGCGGCACATTCTCGAGCAGGGCGGCGGGCAGCATATTGCCCGCGCGCTTGCCGCCCGCAAGCCGGATCGCGCCGCCTTTGACTGCGGCTGCGATCCATTTTTCGACGCGCTTGGCGGCGTCCTCGTCGACCATCGGTCCGACGAAGACCTTCTCGTCGCGCGGGTCGCCCATTTTCAGTTTGCCGGCCGCGACGGTCAGTTTTTTCTTGAGCCTGTCGTAGACCGCGGCATGCGCATAGATGCGCTGCACACTGATGCAACTTTGGCCGGACTGGTAATAGGCGCCGAAGACCAGGCGCTCGACGACCTTGTCCAGGTCCATGCCGGGATCGTCGTCGACGATGCACGCCGCGTTGCCGCCCAGTTCCAGCGTCACTTTCTTGCGTCCCGCGCGGGTTTTCAATTCCCAGCCGACCAGCCCGCCGGTGAAGCTCAGCAGGGCGATGCGCTCGTCCTCGACCAGCAGGCCGGCGTCTTCATTCGAGCAGGGCAAGATCGAGAACGCGCCTTTCGGCAGGTCCGTCTCTTCCAGCACTTCGCCGATGATCAGCGCGCCGATCGGCGTCTTGATCGCGGGCTTGAGCACGAATGGACAGCCGGCGACGATCGCGGGCGCGACTTTGTGCGCGACCAAGTTCAACGGAAAATTGAAAGGCGTGATGAAGGCGCAAACGCCGACCGGCACCCGCTTGACCATGCCGCGGTAGCCGCGCGTGCGCGGGCCGATTTCCAGGTCGAGGACCTCGCCGCCGATGCGGGTGGCCTCGCCGGCGGCGATGCGGAAGGTGTCGATCAGCCGCGTCACTTCGCCGCGGGAATCCTTGATCGGCTTGCCGGCCTCGATGCACAAGGCCAGCGCCAGCTCCTCCTGGCGTTCGGCGAAGCGCTTCACGCAGTGCTCCAGCACGTCGCGGCGCTTGTCCGGAGGGAATGCCGCCATGGCCGGGCGCGCCCGGTGCGCGGCCACGATGGCCTTACGCACTGCGGTGGCGTCGGCGAAGGCGACGCGGGTGGCGCGCTTGCCGGAGTATTTGTCCAGAACCTCGAGGTCCTTGTTGGCCGCGACGGCGTGGTTGGCCAGGTAGTAGGGGTAGGACTTCTTGAGCATCTGATTCTCCTTTCGCCAAGCATCCGGCAAGCAGGGTTAACTTCACATGCAGACTGAGGATGCCGCTTTGCCTTTCGTAGGTGCGAATTCATTCGCACGCTTTCTGCCGTCGACCAAGAAAAGCGTGCGAATGAATTCGCACCTACGAGAATCCAAGGCAGCTCGAGAGGCGATGGTGCATAGGGTTAGGGGTCGGTGCCTTCTACCCGCACCCGTAGGCGACCATCAGATAGGCGTGCGTCGAGCTCGTCGCCGGCCTTCGTGTCGCCGACGCTGCGTACGATACGGCCATCGTCATGCTGCAAGATGGCATAGCCGCGCGCCACCGTCGCCAGCGGGCTGACGGCTTCGAGCGAACGCGCCAGCGCGCGCAGGTGCAATGCGTGTTGTTGCAGCCGCCGCGCGATGCCGGCCTGCGGCCGCAGCGACAGCGCCGCCAGGCGCGCATGCAGCACGGCTAGGCGGCGTTTCGGATCGGCCGCGCGCAATACCGCGTCGATGCGGCGCAGGCGCGCGCGCCGATGTTCGAGTTGCGTGCGCCAAACGGCGTCGAGCCGGCGCCGCGCATCGGCTTCGCGCCGGCGCAGCAGCTGCAGCCGCGCCTGCGGCCGCAACGCGTTGAGCCGCAGCGCGGCGCGATCCGCGCGTTGCGCGTCCTGGCGCAAGCGGTGCCGGGCCAAACTGCCGATGCGCCGCTGCAGCGCGGCCAGGCGCGCGCAGAGTTCGCGCTGGTCCGGCGCCAGCAATTCGGCCGCGGCCGACGGCGTCGGCGCGCGCAGGTCGGCGGCGAAATCGGCGAGGGTGAAATCGGTCTCGTGGCCGACCGCGGACACGACCGGTACCGGCGATGCGGCGATAGCGCGCGCCAGCGCTTCGTCGTTGAAGGCCCACAGATCTTCCAGCGAACCGCCGCCGCGGGTCAGCAACAGCGCGTCGTAGCGATCCGAGCCGGCAGCGCGATTGAGCATGGCGAGGATCTGCGCCGCGGCGCCGCTGCCTTGCACCGGCACCGGGAGGATCTCGACATCGGCCAGCGGAAAGCGGCGCGCCAGCACGCTCAGCACATCGCGCACCGCCGCGCCCGATGGCGAGGTGATCACGCCCAACCGACGCACGTAGACGGGCAGGGGACGCTTGCGGGTTTCGTCGAACAGGCCTTCGGCGCCCAGCCGCGCCTTCAATTCTTCGTAAGCGCGCCGCAGGGCGCCTTCGCCGGCTTCTTCCATGTGGTCGAGCACCAGCTGGTAATCGCCGCGCGCTTCGTAGAGCGTCAGCCGGCCGCGCGCCAGCACGCGCAGGCCTTCGCGCGGCTGGAACGGCAGCCATTGGCTTTTCGGCTTGAACATCGCGCAACGCACCTGCGCGCGGGCGTCCTTCAGGTTGAAATAAAGGTGTCCGGACGACGGCCGCGACACGTTGCCCAGCTCGCCTTCGACCCAGATCAGCGGGAAGGCGCTTTCCAGCAGGTCGCGGGCCAGCGTATTGAGCTGGCTGGGGGTCAGGATTTCGCCGGTGGGCGCTGCGGCATTCATTCGGTCAGGATAAACGCTGCGCGCCCTGCGGCGGGTAAAATGGCGCCATGTCCGCCGCCCAGCCCTTGCCCTGCCACCACGAGCCCGCGCCGCCGTTCGGCCCCGCGCCGCGCCGCGCTACGCGCCAGGTGCGCATCGGCAACGTCGCGGTCGGCGGCGACGCACCGGTGGTGGTGCAGTCGATGACCAATACCGATACCGCCGATATCGCATCGACGGTGAAACAGGTCGCCGAACTGTGGCGCGCCGGTTCGGAACTGGTGCGGGTGACGGTCAACAATCCCGAATCGGCCGCGGCCGTGCCGCGCATCGTCGAAAAATTGGCGATGATGGGCATCGAAGTGCCGATCATCGGCGACTTCCACTACAACGGCCATCAGCTGCTCGCCAACGAGCCGGCATGCGCCGAAGCCTTGGCCAAGTACCGGATCAATCCCGGCAACGTCGGCTTCGGCAAGAAGCGCGACACCCAGTTCGCGCAGCTGATCGAGTTCGCGATCCAGTACGGCAAGCCGGTCCGAATCGGCGCCAACTGGGGCTCGCTGGACCAGGCGCTGGCGACGCGGCTGATGGACGAGAACCACCTGCGCGCCGACCCGTGGGACGCTTCGCGCGTGCTGCGCGAAGCCCTGATCCGCTCGGCGCTGGATTCCGCCGCGCGTGCGGTCGAACTCGGCCTGCCGGCCGAACGCATCGTGCTGAGCTGCAAGGTCAGCGGCGTGCAGGAACTGATCGCGGTGTACCGCGATCTCGCGCAGCGTTCGGATTTCGCCTTGCATCTGGGCCTGACCGAAGCCGGGATCGGCAGCAAGGGCATCGTCGCTTCCAGCGCCGCGCTGTCGGTGCTGCTGCAGGAAGGCATCGGCGACACCATCCGCATCTCGCTGACGCCCGAGCCCGGCGCGCCGCGCACGCAGGAAGTCGTGGTCGCGCAGGAGCTGCTGCAGACCATGGGCTTGCGCGCCTTCACGCCGATGGTGACCGCGTGTCCGGGTTGCGGCCGCACCACCTCGGAATTCTTCCAGGAACTGGCGAAAGTGGTGCAGGAACATGTGCGCGCGAAGATGCCGGAATGGAAGATCAGCCATCCCGGCGCGGAGAATCTGACGCTGGCGGTGATGGGCTGCGTGGTCAACGGGCCGGGCGAATCGCGCCATGCCGATATCGGCATCTCCCTGCCCGGCACCGGCGAAGCGCCGGCCGCACCGGTGTTCATCGACGGCGAGAAGAGCGTGACGCTGCGCGGAGAGAACATCGCCCGGGAATTCGTCGCGCTGATCGACGGCTACGTCGAGCGCCGTTACGGCCGTGACGCCGGGGCCTGACACCGGCGAAGCGCTGAAGCAGGAAGCGCGCTTCGGTGCGGTTTTCCTGCGCGTGCATGGGTGGCGCTTGCTGATCCTGTTCGGCTGCCTGTTGCTGCCGTTGTGGGGCTTCATCGAGATCGCCGACGAGGTTCACGAGAGCGAAGCCTTCGTTTTCGACGAACCCGTGCTGATGTTCGCGCACGACATGGCGCGTGCCGGTTTCGACCGGTTGTTCCTTTTCTTCTCCGCGATCGGCTACCAGTACGGCGTGGTGCCGTTCGACCTGCTGCTGGTGCTGGGGCTGGCGTTCGCAGGCCACTATCGCGAAGGCCTGTTCGCCGCGGTCGCGCTGGGCGGTTCGGCGCTGCTGAATCTGGCGACCAAGCAGTTCTTCGCGCGCGAACGGCCGACGTTATGGGAATCGATCTCGCCGGAGCACACCTACAGCTTTCCCAGCGGACATGCGATGGGTTCGGCGACGCTGGCCTGCGTGCTGATCCTGCTGGCGTGGCGCACGCGCTGGCGTTGGCCGGTAGCCGTTGCGATGCTGGTTTTCGTGGCGATGGTGGGCTTGTCGCGGATATATCTGGGCGTGCATTACCCGTCCGACATCCTGGCCGGTTGGCTCGCCGCAACGGCATGGGCGATCGGCTGCTACGCCGTCGTCTTCAACGGCCACCTGCGGCCGTGGAAACGGCCCGGTCGCTCGATTCCGCCAGTGCGCTGAAGCTTTTCGTAGGTGCGAATTTATTCGCACGCTTTTCGGCAGTTAAAAACGTGCGAAATAAATTCGCACCTACGAAAGCCCTGCATTCATGGCGAATTTGGCAAGTACTCCTTCGGCAGCGGCATGCCGGGGCGCTCGGCTTCCCAGAACACCGACACGACCCACCAGCGGCTGCCGTCGTTCATCAGCTGGATGCTGTTGATGCCGCGCAGATGCACGCTGGCATCTTTCTCCATCTTGCCCTCGTAGGTGCTGAAGACGTGGGCGATATGGCCGAACTTCTCCACCCGGCGCGCCAGTTCAATCTCGGTGAAGCCCTTCTCGAACATCAGCGCGCCCGAGGTCGCGATGAAGTCGTTGACCTCCAGCAGGCGAATGCCGACGTCGCCGTCCGGGCGTACGCCGGTGGGCATCAGCCGCCCGCCGGGGATGAACAGCGAACGCATCCGGTTCCAGTCGCGCGCCTTGCCGGCCGGACCGGAGATGACGTCGTAGAGCGCGGCGACGATGGCGTCGATGCTCTCGACGTCTTTCGGCGCGGCGGCGGGTACTGTGATGGTCACGGGCTGCTTGGCGGTCGGCGGCGGCGTTTGTGCGAATACGGACGGTGCGACGGCGAGGAGAACTATCAGCAGATACGAGCGCATGCATTCACCGATGAAGAAGCGGCTGGTTTGCCGGAGGTTATGGTTAACATCCCGCGCTCGTTTCGGAAAGTGCAGGAAGACCGCTTTCCTTCTCCCTTCGGGAGAAGGTGCCCGAAGGGCGGATGAGGGTACGGTGTGTGGTTGCAGCACCGCATTCGCGCCGTACCCTCATCCGGCGCTGCGCGCCACCTTCTCCCGAAGGGAGAAGGAAAAGCGTGGCTTACTCCCCCGGCTTGGCCGCTTCCACCGGCGCGGAAGTGGCCGCGCGCCGCGCCAGCTGGGCCTCTCGGTGCGCGATGTAGGCGTTGGCGGTGAAGATGACCGCGGCGCCGATGGCCGTCCAGCGAGAAATGCCTTCGCCGAACAGCAGCCAGCCCGCCGTAGCGACGATCGGCAGCTGCATGAAGCTGATCGGCGTCAGCGCCGACACGTCGCCCAGCTTCAAGGCGCGCGTCCATAGCAACTGGCCGCCGGTGCCGAGCACGCCGGTGCCGATCGCCCACAGCCAGGCGATGCCCTGCGGCCATTGCCAGACGTACAGCGCCGGTACCAGCGAGATCGGCACCCAGAACAGGTAGGTGTACAGCACGATGGTGTCGGCCGAGTCGACCCGCGACAGCTGCTTGATCTGGATCGCGACGATGCCGCTGAGCACCGCCGCCGACAGCGCCACCAGCGTGCCGAGGGTGAAGCTGGCGCTGCCCGGCTGGACGATGATCAGCACGCCGACGAAGCCGACGATGACCGCGCTCCAGCGCCGCAGCCGCACCTGCTCGTGCAGGAAGATGGCCGCTGCGATGGTGACGAACAGCGGCGTGGAATAGGACAGCGATATCGCCTGCGCCAGCGGCAGGTGGCCGATCGCCCAAAAGCCGCACAGCATCGACACCACGCCGATCGCGCTGCGCAACAGATAGCGCGGCAACTGCTGCGTCTTGAGCACGCCGGGCCAGCTGCGGCGCAACAGCGGCAGCAGGGCGAGCAGGCCGAACAGGTTGCGGAAGAAGGCGATTTCGTAGGTCGGCAACGTTTTCGACGCCAGACGGATGAGCACCGCCATCAATGCGAAAAAAACGGTGCTGCCGAGCATCAGCAGCGCGGCGCGGGTGTGGGTGGTGAGGGGGCGGGCGGTCATTTCGGTTTTGCGGTTGTCATTTTTAGCCGTCATTCCCGCGAAGGCGGGAATCCAGCGACTTTGCTTTAGCCCTCTCCCGCCTGCGGAAGAGGGTTGGGCGAGGGCGCGCGTAATGGCAGGTCGCCTCGTCGCGATCTGGAGAGGCCTTAAAGTCGCTGGATTCCCGCCTTCGCGGGAATGACGGCTTATTAAAGGCAAGAGCGGGTTGCCTTACCACTTCGCGCCAATCACTCGGGGTTCCGGTTCGAGAGCGACGCCGAAACGTTCGCGTACCGACGCCGCAATCCGCCGCGCCAAATCCAACAGCTGCATCCCGCTGGCATTGCCGTGATTGACCAGCACCAACGCATGCTTGTCGGAAACGCCGGCGTCGCCGTCGCGATGGCCCTTCCACCCGCAGGCGTCGATCAGCCAAGCCGCCGACAGCTTGCGCGTGGCTTCGCCATCGCCGCGGAACACCGGCAGCGTGGCGTGTTCGGCCTGCAAGGCTTCGGCCTGCGCTCGAGGCACGATCGGATTCTTGAAGAAACTGCCTGCGTTGCCGATCGCGGCCGGGTCCGGCAGCTTGCGCCGGCGCAGGCGGATCACCGCTTCGGCCACCTGCGCGGCATCGGGCGCATGCTCTACGCCCATCGCAGCGAGTTCGTCGCGGATGCCGGCGTATTCCACGTGCGGCGCCGTGCTGCGCGACAGCGAGAATTCGACCGCGGTGACGATATAGCGGTCCGGTTCGCGCTTGAACACGCTGTCGCGATAAGCGAAACGGCAATCATCCCGGCCCAGCCGCGCCATGCCGGCGCCGTGCTCGTAGACTTCCACCGCATGGATGCGATCGCAGACTTCGACGCCGTAAGCGCCGATGTTCTGGATCGGCGCAGCGCCGACCGTCCCCGGTATCAGGGCCAGGTTTTCGAGGCCGCGATAACCCTGCCGCAGCATCGACATTACCAAGCCGTGCCATTCCACGCCGGCGTCGGCGCGGATGAGGACGGCATCGCCGCCATCGTCGGCGACCACCTCGACATTCTTCGCCGCCAGCGCCACCACCGTGCCCGCGGGATCTGCGGCGAACAGCAGATTGCTGCCGCCGCCTAGCACCATCGGCGGACCGTCGCCGAACGCGGTCGCGGCCAGATCGGGCAGGGCGCGGGCGTCGTCGACCTCGATCAATCGCGCGGCGCGGGCGTCGACGCGGAAAGTGTTGCGTGCGCGCAGCGAAGCGTCGCTCAGTACCCGGTAGCCGGCGCTCATAGGCGCGGCACGCCGCCCGTGCTCGGCGCTTCCTTGCGACGCCGGATCGCGTCGACGCATTCGCCGATCAAGGCCGGGCCGCGATAGATCAGGCCGGTGTAGATCTGCACCAGGCTCGCGCCTGCGGCGGTTTTGGTCACCGCGTCCGGCGCCGACAGGATGCCGCCGACGCCGATCAGCGGAATCGATTCCGGCAGCCGCGTCCGCATCCGGCGCAACGCCGAAGTCGACTTGCCCAACAGCGGCGCGCCGGACAGACCGCCGGTCTCCTGCGCGTGCCGGTGTCCCTGCACGGGGAAGCGCGACACGGTGGTGTTGGTGGCGATCACGCCGTCCACCTGCAGGTCGGCGAGCACGCGGCTGGCGGCATCGATGTCCTCGTCGGACAGGTCCGGCGACACTTTCACCAGCAGCGGCACGCGCTTGCCGTGCTGCGCGGCCAGCGCCTCCTGCGCCTCGCGCAAGGTGCCGATCAGGCGCCGCAGCGATTGTTCCTCCTGCAGCTCGCGCAGGCCGGCGGTATTGGGCGAGGAGATGTTGACGGTCACGTAATCGGCGAGCGGGTACACGCGTTCCAGGCAGACCAGGTAATCGCGTTCGGCCGAATCGTTCGGCGTGTCCTTGTTCTTGCCGATGTTGATGCCGAGGATGCCGTCTTTGCGCTTGGATTTCTCGACATTGCGCACCAGCGCATCGACGCCGTCGTTGTTGAAGCCGAGCCGGTTGATGATGGCCTGATGCTCGGGCAGCCGGAACATGCGCGGCTTCGGGTTGCCCGGTTGCGGACGCGGCGTCACCGTGCCGACTTCGACGAAGCCGAAACCCAGCGCCAGCAGCGCATCGATATGCGCGCCGTTCTTGTCCAGGCCGGCGGCGAGGCCGACGGGGTTCGGAAACGTCAGCCCAAAAGCTTTGGTGGGGAAGGGCTGCGGCCGCCGCGCCAGCAGCGGATTGAAGCCGCTGCGGTACGCCGCCTCGATCGCGCGCAGGCCGATGCCGTGCGCGAGCTCCGGATCCAGGCCGAACAGGAAAGGGCGGGCGAGGGAATACATCGTCAGTGCTGCAGCCCCAGCCACATCAGGCCGCCGAAGAACACGACGAAGATCATGACCGCCAGCAGGCCGAGGATCAGCGACGCATAGCCCAGCACCAGGCCGGCCACGGCCATGCCGTCGCCTTGCAGCCGCTCGGGCTCGCGGCGGATTTCGCCGCGGGCCAGGTGCCCGGTGATGATCGCCACGATGCCGCCGATCGCCGGCAGCAGCGTCCAGCCGAGAAAACCGAAGATCAGGCTGACGATGGCCAGCGTGCTGGTCTGGCGGAAACTGGCGTTCATCTCATTCCCCTTATCGGTGTCAAAGATCGAACTTGATCCCCTGCGCCAACGGCAACGCGTCGGAGTAGTTGATGGTATTGGTCTGGCGGCGCATGTACGCCCTCCACGCATCCGAACCGGATTCGCGGCCGCCGCCGGTTTCCTTCTCGCCGCCGAACGCGCCGCCGATTTCGGCGCCGCTGGTGCCGATGTTGACGTTGGCGATGCCGCAGTCCGAACCGGCCGCCGACAGGAAGGCCTCGGCCGCTTTCAAGTTGGTGGTGAAGATCGACGAGGACAGGCCTTGCGGCACGGCGTTCTGCATTTCCAGCGCTTCGTCCAGCTTCGAGAATTTCATCACGTACAGGATCGGCGCGAAGGTTTCGGTCTGCACGACTTCGGCTTCGTTCTTGAGTCCGGTGATCAGCGTGGGCAGCACGAAATTGCCCTTGCGGTCGTCCAGCGCCTTGCCGCCGCTTTCGACCGTACCGCCGGAAGCCTTCGCCTTCTCGACCGCGGCCAGGAAGCCTTTCACCGCATCCTGGCTGTTGAGCGGGCCCATCAGGTTGGCCGGATCGGTGGGATCGCCGATCTTCTTCTCGACCTGCGCGTAGGCGGTCTTGAGCTTGGCCAGCACGTCGTCGTAGATCTTGTCCTGCACGAACAGGCGGCGCGTCGTGGTGCAGCGCTGGCCGGCGGTGCCGACCGCGCCGAACACGATCGCGGGAATCGCCAGCTTCAGGTCCGCGGTCTCGTCGACGATGATCGCGTTGTTGCCGCCCAACTCCAGCAGGCTGCGGCCCATGCGCTGGGCGACGCGCTCGCCGACGTTGCGGCCGACCTTGGTCGAGCCGGTGAAGCTGATCAGCGGGATGCGCCTGTCGTCGACGAAGCTCTGCGCCAGTTCGGTGCCGGCGTCGTTGAACATGTAGAACAGGTCCGGGAAGCCGCCTTTCTTCAGCGCCGCGTTGCAGATCTTCATCGAGGCGATCGCCGACAACGGCGTCTTGGGCGACGGCTTCCAGATGCTGATGTTGCCGCATACCGCGGCGACGAAGCTGTTCCAGGCCCAGACCGCGACCGGGAAATTGAAGGCCGAGATGATGCCGACCAGGCCCAGCGGATGCCATTGCTCGTACATGCGGTGGCCGGGGCGCTCGCTGTGCATGGTCAGGCCGTACAGCTGGCGCGACAGGCCGACGGAGAATTCGCCGATGTCGATCATTTCCTGCACTTCGCCGTCGCCTTCGGGCTTGCTCTTGCCCATCTCCAGCGCGACCAGCGAACCGAGCTGATCCTTGTGGGCGCGCAAGGCTTCAGCGCAAAGGCGGATCGCCTCGCCGCGGCGCGGCGCCGGCGTGGTGCGCCACACTTTGAAGGCGGCTTGCGCGCGCTCGACGATCAGGTCGTAGTCGGCTTGCGAAGAGGCCTGCACCCGCGCCAGCACGCTGCCGTCGGTCGGGTTGACCGGTTCCAGCACGCCGGCGTCGGCGGTCTTGGACCACTCGCTGTTGCCGAGATAGGTGCCGGATTCGTTGTCGGCCAGGCCGAGCGCGGTGAGGACGGGGTGGGTCATGAAAAGCTCCTAAGCATTGAATAGTCCGGCCATGGATGGCCGGGCTCTGGCACATGGGTGTGCGACCTGTGCACGACTGGCGGCCCCGATACGATTCGAACGTACGACCTTCCCCTTAGGAGGGGGACGCTCTATCCAGCTGAGCTACGGGGCCATAAGCCGTAAATTATCCCAGATGCCCCCCGATTCCGCAGCTATTCTTGCCGCATGCCCCGATTCCCCGCCTTTTGCGCTTGCCTTGCCGCCTTCGTACCGCAGTCCTACGCCGTCGAGCGCACGCGTCCGCAGACCCTGGACACCGTGGTCGTCACCGCCACCCGCGGCGAAGACGATGCTCTGGATGTGCCCGCCGCGATCGACCGCATCGACGCCGAAGCGATCCGCCGCGCGCAGCCACGGGTGGATCTTTCCGAATCGCTGCAGCGCGTGCCCGGCGTGATGGCGCGCGATCGCCAGAACCAGGCGCAGGATCTGCAAATATCGGTTCGCGGCTTCGGCACGCGCGCCAGCTTCGGCGTGCGCGGCGTGCGCCTGTACACCGACGGCATTCCGGCGACGATGCCCGACGGGCAAGGCCAGGTCTCGCACTTCGCGCTGGAAGCGGCCGAGCGCATCGAGGTATTGCGCGGGCCGTTCTCGGCGCTGTACGGCAATTCCTCCGGCGGCGTGATCCAGTCGTTCAGCGCGCCGCCGCCGCTGCAGCCGGAATTGGCGGCAGGATTCGCGGCGGGCAGCGACGGCCTTCGGCGCGGCTCGATATCGTGGCGCGGCCCCTGGCAAGGCGGGCAGGGCGGCTATCGGCTTGATGCCGGCGCGCTGGCCGACGATGGCTATCGCGACCACAGCCGGGCGCGTCGCGATTCGGCGCAGCTCGCGCTCGGCGGCATGTTCGGCGCGGACGGCGAATTCCGCGTGATCGCCAATGCGCTCGACCTCGAGGCCGACGATCCGCAAGGCCTGACCCGGGAGCAGGTCGAAGCCGATCCTCGCGCCGCCAGCGAAGGCGCCTTGCGATTCGACACGCGCAAGACCGTGCGCCAGCAGCAGTTGGGTGCGCGCGTCGAGCACGGCGCCGGCATCGGCCGGCTGGGCCTCACCGCTTACGGCGGCGGCCGCGACACGGTGCAGTTCCTGTCGGTGCCGCCGGCTTCGCAGGCCAATCCGCTGAGCGGCGGCGGCGTGATCGATTTGGATCGCAGCTATGGAGGCATCGACGCGCGCTGGCAGTGGCAGGGCCAGCTGGCGGCGCGTCCGTTCTCGGTCGCCGTCGGCGCCGAGTACCAGTCGTCCGACGAGCATCGCCTCGGCTACGAAAATTTCGTCGGCGCGCAGCTCGGCGTGCGCGGCGCGCTGCGTCGCGACGAACGCGATCGCGTGGCGGCGTACGACCAATACTTGCAGGCCGATTGGGCCATCGCGCCGCGCTGGCGCGTCGACCTGGGCGTGCGGCGCAGCCGCGTCGCGTTCCGTTCGCGCGATGCCTACATCACTTCGGACAATCCCGACGACAGCGGACGGGTCGAATACGCGCGCACCACGCCCGTGGCCGGCGTGCTGTTCCATGCTGCGGAATGGCTCAGCCTCTACGCCAACGCCGGCAAAGGTTTCGAAACGCCGACCTTCAACGAGTTGTCCTACCGCAGCGACGGCCTCAGCGGGCTCAACACGGCTTTGCTCGCGGCGCGCAGCGAAAACGTGGAGGCCGGCGTGCGTGCGCGCCGTGGCGATATCCGCTTCGGCTTCGCATTGTTCCGCAGCGATACCGAAGACGAACTGGTGGTCGCCGCCAACCAGGGCGGGCGCAGCACGTTCGCCAACGCCGCCCGCTCGCGGCGGCAGGGCGCGGAGCTTTCGTGGTCGGGCGCGTGGTCGCCGCGCTGGCGTTATGGACTGGCCTACACCTGGCTCGATGCGCGCTATCGCGATGCGTTCGCCGTTTGCGGAGCCGCGCCGTGCGCGACGCCGGACAGCATGGTCGCCGCGGGCAACCGCATTCCGGGCTTGCCGCGCCACAACGGCTGGGCCGAACTGCGCTGGCTGGCCGCCGACGATTACGATTTCGCCATCGAAGCGCGCGGCATCGGCCGCGTATACGCCGACGATGCCAATACCGCACCAGCGCCGGGGTACGTGAGCTTCGACCTCAGCGCGCAACGGCGCTGGCGGATCGGTGGTTTCGAATTCGTCGGCTTCGCGCGCATCGACAACCTGTTCGATCGCGACGCGGTCGGTTCTGTCATCGTCAACGAAAGCAACGGCCGATATTTCGAACCCGCGCCGGGCAGGCGCTGGCTGCTCGGACTGGATATCAAGGCCGTCCGGCGTTGAAGGAAAGGCCGTGCTGACGTTGGCGTTGCCGTTGTCCTTAGCCGTCATCCGGCGAAGGCGGGAACGCTCAGGATGCTGGGGCGAACACCTGCAACAGATGCCGGGTATGCCGCAGGAGCGCGCGTCATCCAGCGCCTTGCTCTTGCCCTAGCTCTTGCCTTTGCTCTGTAGAGCGGAGCCTGCTCCGGTGCTCTTCGCTCTTAAGCCGTTCGCTCTTAAGCCGTTCGCTCTTAAGCCGTTCGCTCTTAAGTCGTTCGCTCTTGAGCCGTCATCCCAGCGAACGCTGGGACCCATCTTGCTCTTGCTGTTGCCCCTAAGCCGTCATCCCGGCGAAGGCCGGGATCCAGGCCCGCGTCCTGGCGGCTTGCGCTACGACTCGCGCCATGGAAAAAAGCTTCCGCGCTGCGCGCGGGTCACTTTCTTTGTTGGCCCAAAGAAAGTAACCCAAGAAAGGGCCTGAACTGCGGTGCGATGCGTCGCACCTGAAAGTCCGCCAGCGGACCTGCTGTCGTCGTAGGTGACCTTCTTACGCAGGTATTAGATTTTGATTCGCCGCGATTGTGGTGACGTGGCTTTTGCGGATTTGCGCTAAGGAGGCATTCTTGTCGATCGCCTCGAATCTGAATGTCGAAGCGAGGGAGGAATCCCGAGGGCCGGCGAGCGGTAGCCAAGAACATTCCACCCCCCTTTTTTCTTTGGTGACTTCTCTTTTGGGCCCACAAAAAGAAAGCATGCCATGAGCGTGCCGAAGGGTCATTCGGCCGCGGTTTGAGCGGACGAAACCCCGGCCGGGACGGCCGGCAGGTCGCGACAAACCCCCAAGTCAAGGCAGCGGAGCAAGCTCCGCTCTACAGAACGAAACAAGATCAATGCTTGGGATACAGCAAAGTGAGCGTGAACCTCACGCCCCAATCGGGCCCGTCGCCTGGCGTTTCGGCGAAATAGCGCACGCCGCCTTGCAGGCTCAGCATCTGGCCGCCCCAGCGCGTGACCTTGGCGTAGCCCACGTTCAACGGCGCGTTCCATTTCTCGCCTTTCCAGTCGTAGCTCGATTCCACGTTGAACGACAACGTGCGGCCGCCCGGGAATTGTTTGGCGAAGAAGGGCTGCAGGAACGTACTGCTGACATCGGCGCGGTTGTGATCGCCGGCGACCGACCAGATGTGGTTCACCAGCGCGCCGTAGGTCCAGCCGCCCGGGGTCTGTTTCAGCGCCAGCGCGCTCGGGCCCAGCCCCCATTTTTCCGAACCGAGGAGTTCATCTGTGGCTGTAGGCAGCAAGAAGACGGGTCCCGCGCCCCAAATCCAGCCGTTCGCGGTGGGCTTCTTGGGCGAGAAGAACAGCGTCGGCGTCGTATCGCCCAGCCCGAATTGGCTGCCGGAATCGCCGAAGATGTCGTCCTGATAGATCACCGGCACGATCACCCGCGCGATCAAGTTCCAGTCGTCCGAGATCGGTTTGGGGATCACCGGTTGTATGTTGAGGTATTGCCTGGCGCCGTCCTCGGAGCCGAGCTTGAAGTCCGCGTTGTATTGCAGCGGCACGCTGGTCAGCGAGGCGACCGGATTGGATAGCTGTTTGGCGAGTTCGTCCGCGCCCTGCTGCGCATGCGCAAGGGCCGGGTATGCGCCTATGGCCGCGATCGCCAATCCATATCGCCGGCGGAATCGGATCGTCATGCGGGCTCCCTGTCGTGCGGCGATCAAACGCCTCGGCCCGACATTGCGCCGCCCGCTTAGGCGCCTACAAGCGGATTTACACCTTACTCGGATAGGTATTTTTACCGAAGCTGCGCCGTTGGCGCCTCAGTCGGCGCCGTGCGGCTGCGCGCCGGCCCTGAAGCGGACTTCGACGCGCGTGCCGCCCGTAGGCCCGCGTGCGATATCGAAATTTCCGCCCAAGGCCTTGGCGCGTTCTTCCATGCTTATCAGCCCGAGGCTGGGCGGCGGCGCATGCTTGATCTCCGGCGCGTAGCCGATGCCGTTGTCTTCGATGGTGAGCGATACCCCGTCCCGATCGCCTTCGAGCAGGATGCGGGCGAGCGAGGCATGCGCATGCTTGTCGATGTTGTTGACCGCTTCCTGGACGATCCGGAACAAGCCGAGCTCCTGGGCCTCCGACAAAGGCGGAAGATTTCGGGTCGAGCAGTGCAATCGCAGTTCGCCGCTGGCGTTGTGCTTCTCGCACAGGCCTTCGATCGCGCTGGCCAGGCCGGTGAAGCGCAGGATGCTGGGGTGCAACTCATGCGAAATGTCGCGGATGTCCTTGGAAATCGACATCAGCTGTTCCTGTATTTCGTCGATCGATTCGCGCTGGGCCTGGCCGAGTTCCCGCTTGATCGCGCTCAACTGGATCGAGACGGCGGCCAGCGACTGGTTGATGTCGTCGTGCAGATCCCTTGCGATCCGGGTCCTTTCCTCTTCCTGGACCACCAGCATGCGTCCGGTCACCTTGCTCAGCCGTTGGTAGGCCCGCTTCAGCATCAACCGGCTCGTCGTCCGTTGTTCCGCCAGCACCGCAAGGAACAGCAGCGAAATGGCGGTCCCGATCGCCCAGAATTGCGCGCTCAGGATCGTTTCCGCCAGATCGGGCGCTGCAAACGGGCCGAAGCCGTTCACGCTCATCCGCATGCACAGGAATGCGACGAGCAGCATCGCGACCGACGCCCCTGCGATGCCGAACGAGGCCAGCGCCCACACGAGAAAAGGAATCGGCGCCAGGATCAGCAGCCGTTTCACGATGATGTCGTCCCAGGGAAAGCTCCAGGTCAGCCAAAGCAAGCCGGCGAGCAGGACGACGGCGACGAAACTGGCGGTGCTCGCCGGATTCCTCCGCTCTGGTTGCTTCGCCGCGCTCACGATGCCCACGACGGCGGGAACGACCAGCACGTAGCCCAGGCTGTGCGCCAAGGCTACGTTCAACCAGTCGCCGATGTAGGGATTCAGCTCGTTGCGGCGGGCGAGCGTCGTGACCCACCAGGCGCTCGTCGCAGGCAACAACAGGCAGGCGAACAGGATGAAGCGGCCGATGTCGGCAAAACTCTCCATCAGCCGCTGGCCGTCGCGGTATCGCAGCAAGACCGCCGCGGTCGCTGCGACCAGCAGGTAATCGCCGCCTACCGTCACGAGCACGTCCCACGCGGAAATGCGGAACATCGAAACCGCCAGCACGCCCAGCAACGAGCCGATCAGGCAGGCAGGCCATCGCGCGCGCGGCAAGAGCAGCAAGCCGCACAGCAGCGTCGCGCCGGGCAACCACACCATGTGGGCTTTAAGCGCCGGCGCCCACGCCGCAACCGAGAGCAATTGCGCGATACAGCCGGCGCCGAAAAACGCCGCGCCGGTCGCCAGTTGCCGTTGTGCGCTGCTTATGGCCATTGCGGTCGCCAAAGCTGCCGAGTCGTAACGCTCGCGCAAGAGAGCTCCGGCGCTCCAATCGGCCTTCGATACGCCGGGTGTGTGCCGGGATTTCACTTGTCCTTCACCTTTCCGGACGAACGCTGTATGCCCTCGCGGCGAAATCTATGCCGGTTGCCGCCTCGGTCGCTATCCGGATTCCGTCTTCCAATGGTGGAGCGGCATGGTCGATCTGTCTGTCCTGTATCAGCGCTCGGTCGTCGACGGTTTCGATGCGCAGGCCCTGTTGGGCGCCGTGCGCGATACGCGTTTCGAGCAACGCCTGCTCGGGGCAGGGCATTTCCGGGCTTGCCTGCAGCGCGTCGTGTTTCCGCATTTCAGCCTCGATAGCGGTGCCTATTCGCTGCCCATCTTCGCCAGCGGCAGTTTCGGCAAGGGCGTGGTCTCGTTGGCCCTGGCCCTGTCGTGCAGGGATCCGATGTGGGCCAACGGAAAACTCGTCGAAGCCGGCCAGGTGATGGTTTTCGCCGAAGACAGCGAGCTTAACGTCAGACCCGGCCCCGGCGACTGGCGTTGGGCAGTGCTGCTGATAGAACGAGAACGGTTGCAGCAAGCGGCCGAGGGGCGGTTGGGGAGGCCGTTGGCGATTCCGATCAGCGGCTGGTATTGCAACGATACTCCGCCGAGCGCGTCGGACGCTTTGTGCCGCACGGTGCGCGCCGTGCTCGACGACGCTTCGCGGTGGGGGCCAACGGTCGACGATGGCAGGGTCGCAGCGCAAGGCTCGCTGCTGCTGGGCGCCTTCCTCGATGCGGTGGGCGGCGACCGTTCTGCGCCGGGTCTGCAGACGCGAGGCGAATGGATGGTCCGCCGGCGCGACGAGACGATCAGAAAGGCCGAGTGCTTCCTAAAGGCGCAATTGGACCGGCCGTTCGACAGCCGGTCGCTCGCGACGCTGCTGGGCATCGGCGAACGCAGGGTGGAGCGCCTCTTCCATGAAGCATATGGCCTGAGCCCCAGCCGCTGGCACCACATCGCCAGGCTCAATGCGGCCAGGCTGGCGCTGCTGCAGGCCGAGGACGGGGAGCGGGTCACCGACATCGCCTCGCGCCTGGGCTTCGGGCACCTGAGCCGCTTCTCCAGCGAATACCGGCAGATATTCGGAGAGTATCCGCGCGATACGCTGCGGGCCTGATCGCGTCCGGCAACGAATATCGTTGCTGCGGCTCGGCCTGTTCCTGTCGCGGACTGCGTTCTCTACTTGAACCGCGTAAGTAGATTTACCTACGCCGCCGCGATCGTTGCGACGAAACGCCGGCAGGATGCGACCAAGCGCGGTGTATTGGCATTCGCCTTGCGGCGATGGCGGGAATGCGGTGGAGGTAGTATCGTCGGCGGCAAGGCGAAGCGAACAGGGGCGATCGCAGCAAGTCCGGTTACGGGGTAACGCTCGCGGGGGAGTATGCCATGAGTGCTTTGCTGGAAGAGTCGTTTCAATACGGCCATTCGCCGCTGCGGGTCCTCGTCGCAGACGACCACTTGCTGGTGGCGCAAGGCGTAGAACGGTTGCTGCTGGAATGCTTCGAGACGGTCGAACTGGTGTCCTCCGGCGAGGACCTGATCGCGTCGGTGCGCCGCGAGCGGCCCGATGTCGTTGTGACGGATATCAGCATGGCCGGCGTCAACGGCATCGATGCGATGCGTATCCTGCACGAAGAAGGATATGCGATGCCTTTCGTTTTCCTGACGATGCATTCTGATTCGGTGGTGGCCGCCGAAGCGGTCAAGGCGGGCGCGAGCGGCTACATCCTCAAGAGCTCGGCCGGCGAGGAACTGGTCCGCGCCATCCAGGAAGTGGTGGCCGGCCGCACTTACGTCACGCCGACGTTGGCGGTGAACGCCATCATTTCGTCGGAACGGCGGCATTACAACCTGACCGACAAGCAGCGCCGCATATTGCAGTTCGTCGCCAAGGGCCTGCGCTCCAAGCAGATCGCGTACGAGCTCGGCGTGTCGGTGCGCACCGTCGAATCCCACAAATACGCCATCATGCAGGAGCTCGGCGTGCACGGCACGGTGGAGCTGGTGCGCAAGGCGGAACAGGAAGGCCTGATCGGCGCCTGAGCCGCGCAGCCGCGCCTGCGGCCGGGCGCGAGCGGCACTGGCCGCGCCGCAAGTAGATTTACTTGTCCCGGTACGGTTGTTTTCCTATGTCGGCCAACGCCGTCTGGGAACAACATTCGGGCGGGTGGACCTCCTGCGAGCATCATGAGCCGCGTGCGCGTACTTCTGGCGGAAGACGGTCCAGCGATGGCCAAGCAGTTGCTTGTGCTGCTCTCCAAGGAATTCGACGTCGTCGGCATGGTCGAAGACGGTTTTTCGCTGGTCCAAGCCGCGCGCCGGATGAATCCGGACGTGGTGGTGACCGACATCTCCATGCCCGGTCTGGACGGCCTGGAGGCGATCCGCCAGCTCAGGCGCGAACGAGCGGACCTGCATGTGGTGTTCATCACGGTCCATGCCGACCGGCGTCTGGTCGAGCGTGCGATGAAGCTCGGCCCCTGCGGTTACGTAGTCAAGTCGGTCGCCGGCGAGGATCTGCTGGCTGCGGTCAACGCCGTGGTCGCAGGGGAGTCCTACGTTTCGGGGTCGATCGGCAGCGCCGGCGACAGGGCTTGAACCGCTCAGGCCAGGATGCCGAACAGCTTGCGCACCAGTTCGTCCACCGACATCGCGAAGAAGATCAGCGGCGTCAGCGGAACCGCTCCGTGCACGGCGATCCACAGCAGATTCCAGCGCGTCACGGGGACGATCGACATCGAGCGCACCGTACCGTAGACGCTGGTGAAATCCGCCAATCCCGAGGCGTCTGCCTGGTCCAGCAACGTCGCCGCGTCCGCGGCTTGCCTGCCCCGGCGCCAACGTCGGTCGAACGCGCGGACCGTACGGTTGCCCAGGGCGTCGTATTTCATCAGCGCATGGCGCTTGGCCGCCATCATCCTCGGCGCCAACAGCAGCAATGGCGCGACGAGCAGCATCGTGGAGCCGATGATGTAGCCGGCCAACAGATGGGTCAGGCCTGCGACGGTTTCGCCGTAATAGAGGATCCGGTTGATGCAGTAGCCGAGCAGAACCAGCCCGCCCGCCGCCGAGAGCGCGCCGAAACGTTCCTGCGCCAAGCCGAGGAAACCGAGGCCTCCGGCGCCGTCCGGGTGCGCGGGGTGCAGATCCAGTTCGATGCGGGACAGCCGCCACAACAGATAAGCCCACAGGCAAAATCTCCATAGCCATATCAGCGCGACGAACCTGAAGGCCGGCACCGATACGGCGTTGAACCATTGCCCGGCCGCGCTGAGCGAGCCGGTATCCGACATGCGCCAGTCCGCATGCCCCGTTGCGGCGCCGGGCACGGCCAATGCAGCCAGCGAAGGCAGCACCGCCAGCGCCACGCAGACCAGCTCGGGCAGGTTGGAATCCCTGAGCCGGCGCATCGCGACGAATATCGCTGCAAGCGACGATCGGCGGCCGCGGCGCGTCAGGTCCGAATACGCGAGTTGGCGGGCGGCGCCGCGAAGGATCCTGTCGGACCACGGCGCCGCCAGGATCAGCATCGGCATCGCCAACAGGAACCGGCTCAGCACGGCGTAGTCGCCCAGCAGCGGCATGGCTGCATGCTGACCCAGCAGCGTGCCTTCCCAGGTGGAGATGGCCAGCAGCGGCAGGAAGGCGATGCCGATCAGGATCGCGGCTACCCAGGACGTCGTCGGCGTACCGGGGTGCAGTGCGCCGATCGCCGACAGCAATCGGTAGACCAGGCCGCCCTTCATCAGCGAGAAATTGTCGTTGATCATCGCAGCTCCGCGACTTCCGCCGGCATGGCGGCAGGGCTGGACGCATCTTCGGCCGGCCGCGCGCGCGGCGCCGCAGTAAAAATACTGACGGCGGAACGGTGGGAATCTCTGTTGTGCGTGCAGGACCGGCGGCAGAAGCTCTACGGCGAGCTCAAGAGGCACGCCGATGGACGCTGGGCCCGACCTGGTGCACCGCTTCTGGACGGATCTGATGGCGAGGACGGACGGTCCGCTGGCCTTCCGGTTCTTTCTGCAGCCTCCATCACGACGATGCGGACCGCGAATTCGCCTGCGACCGCGATTTCAAACGGAGTCCATTGAAAGGAGGGCTGGATCGCGGCGGCGAGTACCGCATCTGGCGAGTCGGCATGAAGAACGATTGGAACCGTGTTTTCGCGGATTGACGGCGCCAGCGGAGAGACGCTCTTGAATGCACCGAACGACAACATGACGATGATTCCCGGCGGCGTCTTCACGATGGGCTCGGACGAGCACTATCCCGAGGAGAAGCCCGCGCACAAGGCCAGCGTCGGCGCCTTCTGGATGGACCGGCACACGGTCACCAACCGCGAGTTCGCGCGGTTCGTCGAAGCCACCGGCCACGTGACGCTGGCCGAGAAGGCGGCCGATCCCGCCGATTATCCCGGCGCCGATCCGGCCTTGCTGGCGCCGTCGTCGGTGGTGTTCGTGCCGCCGCCGGGGCGCGTCGACCTGCGCAATCATTACAACTGGTGGAATTATGTGCAGGGCGCGGATTGGCGCCGCCCGCGCGGGCCGGGCACGTCGATCGAAGGACTCGACGACCACCCCGTCGTTCACGTGGCTTTCGAAGACGCCGAAGCGTATGCGGCCTGGGCCGGAAAGTCGCTGCCGACCGAAGCGGAATGGGAATTCGCCGCGCGCGGCGGCCTGGAAGGCGCGGAATTCTGCTGGGGCGACGAGCTCAATCCCGGCGGGAAATGGATGGCGAACACCTGGCAGGGCGAATTCCCCTGGCAGAACCTGGATGAAGACGGCCATCGCTGGACCGCGCCGGTGGGTTCGTTCCCCGCCAACGGCTACGGCTTGCACGACATGGCGGGCAACGTCTGGGAATGGACCGCCGATTGGTACCAGGACCACAGTCGCATTCCGCAACACGCGTGCTGCACGCTGCGCAATCCGCGCGGCGGCGCGCGCGAGGACAGCTACGATCCGAGAAACCCGCAGGTCACGATCCCGCGCAAAGTCATGAAGGGCGGCTCGCATCTGTGCGCGCCGAACTATTGCCGGCGCTACCGGCCCGCAGCGCGCATGGCGCAGCCGATCGACACGTCTACCAGCCACCTCGGTTTCAGGTGCGTCGTGCGCGTGCCGGAGGCGCCGTGAACGCTTGGTTGGCCGCGGTGACCGAGCCCACGGTGGTCATCATCGACGCGATGGCGTACCTGATGATCGTGTTCGGCACTGTGCAGGCCTTCATCGGCGTGGTCGGGTTGGCGATCCGTCGCGGCGGGCAGGGTGCCGATCGTCGCGAAGTCTGGTTGGCGTATGCGCGCTGGCTGGTCGCAGGCCTCACGTTCCAGCTGGCGGCGGACATCATCGAATCGTCGGTCGCGCCCACCTGGCAAAGCATCGGCCAACTCGGTGCGATTGCGGTCATCCGCACCTTCCTCAATTACTTCCTGGAGCGGGATTTGGTCGAGGTGCGCGAACGCCGGCCGCTCGCCGGAGCAAAGCCATGAGAGCGCATCGGTTCGTGCGAAACGACCGCATGGGTACGTTTAAGGCGCAAGCCACGCGAGGGCGCCGACCGGCATCCATGTCTAATTCCAGTCCCGCTGTATCAGCTTCTGATTCCAGTTGCCGGCGCGGCGCCCTGCGCGAGCCCGCCGTCGCCGCAATCCGCGGTTCGCGCCGTGTCGGGAGGAACGACCATGCTTGTCGACAATAGATGGATGGGATTGGCGCTGGCGGGCCTGGCGCTGATCATGCCGGCGGCGGCGGCCGCGCAAGCCCGCGAAACTCCGGATAAACCTGCGGCTCAGGCTGCGATGCCGCCGTCGATCGATCCGGCCGCGCTCGCCGCGCTGGACAAGATGGGTACGGCGTTGCGCGCCTTGAAGCAGTTTTCGTTGACTTCGGAAACCAGCATCGAATACGTGCTGGAATCCGGCGAGAAGATCCAGCTCGGCGGAGACGTGGTCTACAAGGTCAGGCAACCCAACGAGTTCTTTGCGGAGGTCAAGAGCGACCGGCGCCAACGCCAGTTCTTCTACGACGGCAAGGATCTGACCGTTTACTCGCCGCGTCTGAAGTACTACGCGACGATGGATGGCGTGAACGCGTCGTTGCGTGAAATGGTGCTGGGCGCGTCGCAGGATTACGGCATCGAGCTGCCGCTGGCGGACCTGTTCCTGTGGGGCACTGAATACGCGCCCAGGGACGCGATCAAAGGCGCCAGCTATGTCGGCGCCGGTACGTTGGGCGGCGACGCTATCGACCAGTACGCCTTTCGCCAGGTGGGCGTGGACTGGCAGGTATGGATTTCGAAGGTGACATCGCTGCCGCGCAAGCTGGTGATCACGAGCTTGGACGACGAAGCGCGCCCGCAGTATGCGGCGCGCCTGAACTGGGACACGAAGAAAGCGATCCCGGCATCCACTTTCAGCTTCGTGCCGCCCAAGGGCGCGAGCAAAATCGTGTTCGTGCCGGTGGATGTCGCCGTGGTCGAGGAGGATGCGCCATGAACATCCGTACCGGCACCTCTTGGAGGTTGCTTGCCGCGGCGATGCTGATGTCGGCGCCGGTGCTGTGCGCGATATCGCCGCAGGCCGAAGCGCAACGCCGCGCAGGCGGCCATGTTGGCGGCGGGCATGCCGGGACTGCGCGCGCATCGGCACCCACCAGCGTCAACCATCAGGCGATGCGAGGCAGCGGCAGCGGCGGCCACCCATCGGCGGCCACACGGCCGGGCGATGGCGGTCACGGCATCAATAGCGACGCAAGCCGCACCGCGAACTACAGCGCTAACCAAGACGTCAACCGCAATACCAATATCAACAACAACACCAACATCAACCGCAACGTCAATGTGAATATCGACGACCACGACCATTGGAACGACTGGGACGATCGCCCGTTCGCCACCGCAGCGGCGGTGACCGCCGGCGTCGCGGTCACTTCGGCCGTCATCGGCTCGATCGTCTATTCGGTGCCGCCCAGCTGCACCACCGTGATCGTCGACGGTATCGGTTACTCGCAGTGCGGCAGCACCTGGTACCAGCCGCGCTATTCGGGCACGACGGTGCAGTACGTGGTCGTTAATCCGCCGTGATCGAAGCCAGCGGCGCCGTCGCATGCGCCGCGCCTAGGTAAGTTTTCCGGCGGCATTACCGTAGTTATTCGCATTACTTGCGATGCGGCCGGGCATAGCTTTGGCAGCGTTAGGCACGATACGTCCACAAAGGCCCGGCAAGGGCGGAGGCTCGCGATGAAGGCACTAGCTACGGCGGTTCTGGCCATGGTCCTGTCGGCTTGCGCGTCGACGCCGACGGTCCATACGGATGCCGATCCGTCGGCGAACTTCTCCAGCTACCGTACCTATTCGTGGGCGGCCAAGCCGACGGGCGGCTCGCCGCTGGTGCAGCAGCGGATCGTGGACGGGATCGACGCGCGCCTGCGCGCCAAGGGTTGGACGCTATCGCCCAGCGGCGGCGACGTGGCGGTGGCCGCGCATGTCGCCACTAGCCAAAAACAAACTCTGGACACGTTCTACAACGGCACCGCGATGGGCGGTTGGGGTTGGCGGGGCGGCATGGCGATGGGCAGTTCCACCACCACCGTGCACACCTACGATGTCGGCACGTTGATCGTCGACATGTTCGATGCCAAGACCCAACAGGCGGTCTGGCGCGGAACCGCCAGCAGCACGGTGCCCGATTCGCCGGAAAAAGTGAACGCGGCGGTGGAAGCGGGCCTGGACAAGCTGTTCGCCGCGTTTCCTCCCGGTACGGCGGCGTCGCCTTGAATGCCGCCTCGCACGGAATTCCAAGTGTAAGTCGCGAGCCCGGCTCTTCCTGCCCCCCAGCCTGTCGGGCCGGGCTCGCGCAGCTGTCTGCGCGCCATGGATAGCGAGTGGGCCGAAGAAGAGCGCCGCTCGTGAGCGCAAGATGATGATCGATCCGCCAGCGGACTGACACCATGCCTAATCGGCATGGCGAGCGGTAGGATTCGTCCTTAATGGGGATTTCTCCGCCGGCCAGAGGTGTGCATGCAAACGGATAGCGCCATGCGCCGCCTGTGCGCCTTGCTGCTGCTTGCTGCGATGTTGATGTCGCTTTCCGCGACCTGCATGGCGCAGGAGCGCGCAGCCGATGTCCCGGCGGCGAGCGGCAGTTGCGGCGTGCGGGAACCCGGCGATACGCGGCCCAGGATCGGCCTGGCGCTCGGCGGCGGCGGCGCGCGCGGCATCGCGCACGTGCGGATCCTCAAGAAGTTGGAAGAGATGCGCATCCCGGTCGACTGCATCGCCGGCACCAGCATGGGCGCGCTGGTGGGTGCGCTTTACGCTACCGGGAAAGACGCGGGCGAGATCGAAGCGCTGCTGCAGACCATCGAATGGAAGCAGCTGTTCACCGACAGCCTTCCGCGCCGCGACCGCTCGCTGCGCCGCAAGGACGAGGACGCCACGCGCCTGGCGACGCTCGGCGTGGGCATCCAGGGCAGCAAGGGGCTGAAGCTCGCGCCCGGCTTCAGCGAGGGCGAAAGGTTGATCGCATTCTTCGAGAACCAAACCGGCAGCGGCAGGATCAACGGCGATTTCGATCGCTTGCCGATCCCGTTCCGTGCGGTGGCGACCGACATCAACACCGGCAAGCACGTGGTGCTAGGCGATGGCAGCCTGCCCATGGCGATGCGCGCGAGCATGTCGTTGCCGGGCATATTCCGGCCGGTGGAGATCGACGGAAAGATCCTGGTCGACGGCGGGCTGGCCGATCAGGTGCCGATCGATGTGGTGCGCCAGATGGGCGCCGATCGCGTCATCGCAGTCGATGTAGGCACGCCGTTGTCGGTGTTGGACCGCGATGCCAGCCTGGTGGACGTGCTGGACCAGATGAGCGGCTTCCTGACCACCGGCAGCGCCGCTCGCCAGCTGGCGACGCTGGGCCCGTCGGACGTGCTGATCACGCCCGACCTGACCGGGCAGGTCTCCACCGGCGATTTCGAGAAAGCGGACCTGGCGCTGCAGATCGGCCAGGCCGCGGCCGACGCCGCCAGCGCCGCGTTGGCGCCGTTGTCCGTGGCGCCCGACCAGTACGCGCGCTTCGAGGCGCGGCACAAGTTCACGCCTTTCGAACCGCCGCGGATATCGGCGATACGCTTCGAGAACCACACCGGCTATGCCGACGAGGTGTTGTTGTCCTACCTGCCGGTCAAGGTCGGCGAGCCGCTCGACGCCGTGCAGATGCGCAAGGGCATCATCAATGCCTACGGCCTGGGTACGCTTTCCAGCATCACTTACGACGTGACGGG
This sequence comes from Luteimonas galliterrae, assembly GCF_023374055.1. NCBI lineage: Bacteria > Pseudomonadati > Pseudomonadota > Gammaproteobacteria > Lysobacterales > Lysobacteraceae > Luteimonas > Luteimonas galliterrae. The sequence continues at coordinate 1,055,037 of NZ_JAMBEP010000001.1, read as the reverse complement.
CGTGGACGGCGCCGCCGAAGTCGATATCAAGGCCTACGAAAAGCCGCACGGCCCCAGCTATGTGCAGGCCGGCCTGACGCTCAGCGACGACCTGAAGGGAAACCACGAATCCAACCTGAGGGCAGGGCTGCTGTTTTCGCCGATCTCGCGCTACGGCGCGGAGGCGCGCGTGCTCCTGCAATTGGGAAGCGAGCCGGCGCTGACCGGCGAGTATTACCATCCGTTCGACTATAGAAGCCGCTACGTCGCCGAGTTCCGGGGCGGGTACGAAACGGCGAACTTCAACCTCTTCGACGACTTCGGCAACAAGGTGCAGCGTTACCGCGCCGAACGCAGCGGTGCCAGGGCCCTGTTCTCGCGGAACGTTTCCAACGCCTTGCAGCTCTCGCTCGGGCTGGAGCGGTTCACCGGTGGAGCGCGGCTGGAAGTGGGCGACCCCAGCAATCCGGACGTGGATTTCGACGAAGGCGCGGCGCTCGCGCAGGTCGGGCTCGATACGATCGACAGCCTGTATTTTCCGCGCGAGGGTTTCCTGATGGCCATGGGCTATCGCATGTCGCGCGAAGGCCTGGGTGCGGACACCCGGTTCGACCAGGCCGATTTCGATGCGGTGGGTGCGAAGAGTTTCGGGGCGCATGCGGTGCAGCTCGGCGCCAGATACCACGTGACCACTTCCGGCGTTGCGCCGTTTCAGAGCCTGTACCGCCTCGGAGGACGTTGGCGGCTGGCCGGTTTCCAGAACAACCAGCTCACCGGCCAGAACTACGCGCTCGCGTTCCTGGGCTACTCGTACCAGCTCGGCACCGTATTGGGACGCTCGGCGCAAGTGGGCGCCACCATAGAGTATGGCAATGCCTGGCAACGGCGCAGCGACATGGCCTGGGACGACGGCATCTTCAACGGCAGCCTGTTCATCGGCTTCGATTCCTGGGTGGGTCCGCTGATCTTCGGCTACGGCATGAAGGAGGGCGGCGACGGCGTCATCTTCATCGAACTGGGGCAATCGCTGTAAAAGCCGCTCATTCCGTCGGCGCGCCCGCTTTGGGCAACTGCGTCAGCGTTTGGCTCGCGATGGCGTCCAGATGCGCCTGGGCGCCGTCTTTGGGCCCGCGCACGGTGCCTTTGTAAAGCGCGCGCCACAGCACGCGGATCTGACCCGGTTCGAGGACTTCGACCATCAGGCCGCCTTCGACATAGTCGGTCGTTTCGACGTGCATCTGCAGGGAGCCGTCGCCGCCGCGGGTGATGATCTGCGAGCAGCCGCCCTGGCGGCATTCGATCGCCGCTTCGGGCGCCGACGCGGGTCCGGCGTCTTCGATCTTCGCGCTTTGCGCATCGAGCACGCCGACCCGGTACGCCACCTGGAAATCGGCTTGCGAAGCGTTGTCCGCCAAACGATAGCCTTTCGCCTGCAGCGCCTTGTCGACAGCCGATTGGATCCGGGCCCGCAGTTGCAGGTCCTGCACGCGGATGTCGGCTTCGGCTTTCAGGCGTTGCGGCATCGCAATCCATGCGTACCGCGGTCCGGGCAGGGACGTGGCGGCTTTGGAAACGGTGATCTCGGTCGGCGTCTGCGCAACGGCGCTCGGCCCTGCCGAAAGGCCGAGCGCGAAGACGAGCGACTGGGCGTATGCTTTCCGTAACACGGCGGATCGGATCTCCAGCCCTGATCCGCCGGGTTCATGCCAGAGAAGGCCCATGGCTGCACACCCGCAAGGCTCCGAGAGCGGTAGCCCCTTTTTAGGCGCGCGTTCGAGGCGGCACAACCGTATTTCTACGTATGCCGCTTCGGTGTAAACGCTGATCCGGCACGATCATAAGGCGTTCAGCTCACCGATTTCTTCACCAGCGCGCCGATCTTCGCCTCTACCGCGGAAGTCCACTCCTTCAACGCGAAGGAAGTCGGCCACATCGCGCCGTCGTCGAGGTTCGCCTTGTCGTTGAAGCCGAACGTCGCATACCTCGATTTGAACTTGTCCGCGGCTTGGAAGAAGCAAACCACCTTGCCATCGCCGTTGGCGTACGCGGGCATCCCGTACCAGGTCTTGGGCGACAGGTCCGGCGCATTGGCTTTGACGATCGCATGGAGTTGCTTGGCGATCGTGCGGTCCGGTGGCGGCATTGCGGCGATCGCCGCGAGTACGTCTTTTTCCCCGGCCGCCCTGTTCGCGCCGCGGCGCGCCTCCGCCTTCAGCTCCTGGGCACGCTCCTTCATCGCTGCGCGTTCTTCGTCCGTGAACCCCTTGGATGCCTTGCTTGTCGCAGCCGCGTTCTTGACGGATTTCTTCGTGGTCTTCTTGGTCGCCTGCTTGGCGGTCTTGTTGGTTCTACTGGCGGTCTTGGCCATTTTTTGCATTCCTTATCGTGATTCGTTGGGCGATCCGGCGTGCTAGTCCCGCATCAAGCTTCGCCAGTCGCGCGTTCGCCGCCGCGCCGTTTGAGGACATAGGGCAGGGCGAACAAGTACAGGCCGGTGACGAACAGCAACGCGAGCGGGAACAACGGCACGTAGGATACCCAGACGACCGGATTTTCCCGCGTCAGGGCGATGAAAGTGACGACCACCGTCAATGTGAAGAGGATGGACATCCAGCGGTGGAACTGCCTGATCCACTTGTTCCAGTTCATGAAACCTCCTATGGAGACGTACTGCACGGGTCGGTGATTTGCCGGGATGGACGCACAGGCAGTTCTTGCCGGATTCGACAAGACGATCGTCGAACGGCTCAGCGCATTTCGTTGATGCGGATGTGGTTGCCGGAAGGGTCGCGGAAAGCGCAGTCGCGAATCCCGTACGGCTGGTCGGTAGGTTCTTGCACGACCTCGGCGCCGCTGGCCTGCACGCGCTCGAAAGTGCCGTCGAGGTCGGCGGTGGCCAGGATGAGCATCGCATAGGTGCCTTTGGCCATCATCTCGGCGATGGTGCGGCGCTCGTCGTCGGTGATGCCGGGCGTGGCCGCCGGGGGGTGCAGGACGATATTCGTATCGGGCTGGCCGACGGGGCCGACCGTGATCCAGCGCATGCCCTTGTAGCCGACGTCCTTGCGGACTTCGAAGCCCAGTGTGTCGCGATAGAAGGCCAGCGTCGCGTCCGGATCGTCGTGCGGGAGGAAACTCGAGTGGATGGTGAGGTTCATGGCAGTCGTCCTGGGTGCGGGTGGAGCTGTCATGCTAGGTCAGGCTGGGTAGCCGGCGCTTCTCGATTCCTGATCGGTCTGGTCACTTGTTTGGCCACGCAGGAGGGCATTCCCGCCGTCGCCGATGCCGCCTGCTGCCGATAGACGCTAGGCGGCACGCCGACCAGCTCGGTGAAGCGCGTGCTGAAGGTGCCCAGCGACGAGCAGCCGACCGCGAAGCAGGTTTCGGTGACGCTGAGGTCGCCGCAGCGCAGCAGCGCCATCGCGCGCTCGATGCGCCGCGTCATCAGATAGCTGTAGGGCGACTCGCCGTAAGCGAGTTTGAATTGCCGGCTGAGATGCCCGGCCGACATGTGCGCGCCGCGGGCGAGCGCCTCGACGTCCAGCGGCCGCGCGTACTCGCGGTCGATCCGGTCCCGCACGCGGCGCAGGCGGGCGAGGTCGCGAAGGTGCAGCGCTTCGGCGGAGATGCCGTTCACCTGCATGATCCTGCCATGTCGCACCGGGGGGGTGAACCAGGCGCGAAAATACCAAAAAGCCCCGGAAAATACGAACTTTCAGGTCTCCGTCGCGTACGGCGGCGATGTCATAGCGCCAGGAAAGCCTGTGCGGCTGCGACGGTACCCTTCGGGTCTTCCTCGTGAGGCACATGGCCCAGGCCATCGAACACGGCCAAGCGGCTGCCGGCGATGTCCTTATGGAAGCGGTCGGCGGTGTCGGGCGGGATCAACTTGTCCTGCCCGCCCCAGATGATCAGCGTCGGCTGCTTGACTTGCTTGATCTGGGCTTCGAATTCGCCACCCTTGCTTTGCGCGAACCGGCCACGCAGCGCGGCGCGGTTGCCCTCGCGCAAGGTCAGCTCGTAATAGCGGTCGATCAGTTCGGGCGTGACGCGCGATGGGTCGCCGTACACGTTGCGCACGCTGGACTCGATCATGCGGCGAGGCAGCAGGTTAGCCATGAGGGGCTTGAGCGCCGGGATCTGCGCGAGCTTGAAGGCGATCGGCATGGACTGCGCTTTGTAGTAATACCCAGCGGCATCGATCAGGATCAGTTTGCTCACGCGCTGGGGATGGTCGATAGCCATCTTCCAGGCTACATAACCGCCGAAGGAGTTGCCCGCCACCACGGCCTGTTCGACGCCCATCTGGTCCATCAGCCTGGCTACGAAATCGGTGTAGATGCCGATGTTGTACTTGCCATCGGGCGTCGGGCCCGTCAGGCCGAAGCCCGGCATGTCGACACGGATCACGCGACGCCGCTCTTTGAGCGCGGCGACCCAGCCATCCCAGGCGTGCAGGCTGGCCGAGGTGCCGTGCAGCAGCACGATGGGCAGGCGGTCGTCGCGCGGCCCTTCATCGCGCACGTGCGCCTTCATGCCATTGATGTCGATGAATTTCGAAGGCGCCGGAGCCCAACGCGCCTTGAGCGTGTCGACCGGGCGATCCGGCGCCCATGCCATGCAGATACCCACGCCCGCCAGCGCCACGGGCACACTCGCTACAACGCCTACCCACGTGAGGAACGTTTTCATAAGCGCGTCTATATCACTTTCGCGCGATCGAATAAATGAGACGGCAGGCAATACACTGATTCAGCCACTGAATAAATAGCTGTGGCCTTAGGCAATGGGCAAGCTTGTTGCGATGGAGACCTTCTTGCGGATCGCCTGGGCGGCATGCGCCCGAGCCTGCTCCAGCGTCAGATGCCCGAACGCCCCGAGCGTACGACGCTTCCCACGCGACCATTCAATGATCCAGGCCTTGTACCCTGAAGGCTGGACCCGAAAGATCAGCCCCGGGATGCTGATATCCCTGAGCTCATAGGGACGATCCTGGGGCTGAGCCGATGTGACGAGCTTTTTGGTGAGCTGGGCGCGCATTGCACTGGGTTCCTTAAGTGGGCCTTAAGTGCAAAGTAGGACGGCCGCAGAAACGGTGCCCGGTGAGGATCATCCGCATCGGTAGTCTCAGAGCTCGGTGGCCCAGCCAATTCCAGCCCACCGATCCTCGTGTCGCCGGCTGGCGCGCCCGGGCCCGGCTCGCTAGAATCGCCGGCATGGGGCGGTAGCTCAGCTGGGAGAGCGTCGCGTTCGCAATGCGAAGGTCGAGGGTTCGATCCCCTTCCGCTCCACCAATTCAAAGACTTGCAAATGCCCTGCGGACCTTGGTCTGCGGGGCTTTTTCATTGGGCACGACGACGCTGAGGGCTGCACGAGCGGCCGAGGCGAGGTGAGCATTTTGATGATGCTCCGGGATGCGCGGCATCGCGGCGAGAATGACGCGGCAGCGTCCCAGGCACCGCGCGCCCTCGTCGGTCGGTGGATGCGCGCGTGGCGCCTTTCAGCTGCGACGCCGAAGTGGCGCTCGAGCGCGGCGAGGGAGCGCGCCGCCATCGGCAGGAGGCGTCGAGCGACTCCGCGATGGCCGTCTGGCTGCCGTTCTCGGCGATGGCTGAGACGATTCAGCAGGGTCTAGCTGTGATAGGCATTGGGACCGGGCTGGTTGGCCTGAATGAACGATTGGAGCAGTGCACATGCACAACAAAATGATGGTCCGCTTCACTCTTATTACTATGGCTTGGTTGATCGGGGCCTATTGTTACTTCGTAGCTTTACTACCGACTTTCGGTGCCTCCGAGGCAACGCAGAAAGTGCACGCGGTTGCCGCTGCGGTCGCGTTTTCCATCGTGGGTCTCGCCTTCTGCACTCCCGCCTATCACCGCATGTTGATAACTGGAGATTGGAAAGCACGTGTGAAAAATCCGCAGTTGAGCATAATCAGCGCGGTGTTGCTGTGCGGCACTCTTGTCCTGATGGCCGCTTACTTTTCCGAGAATGGCACGCAAGGAAGCCGCAATGCCATTAGGTTTCACGGCCTGACGGGATTGTTTAGCTATTTCGGAGGAAGGTGGATTTATAAGCGATAGCCCAGAGCGGGCGGTTTGTCGCGCGGAGCGAATCATTTGCCAGGGTCGAAGTTGGCGGCTCGCGTGGCTCCTGGCGTAGAAATGGGGGCAGAAGTCAAAACGTCCTCTGGACCCTTTCGCTGAATACATATGCCTATGTCGAGAACAGCCCGGTTGGTTGCCCAGGTGCAGGCTCTCTGATTTCCCACACGGATGAGCCGCTCGTGCCTTGGAGGCGCGGTAGTTCGGTTATGGGATGTTTCCAGCGCTTGCTTGTAGGTTCAGTTCGTGTAACCGAGGGTCGTCCTCGATTACAGCGCAGCGCAACGAGCCCGGCTTATGACCCAGTTACGAAAACACCCGCGCACGGCGGGTGTCGGTCAAGTTCTTGATCGGGTAGGGGATTCGGAAATCGATCGACAGCTCAGGTCGGCATTGCGAACGCGACGCTCTCCCAGCTGAGCTACCGCCCCATGCGGGCAATTCTAGCGAGCCGCGCCCGGCCGCGCCAGCCGGTGGCGTGGCGCAACCCCGGTAAGGGCCGCCGTCCGCCCGAGGGGTGCGTACATTTACGCATCGCGCGAAGTGGTTTTTTCGGTCGCCTCCGCTGTGCCGCAACGGCAGACTTCGCGGTACCCGCTTGGCCGTTCGAAAGCAAGCGCTCCAAGGTACGGCTTATGAACCATTCGCGCCGGTCGTGCAATCCGCCCATTGCGGCGGGGCTATCGATCGTCCTGGCGACCTTCGCAGGCTGCGCATCGACGCCGCCGAGCGCCCGCAGCAAGGACGCGCTGGCGTCGGTGCCCGAGATCCGTCCGGGCGTGCCCGCAGGCTATCTCGGCCATCGCGTGCCCGACAGCCTTTTGCTGTTGCCGCCGCCGCCGCCGCCGGGTTCGGCCGGTTTCAGGCAGGACCAAGCGGTGAGCCGCGCGTCGCAAAGACTTCACGGCACATCGCGTTATGCGCTGGCCGCCGCCGACGCCGATCTGGCTTTTCCGCACGCCCCCAACGCATTCGCCTGCGCGCTCGGCGCGCCTATCTCGCAACAGGATACGCCGCGCCTCTACTTGCTGTTGAAGCGCGCCATGACCGACGCCGGGCTCGCCACTTACGGCGCCAAAGACGAATACAGTCGTACGCGTCCTTTCGTCCACTATGGGGAAGGAACCTGCGCGCCGGCCGACGAAGCGATGCTGCGCAACGACGGCTCTTATCCCTCCGGCCACACTTCGGTCGGATGGGCATGGGCCCTGATCCTGGCGCAACTGGCGCCGGCGCGCGCCGACGCGCTGTTGGCGCGCGGCCGTTCCTTCGGCGAGAGCCGGCTGGTCTGCAATGCGCATTGGTCGAGCGATGTGATCGAGGGCCGCGCTATCGCATCGGCCACGGTCGCCAAGTTGCATTCGGAAGCTGCGTTCAACGCCGACATGAACGCCGCTAGCCGCGAGATCGAAGCGGTTCGACGGCGCAGCGTTGCGCCCGGTCGGGACTGCGCGTCGGAAGCGGCGGCATTGGCGATCAAAATTCCCGGCGCGCTCTAAAAGCGGGAGCTAGCCCGGTTTCAGGTCTCGGTCGTCTGATCGGGCGCGATATCCGGCGGCGCGCCCTTGGCGACAACCCCGGTCGCCGTCAGGTCCGCGGTGACGTTGCCGAGCGTGGCGAACACGTCGGGAATCGTATCGACCGCCAGCAGGATGCCCAACGGCTCCACCGGCAGGCCCATCGCCTGCGTCACCGGCATGTTGGTGGCCATGAAGCTGGCCTGGCCGGGCAGGCCGACCGAGCCCATGCTGATCACCACCGACAGCGCCACCGCCACCGCGTATTGCGCCACGCTCAGGTCGGTGCCGAACACCCAGGCGATGAACGCGATCACGCTGATGTATTGCACCGGACTGTTGATCCGGAACAGCGATACCGCCATCGGCAGCACCAGCGAGGTGACCGACAACGGATAACCCAGCCGCGAGCGTGCGCTCTCGATCATCGCCGGCAACGAGGCCAGCGAGGACTGCGTACTGGCCGCCACCACCTGCGCGGGCAGGATGCCGGCGGCGAAGCGCCGCACGGGCACGTTGCCGAAGAAGGCCGCCACCAGGTACATCAGCAGCGTCACCGACAGGTAGATCACGCTCTGTAGTGCGATGTAGTAGCCCAGCGCGCTGATCATGCTCAGGCCGACCCGCGCGCACACCGCGAACACCAGCGCGAATACGCCCAGCGGCGCGGCCCACAGCACCCAGCGCACGATCACGATCATCGCGTCGGCGATGGTCTGCAGGAAATCGATCATGCGGCCGCGGCGTTCGCCGTCGATGCGGGTCAACGCGAAGCCGAAGAACAGCGCGAACACCACCAGCGGCAGCATCGCACCCTGCGCGGCGGCGTTGATGGCGTTGCTGGGCACGATCGAGGCGATCCAGTCCGACAACGAAGTCGGCGCCGCCGCGGCGGCCGTCGTCGACGAGGCTTGCAGGCGTTCGGCCAGCGCGGCGTCGTGCGGGAGCAAGGACAGCAGGAATTCCGAAGCGACCGCGGTGAAGGCGGCGCCCGCGGTCAGCAACACGATGAACACGATCATCGCCTGCCGCGCCGTGCGGCCCGAGGCCGCGGCGTTGCTCGCCGTGTTGACGCCGATCACCACCAGCGCCACGACCAACGGCACCACCGTCATCTGCAGCGCGCTCAGCCACAGGCGTCCGATCGGTTGCACTGCGTCGGCGGCCTGGATTGCGACAACCGGATCCCACATCGCCAGCAGCAAGCCGCCGGCGGCGCCAAGGATCAAGGCCAGCAGTACGCGGGTGGTCAACGACATGCGAACGTCCTTCTGCAGAGGATTTCAGGGTGTTTTTCTCCTTCCCCTTCAAGGGGAAGGCCGGGATGGGGATGGTTTTGAAGCGCGGCGGGCAGCAGGCTCGAGCGAAAACCATCCCCACCCAACCCTCCCCTTGAAGGGGAGGGCTTATGCGCGACGCGGGCTTGCCTCATGGCGGAAGACCCCACGCCTCTTTCAAGCGAAGATATTCGGCATCGGGAAGCAGCACGAACACCGGCTGCGATTCCGGTTCCAGCCAGCCGTACAGGCGCTGCATCGCCGGCTCGGCCATCGCCGTGCAACCCGCGGTGGTCTGGCCGGGCGCCTTCCACAAATGCGCGAAGATGCAACTGCCGGCGCCGGGCTTGGCGTCCGGGTTGTGTTCGATGACGAAGCCCAGCTTGTAGCGTTGGTCGCCTTGGTTGTGCAGGTCCAGGCGCATCGGCTCGGTCGAGCCGGCGACCGCGGCTCGACCGACTTCATCCGCATCGACGATCCGGTTGTAGAGCGGCGATGCGGCGACATCCATGCAGTAGCTCGATTCGCGCATCGCGGCATAGGGCAGGGCGGTATCCGCAGCGTTGGCATAACCGAACGCCGTACCGATGCGGAACACGCCGGCCGGTGCGCGGCCGTCGCCTTCGCGTTTGCCCGGCCCGTTGCTTTGGGCCGGATGCAGTCCCAATCCCCAGGCGGATCCCGAACGGCCGACGGCGACCGGCGTCGCCGCGCCGATTTCGCGCCAGCCGCCTTCGTCGCGCACGAAAGTGCGCAGGCTGCCGTCGGTGGCGTTCCAACCGGAAGTGGTCACCACGACCATCTGCCGTGCATCCGACCAGGGAGAAGAAGCTTCTTTTCGGAAAAAATTTTGGCTGCAGGCGCCCGCCGCCAAGGCGACGAATGCCACCAGGCATAGCGCAACGGTACGGAGGATCCCCTTTCTTCGGAGAAGGGGCGATTGCGTCGGGTCGTGGGGTCTTTTCATGGTTCGAGCATAAGCTGGATCCGCTCGCGATTGGCGTCCAGCCGCGCCATGCGATCGTCGCCCTCGCACAGCAGCACGAAGATCAGGTCCAACAGGTGCTGCAGCGCTGATTGGTACAGCAGCGGCTCGATGTGCATGCGCTCGTCGTGCGCGGACACCACCAGGGACACGTCGGCATACGCGCGCAACGGGTTGGCGGTGTGGCGGGTGACCGACACCACTTTGCCTTTGCGTTCGTGGAACTGGCGGCTGATCTGGCTCAGCGCGACTTGGTTGCCGTGCTCGGAGAACACCAGCAGCACATCGCCGGGATTGGCCGCGGAAACGCTGGTGGCCATCAGCACCGGGTCGAAGTGGTGCACGGTCAGGATGCCCAGCAGCGACAGCTTCAACGCGAACGCGCGCGCCGCGACGCCGTCCTCGTCCAGCCCGATCACGAACACGCGCCCGGCGCCGGCGATGGCGGCCGCGATCGCGTCGATCTTGTCGGGCGGATTGATCAGCCGCGTTTCCTCCTCGGCCTGCGCCTTCTGCCGCCACAGGTCCTCGGCCAGCGCGGCGTGCGGATGGTCCGCCGTGGAAGGCTGGCGACGGTCTTCCTCGCCGCCGGTATTGCGCGCCACCGCTTCGCCCACCGAGTACTTCAGGTCCGGATAGCCCTTGAAACCCAGCTTCTGGCTGAACTTGACGACGCTCGACTGGCTGATGCCCAAAGCGCTGGCCAGCTGCTGCGACGAGTAGTCGCGCAGCAGGTGCGCGTTGTCGAGGATGAAGTCGGCGATGCGGCGTTCGATCGCCGACATCTGGTCGCGTTCGGAGCGGATCTTCAGCAGCGGCGGCATGGCGGTCGCCTCCGGCTCAGACTGCGATCGGTTCCAGCCCGCGGATCTCGCGGATGCCCAGCCCGGGCGCATCGGTCACGGAGATCTCGGACTCGTTGAAGATCACGCCGCCGTCGACAGGATTGAACTGGCTCAGCGACGGACCGTCCAGGTCGATCTTGGTGATCACGTTGGCTTTGGCCACGGCCACGTGCACCGCCGCGGCGACGCTGATGCTGGTCTCCAGCATGCACCCGATCATGCATTCCACCCCGTACAGGGCGGCGATGTCGGCGATGCGGATCGCGTTGGAGATGCCGCCGGTCTTCATCAGCTTGATGTTGATGATGTCGGCGGCGCGCATCTTGATCAGCTCCACCACTTCCATCGGGCCGAACACGCTTTCGTCGGCCATCACCGGCGTATGCACGCGGTCGGTCACGTACTTCAGGCCGTCGATGTCCTGCGCCTTCACCGGCTGCTCCAGCAGCTCGAGCAACACGCCGGCGTCTTCCAGCGTATGCATCGCGTAGACGGCCTGCTTGGCGGTCCAGCCCTGGTTGGCATCCAGGCGGAGCAGGGCGCGACCTTCGACCGCGGCGTAGATCGCCTTCACCCGCTCGATGTCCAGGCCGATGTCCTTGCCCACCTTGATCTTCAGCGATTCGAAACCGCGGTCAACCGCGGCGATCGAATCGGCCACCATCTTGTCGATGTAGTCCACGCTGATGGTGATGTCTGTCGTGATCACCGGGTCGCCGCCGCCGAGCATCTTGTACAGCGGCGCGCCGTAGAGCTGTCCGAACAGGTCGTAGATGGCGATCTCGACCGCGGCCTTGGCGCTGGTGTTCTTCTCCAGCGCGGTCTGGATCAGCTGGGTTATGCGGTTGAGATTGGCGATCTCCTGGCCGATCAGCCGCGGCGCGATGAACTTGTCGATGGCCTCGACGATCGAGCCGTGCGTGTCGCCGGTAATCACCGCGGTGGCCGGCGCTTCGCCGTAGCCGACGTGGCCACTGTCGGTGTGCACGATCACCACGATGTCCTCGACCGTCTCGACGGTGCGCAACGCGGTCTTGAATGGGGTTTTCAGCGGTACCCGCAGCATGCCGAACTTGATTTCGGTGATTTTCATCTGTTTTTCTGGTCCGTCAGGGGCGGATGCGTTGGATGTTGGTGATGCGGTCGATGTAGCTCTGCTCGTCGTTGAACATCAGCACGGACAACGGGGTGACCGACACGCCGTTGAGCTTGCCGCCGATCACCTTGCCGTCCGGTCCGCGCCAGGAACCGCCGTTGGTGTCGTGGATCACGTACGGCATGCCGTTGTCGTGGCCGATCACCATCATCACGTGGCCGGGGATGTAGACGAGGTCGCCGACCTGCAGGTCGCGCACGACGGGATCGCGCTTGTCGCGGCCGTCGCCGGGTTCGAAATGGATCCGGTCGAGCGCCGGGCTCACGCTCTGGTCGCTGGTGTTGCGGGGCAGGGCGATGCCGAAGCTGCGGTACACCTCGGACACGAAGCCGCTGCAATCGCGGGTGTTGTAGGAATGGCCCCAGCCGTAGCGTTCGCCCAGGAACTTGAAGCTCTGCCGCAACACGTTGGCGCGATTCAGCGGCAGGTAATCCGCGCTGACGTCCGCATTGCGCGGCAGCAGCGCCGGCGAGAATTGCAGCGCGCCGTCCTTGCCGCGCACCGGCAGTTCGATCACGTGCGACGAATACGGGTGCTGACCGTTCACCGGCTTGTCCGCCGGCCAATCGCGCAGTAGCGGCACGCGCACGCCCATCTCGAGCTGCAGATCCGAGACCTGCGGTTGTTCGGGCGTGAACACGGTGCGCGCGGTGGCGCCGGTCACCACCAGGTACGGCGCCTTCCGCGTGTATCCAAACACCGCCTGCTTGCCGCCTTCGGCGACCTTATCCTTTTCGATCCACGCCGCGTACAGCGCGCTGGCCACGAACCACCATTTGCGGTCGCGGCTTTCGTGGACGATGGCCACCGGCGTGCCGGGGAACAGCGCGCTTTCCTGGAAGCGGTCGATATCGGTATCGCCTTGGCGGCTGAACACGCGCAGCCGCGTCGGGAACGTGCGCAGATCGGCGCGATGCACGACCAGGCCGTAGCGCGTGACTTGCGAGGCGGGTACCGCATCGATGCGCACGTCCCTGACCAGGGCGTCCAGCGTCTTCGCCGGTACTTCGCGGCCTTGTTCGTCGTACAGCGTCCTGCTCGGGCGCTGCGAAAGATCGCCGATCCATGTTTTGACTTGCGCGCCGTTGAGATGGTCGGGCAGGGCTTCGATGTCGCGCACCGAATTGTCGGTCCGCTGCAGGCGCGCGTTTTGCGCGACGATCGCGGCGCGGTCGAGCACGATGCGATCGGCTTGCGGCTGGCGGCGTATCCAATAGTCCGCATCCAGCTGCGCATCCTGGACGCCGGGAACGCCGCGGGTGTCGGTCGCTGGCGCTCGCGGCGCGGGAGAAGTCGGCCCTGGGGCCGTAGCGCAGCCGCCGAGCAGCAGGATCGCCGCCAGCAGCGCATGCCCGAAACGGGATAGGTAGGCCTGGTCCATCGTCATGTCTCCCCTGCAGCCGCCATGCGCCATGCCTGCCTGTTCTTGTGCGCTGCGGAATACGTATTTCTTATAGCATAGATCAAAAGAATAAATTATTGACGATGGGCACAGGCACATGTTACACAGCCGTTACCGGGGCTTTTGTGGGGAAGCCGCACGTTGGACAGCATGCGACCAGTCAGCCACCGCCCGCCAGGGCGCTCGCGCCCGTGTCTCCGGGTGGGGTTGCTCGTGGCCGCGTTGCTTGCCGGCTCGGTCGCCTGGGCTAGCGAACCGGCGGCTCCGCCAAACGGTGCCGATGGCCAGGCTGCGATCGTCGCGCTGATCGATGCCGGTCAGTTCAAAGTCGCCGAGGCGCAGATCGCCCAATCCCTTGCCGACGACCGGCTCGCGCCGCAGACGCGCGAGGCGCTCGAATTCCAGCGCGAGCGCATGCGCCGCATCCTGATCGATTTCACACTGAGCGAAGACGAGGCGAAAGCCCGCGTCCGCAAGCAGATCCCGGATCTGAAGGACGACGAGTTCGCCAAATGGGACGCCGCCGGCCTGCTCGAACACCAGACCATCGACGGCCGCAAGCTGTATTTCAGCCGTGCGCCCTCCAACCTGTTCCGCCTGAGCGCGGAAGCCCGCGCGCGTCGCGCGCAGCAGACGCCATTCAACGACAGTCCGCTGGAAAAATCGCACCCGCACCATAAACAAGTGCATGACGAAGCGATCGCCAGCGGCCGTTCCAGCGCCGCGCCGCATTCCGTGCGCGTGACCCAATCGATCACGGTCGATGCCGATGCGGTGCCCGCCGGCGAAACCTTGCGGGCCTGGGTGCCGTATCCGCGCGCCATCGCCGGCCAGCAGGAAAACATCCGTTTCGTCGCAAGCGTCCCCGCCAAACACCAGATCGCGCCGGAATCGGCGATGCAGCGCACCGTCTATCTCGAGCAGCCGGCCGAAGCGGGCAAGAAGACCACGTTCTCGATCACTTACGAACTGGACATCTACGGCCGCTACCACGCCATGGACCCCGACAAAGTCGTGCCGGTGCAGCCGACGCCTGAGCTGGCGCCTTTCCTGGGCGAACGCCCGCCGCACATCGTGTTCACCGACGACATGCGCAAGTTCTCGCGCGAAGTCGTCGGCGACGAGAAGAATCCGTACCGGATCGCGAAGAAGCTGTACGAAGCCGTCGACCGCATCCCGTGGGCCGGCGCGCGCGAGTATTCTACCATCACCAACATCAGCGACTACGCCTTGCACGCGGGCCACGGCGACTGCGGCCAGGTCACGCTGCTGCTGATGACCTTGCTGCGCATGAACGGCATCCCGTCGCGCTGGCAGTCCGGGATGATCTTTTCCGACGGGGAATACAACAACCTGCACGACTGGGGCCAGATGTACCTGGCCCCTTACGGTTGGGTACCGGTGGACGTGAGCTTCGGCAGGCTCGCCGACGCGCCGGCCGAACTGCAGGATTTCTATTTCGGCGGCATCGACGGCTACCGCATCGCCTTCAACGACGACTACGGCCGCGACTTCGCGCCCAAGAAGGAATTCTTCCGCTCCGAAACCGTCGACCTGCAGCGCGGCGAGGTGGAATGGAAGGGCGGCAATCTGTATTTCGACCAGTGGGATTACGACTTCGAATGGAAGGTGCTCCCGCGTGGGGCGGCGAAGGACACGCAGTAGCACGAACGCACGAGATATCTACGCGCAACATCAACAACGACACCAGACCGCAACACCCTGGAGGGGGCATGAAAAACATGGCACTGAAGAGAACTGCAATTTGCATCGCCATGGGCGCATGCCTGGCGACGCTGTCGCCCCTTGCACTTGCGCAGAACGCCACTGGTGCGGTGGCGGGTCGCGCCGACGCCGGTGCGCAGGTTACGGTGACCAACACCGCGACGGGCTTGAGCCGTAGCGTGACGGCGAACGCCGATGGCAGCTATCGCCTGAGCCAACTACCGGTCGGCGAATATCGCGTGCAGGTCAGTCGCGATGGCCAAGCGGTCGGCAGTCCCATATCCGCGAACGTCGCGTTGGGCGGTACGACCACGGTGAATCTTGGCGGCATCGGTGATCTCGATACGGTGACCGTGGTCGGATCCCGCGTCATCAACCGCGTCGACGTCCGTTCTACCGAGTCGTCGACCAACCTCGACCGCCAGGAACTGGCGCGGCTGCCGGTTGACCAGAATCTGACTTCGGTCGCGCTGCTGGCGCCGGGAGTGGTCAACTCGGGCGCCACCTTCGGCGGCCTTACATTCGGCGGCTCGTCGGTTGCTGAAAACGCCGTCTACATCAACGGCCTGAACGTGACCGACCCCTATCTCCGCCGGGGGTTTTCGTCGGTACCGTTCGGCTTCTTCGAACAGTTCCAGATCAAGACCGGCGGTTATTCGGCGGAATTCGGCCGTACGACTGGCGGCGTCATCAATGCCGTGACGCGCTCCGGCAGTAACGAATTTCACGGCGGCGTCGAGTTGACATTTGAGCCATCTGCGTGGAGCGAGCAGAAGGACGACCATTTCCACAGCGACGGTTCCGACGATGAGCGTGGCCTCACGAGCCGGGACGACAGCTCGCTCTTCAAGACCAACGTATGGGCATCCGGACCCATTGTGAAGGACAGGCTGTTCTTCTTCGGGATGTATGAGAGGCGCGATGCCGACTCGAGGGACATCGACAGGGAAGAGGCGTTCTACACGAACAGCCCGAACGACTTCTGGGGCGCCAAGTTCGACTGGCAGATCACCGACGATCACCTGCTGGAACTGTTGGCCTTCTCCGACGAGGCGGAGTCGACGATCTCCAACTACGATTACACCTGGGACGCCTCGGCGTTGGGTGATTACAACGGCGACAGCACGTCGGGCTCCGGCGGCGATAACTGGTCGCTCACCTACACCGGCCATTTCACCGACAATTTCGTCGCCAAGGCGATGTATGGCGTGAACAAGCGAAGCGCCTTCAGCGGTAGTCCGCGGGATGTCGATTGCAGCATCGTCTCGCTCGGCGGCACCTACACCTCCTTGTATGGCGATCCCGGGCCCGAAGGCTGCCATCCTACTAACGTTTCCATCAGCGACCGTGCCGACCGGCGCGAGGCGGCACGGCTGGATTTCGAGTGGACGCTCGGCGACCACCTGCTGCGCTTCGGTGCGGACCAGGAAGTGATGGATTCCAACAGTTCGACACTGTATCCGGGCGACGGCGTGAGCTACACGGCGCAGGCCATTACCAACGACGACAACGACCCAAACATCCCCGGCGAGGTCAACGGCGTCGTTCTTCCCTATGGCACCACCTACGTCGATGCGCGCCGTTACATCACCGGCGCCCCGGTCTCGACCAAGGCCCAGGCGTTCTACATCGAAGATAATTGGAACGTGACGCCGAACCTGCTGCTGAACCTTGGCGTGCGGGCGGACAAGTTTGAAAACACGCTCGCGTCGGGCGCTACCTTCGCCAAGGCCGATTTCAGCGACATGATCTCGCCGCGCATCGGTTTCAGTTGGGATATGAAGGGCGACGGCACGACCAAGCTATTCGGTAATGCCGGCCGGTATTATTTGCCGCTGACCAACAAGCTCACCGACTATTTCGGCGGCGGCACCACCGACGAACATGCCTACTACATGCTCAATGGCTGGACTGAGCAGATCGATCCTGTCACGGGTGGTACCTATCTCCTCCCGAACATCGGCGCGCAGATCGGGCCGCTCAATACCGACGGCAACGCGCCGGCGCCCGACGATGTGCGCACGGCAGTCGCCCGTGACCTGGAAATGGTGTTCCAGGACGAATACATCGTGGGGTTCCAGCAGGCGATCAACCAGGCATGGTCGTATGGCGTCAACGCTACCTACCGCAAGGTAAGCAATGCCGTGGAAGACACGCGCATCAACCATTCCAATTGCCCGGGCAACTGGAACTTCCCCATCATCAATCCCGGCGAGACGAACACCCTGTGGTGCGAGTCGACCCAGTCTTGGGTGGATATCGATACCTCGGTTGATGGTTACCAGGCGTCCGGCAGCGGCATGGTCACGGGATACAAGAAGCCCAGGCGCACCTATAAAGCGGTGGAGTTCCAGCTCGATCGGGCTTGGGACGACAAGTGGGCGTTCAACGCCAGCTACGTCTGGTCCAAGAGCGAAGGCAACATCGAAGGCCCGGTGAATTCGGATACGGGCTATGCCGATACCAACTTGGTGCAGTTCTACGACCATCCGGCCGTCAACGAACGCTACGGCGTGTTGTTCAACGACTTCCGTCACCAGATCAAGCTGCGCGGCAGTTACAAGCTCAGCGAGATGTGGAGCTTCGGCGCCACGTTCTCCGCGCGTTCCGGCGGCCCGATCACCGCCTTCGGCACGCGCTGGCCCAACGACAACCGCGGATTTGGCCCCGGCGAGTTCAGCGGCGGCGGCTCGGGCTGGCTGTGCGTGGCGGAATGTTCCAGCTTGGACCGACAGATGGTCTACACGGAGCGGGGCGCGTTCGGCCGCATGCCGTGGGTCAAGGACCTGGGCCTCAACGTGACCTTTACGCCGTTCCAAGACATCAACCTGAAGGCGCGTTTATCCGTGTACAACGTGCTCAACGACCAGACGGTCGTCAATGTGCACTCGCGCTACGAAAGCACCCCGGGATCGAAGATGCCTTATTTCGGTGAAGGAACGGTGTGGCAGTCGCCGCGCTACATGCAACTGGTCGTGTCGTACAGCTATTGAGTGTGATTAGCCCCCGGCTTGGCGGCCCGCTCGCGCGGGCCGCTTTTTTTCGTTTACGGACCGCGGCAGGATGTCCGATAACGCCATCGAGGTGCCGATAGCATGAACAAACCGCGTTTTCACCACGTGTTCGCTCTGCTGGCGGCCATGTCGTTGTCATCGCACGCGGCGAAGCCGGGCGATGCCGCCATCAATGCGGCCTTCGACGACGCGGTCGCCCGCTACCATCTGCCAGGGCTGGCCGTCGGCGTCGTGCAGGATGGCGAGATCGTCTATTCCCGCACATCGGGCGAGCTGGCCGCAGGCACAGGCAAGAAGATCGACAACGGCACGCTTTTCAAGATCGCTTCTAACAGCAAGGCCATGACCGCCGCGGTGCTCGCGCGGTTGGTGGATGCCGGCAAGCTCAAGTGGACCGATCCGGTCGCCAAGCATCTGCCGCAATTCCGCATGTACGACCCGTGGGTCGCGCGCGAGATGCAGGTGCGCGACCTGCTGATCCACAACAGCGGCATGGGCGCCGGCGCCGGTGACCTGATGCTGTGGCCGGAGCCGAACGAATTCACCCGCGCGGACGTCATCAAGGGCCTGGCCTATCTCAAGCCGGTCTACAGCTTCCGTTCGCGCTACGCCTACGACAACACGCTGTACATCGTCGCCGGCGAGGTGGCCGCGGCGGCGGGCGGGGCGCCTTACGAGGAACTGGTGCGCCGCGAGATTTTCGGCCCGCTGGGATTGTCGCGCTGCCAGGTCGGCGAATGGAGCCGTGACGCGGTCGGCAACGTCGCCCAGCCGCATACGCGCAGCGGCGGCCGCAACATCGTCGTCAATGCGGACGGCGAAACGATCCGTGCGATCCCGATGGCGGCGGCGGGCGGCATCCGCTGCAGCCTCAACGACATGCTGAAATGGGCGCAGATGTGGCTGGCGCCCGATCGTTTCGGCGTTGTCGACAGCAAGCCCTGGCTGTCGCAGGCCCAGCGCGATGCGGTGTGGACCGCGCAGATGACGATGCCGCTATCCAAGCGCATGCGCGATTGGGACGACAGCCATTACTCGGCTTACGGTTATGGTTGGCGGCTGACCGACGTCGACGGTACGCAAAAGGTGTCGCACACAGGCACGTTGTCCGGCATGTACTCGTCCCTGACCTTGCTGCCGGAAAAGAAAACCGGCTTCGTGATCCTGATCAATGCCGACGCCGACGAAGCCAGAACCGTGCTGAACCAGACGCTGGTGAAGCACTTCACTGCGCCAGCGCAGAAGCGCACCGTCGCGTACTACGCGCAGCGGATCGCCGAGGAAGAGCACGGCGGGAGCGTCGCCGCCAAGGCGCCCGATACTTCATCGCGCAAAGCGGTCGCGGCTCCTGCAATGCGAGACAAGCTCGGCATCTACCGGGATCCGTGGTTCGGCGAGGTTTCGATCTGTCCGAAGGACGCCAGCGTCCATTTCGAATCAAAAAAATCGCCGATGCTGGCCGGAACCGTGATGCGCGTAGGCGACCGACTGCTGGTCGATTGGGATAATGACCGCGTCGATACCGAAGCCTGGCTGGATTTCGCCATGGGCGAGGATCGTCCGGTCCTGACGATGGCCAAGACCGACCCCAACGGCGATTTCAGCTACGACTATGAAGACCTGCATTTCGAACGAATCCGCGATTGCCCCTGAATCGCGAAGCGCGACGGCTCGCCCGCTTGCTGCCGCAACGCTCGCATGCGTCGCACTGGCGACGGCCGCCTGCGCTTCGGTGGAAGTCGCGTCGGCGCCGACGCCCGCTGCGGCCGGCATGGTCGACATCCGCAGCCTGGTGCCCGACATCGCGCTGGAAATGCGCTACGCCGGCACGGAAAACTTCGTCGGACGCCGCGTCGACGGTTACGATGCGCCGAAGTGCTACTTGCACAAATCCGTGGCCGAGGCCTTGCGGCAGGTCGAACAGGATCTCCGCGGCGAAGGGCTGCGCCTGAAGCTGTTCGATTGCTACCGGCCGCGCCGCGCGGTGCTGGATTTCATGCGCTGGGCCGAAGACGAGACGGACCAGCGCACCAAGCCGCAGTACTACCCGGAAATGGAGAAAAGCCAATTGGTCGGCGAGTATATTTCGCCGACTTCCGGCCACAGCCGCGGCGCGACGCTGGACCTGACCTTGATGCGCTGCGAGGCCGACGGTCGCTGCGAACCGTTGCCGATGGGCACGGGATTCGATTATTTCGGGCCGGTCGCCAATACCGAGTCGCCGCGGATCACCGAGGCACAGCGCGCCAACCGCGAACGGCTGCGCCAGGCGATGGAGAAGCACGGCTTCGAGAATTATCCGAAGGAATGGTGGCACTACACCTTCAAGCCGGAGCCGACGCCGGATACGGCCTTCGATTTTCCGGTGCGCTGAGTTTTTTAAGCCGTCATCCCCGCGAAGGCGGGGATCCAGCGTCTTTGCGGTTGCTCTGTGTAGAGCGGAGTTTGCTCCGCTGCCTTTGCCGTTGGGTTTGTCGCGATCTGCCGGCCTTTCAGGCCGGGGTTTCGTCCGCTAAAACCGCGGCCGAGTGACTTTCTTTTTGTGGGGCCCAAAAAGAGAAGTCACCAAAGAAAAAGGGCCTTTGGAAGGGATCCCGGCGATGGGGTTCCCCCCGTGTTCTTGGCCACTTATCGCTGGCTCTCGGGATTCCTCCGTCGCTTCGACATTCAGATTCGAGGCGATCGACCCGAACGCCTCCTTAGCGAAACTCCGCAAAAGCCACGTCACCCATAGGCTGCGAATCAAAATCTAGTACCTGAGTAAGAAGGTCAGCCACGACGAAAGCTTAGGCCGCTGGCGGACTTTCAGGCGCGACGCATCGCACCGCAGTTCAGGCCTTTTCTTTGGTTACTTTCTTTGGGCCAGCAAAGAAAGTGACCCGCGCGTAGCGCGGAAGCTTTTTTCCATGGCGCGAGTCGCAGCGCAAGCGGCGAGGACGCGGGCCTGGATCCCGGCCTTCGCCGGGATGACGGCTTAGGGGCAAGAGCAACATGGGTCCCAGCGTTCGCTGGGATGACGGCTTAAAAAAGCAAACGGCATTAAAGCAAACGGCTTAGGAGCGAACGGCTTAAGAGCGAAGAGCAGCGGAGCAAGCTTCGCTCTACAGAGCCGGAACAAGAGCAGCGGGGCAAGCCCCGCTCTGCAAAGGCGGAGCAAAAAACAGGGCAAGCAAGGACAGCGGAGCAAGCTCCTCTCTACAGCGCGGAGCGAAGTGTTGGATGACATCCTGCTTTTGCGGAAGAATCTGACCGCATCTTACTTTCCTTCAGAGGCAGGCTCGCCGGGCGACGCAAGCAATGCCGACAATACCGGCTCCAACTGCCGCTTGCGCCAGCCAGAAAGCATGTCCGGCCACACGCCGCTTTCCAGCAGCACCTCCAGATAACGGCGCGAGGCGAGCACGCCGTCCGGCAGGCCGAGTTCGGCACTGCGTGCCGAGACCGCGTCCTGCATGCGCTTGAGCCGGTGCTTGTCGCGGTCGCCGGCGCTGGCCAACGGCATCGTGGGTTCGTCAGGCAACGGCGTCGCCAGAGCCTGCCAGATCGCGGCGCCGAGTTTGCGCGGCGCCTTGGGATGCGCGTCCAATTGCGCCTGCAGCGCAGGCGCATCGGCCGGTGGCGTGCGGGCCAGCGCGACCGCCAGATCGTTGTCCAGGATCCAACTGCGCGGCCGGTCGCTGTCGCGCGCCTGCCGCTCGCGCCAGCGCAGCAGGCGCAACAGGTGGCGTTGCGCGTCGGCGTCGAGGAACTGCGCAGTGCGCATGCCCAGATGCGGCCAGCGTTCGCCGGCATCGGCGGCGCTGCCCGACGCCAATCGCGCGGCATCTTCGGCCAGCCAGTCGTGGCGGTCGAGTTCGCGCAGACGCGTATCCAGCCGGTCGTGCAACGCGAACAAGTGGCGGACATCGTCGGCGGCGTATTCCAGCTGCGCAGCGGACAGCGGTCGTCGCAGCCAATCCGAACGCGTCTCGCCCTTGTCGAGCGTCACGCCCAGCAATTCCTGCACCAGACGCTGATAGCCCATGCCGGCAGCGATGCCAGACAGCGCGGCCGCGATCTGCGTATCGAACAGCGGCCGCGGCACCGTGCCGCAGGCGCGCTGGAAGGCCACCAGGTCTTCGCTGGCGCTGTGCATGATCTTGAGCACCGCCGGATCGTCCAACAGCGGCGCGAGCGCCTGCGGCATGCCCGGCACCAGCGGGTCGACCAGCAGTACATCGTCTTCGATGGCGATCTGCACCAGCGCCAGTTGCGGCCAATAGGTGCGCTCGCGGATGAATTCGGTGTCCAGGCCGATGCGCGCCGGGCGCGTGTCGAGGCGGCGGATCAGGGTATCGGGGTCGGAAATCCAGAGAGACAATGCGGGTCAACGGAATGGGTAAGTAGGCGAGCCTAACGGCTCTGGCGGTGTGCTTGTCAAACGCGGCGTCGCGCTGCCGGGTGGCAGGAAAGGGCGCGGCCAGTTAACGTGCCGGCCATGATCCGCATTGCATGGTGCCAGAAGGTCGGCGGAAAGCATCGCCCGGACGGAGGCAGTTTGCGCATTCTCGCGTGTTCCGCATTGCTGTTGGCGTTGTCCGCCGCTGGTTGCGGGGGCGACGAAACCGCGCCCGAACCCCGTCAGCAGGTGCCGCGCCCCGCAGCGTCCGCGAAAGGGCCGGCGCCCAGCGTGACGATCAGCGGCGACGACAGCGCCGCGCGATCGCTCAACTGGACCGCCCCGGCCGTTGCGCTGGACAGCGAGCGATTGTCCGCCGCCCGGCGCGATGCCGCCAAAGCGGTTAGGGAGCGGCGCTGGTACGCCGATGCGCAGTCGGCCATTCCCTTGTACCTGGCGATCCTGAAATTGGCGCCGGACGACACCGAAGCGCGCGCGGGTCTGGCGCGCGCATTGGACGGACTGCTGAAAGAAGGCGAAGCCGCGCTGGCGCAGACCGATCAGGACGAAGCGGCGCTCGGGCGCGCCCACGAGATCGCCGCGGTGGCCCGTACGGTGAATCCCGCCGATCCGGAAGTGATCGTCTACCTGACCCAGGTCGACCTGGCCGATCGCCTGCTGCAATTGAACGAACAGGGCGAGCGCGATCTGCAGGCCAGCCGCCTGGGCGAGGCCACCGACGGCGCGCTGCGCAAGTTTCGCGCGGTGCTGGCGCTGCGTCCGGAACAACCGCGGGCCATGCAGGGCCTGGCCGCCGTCGAAAGCGGTCTGATCCGCCGCGCCGAAGGCGCCGCCGAGCGCGGAGAGCTCGGTGCTGCACGTTACTGGCTGAAGCAGGCCGCCCGCTTGCGTCCGGACAGCGGCACCAATGCCGATGCCGCGGCGCGCGTCGAGGCTACGCGTTCCCGCTTGGTGGCGCGTTGGCACGACGACGGCATCGCGGCGCTGGACAAACCCGACGGTCTGGCGCTGGCACGAAGCAAACTGGCCGATGTGCTGCGCATCGCCCAGCCTGGCGATACCGCCGCGGCCGACCTGCGCGAACGCATCGAGCTGGCCGCGCATTACGGCCAATTCCGGCCCGGGCAGGCCTTCACCGACGCGTTGCGCGACGGCGCGCGCGGCCCGCAGATGGTGGTGGTGCCTCACGGCGGCTTCCGGATGGGCGCCAAGCAGGAGGAAGAAGGGGCGAGCAAGGCCGAATGGCCATCGCATTACGTGCGCTTCGACCGCGGCTTCGCGATGTCGCGCAGCGAAGTCACGGTGGGCGAATTCCGCCGCTTCATGCAGGCCACCGGCCACAACGCGCGCGCGACGCGGCGCGGGCACTCGATCGTGTACGACGAGCGCAGCGGCAACTTCGTGCGCCGCAGCGGGGTCGACTGGCGCAGCGATTACGTCGGCAATCCGGCCGCCGACGACCTGCCGGTGCTGCACGTCAGCGCGCGCGACGCCGAGGCCTACACCGACTGGCTCACCCACCAGAGCGGCCATCGCTACCGCCTGCCGAGCGAAGCCGAGTTCGAATACGCGATGCGCGCCGGCAACGACGGTCCGTGGCCTTGGGGCGAAGGCCGCGCGCCGCCGGGGTCGGGCAATTTGACCGGCAGCCTGGACCGTTCGCCGTCCGGCCGCACCTGGAGCAATGCGTTCCTAGGCTACGGCGACGGCCATTGGGGGCCGGCGCCGGTCGCCGCGGGCCGGCCCAATCGCTACGGCCTGTACGAGCTGGCCGGCAATGTCAGCGAATGGACCGCCGACTGCTGGCACGAAGGCTATCGACGCGCGCCGGCGGATGGGCGAGCATGGGTCAATCCGGGTTGCCGGACGCGCGTGATCCGCGGCGGCTCCTGGGCCAGTTCGCCGGCGCAGACGCGATCGGCGTGGCGCATGTCGGCGTCGGGCGATATCACCAATGCGCGGCTGGGTTTCCGGGTCGTGCGCGAGCTATAGACTGGCGGTGCGAAGGATGCGTGGGCGGTAGTCGGATCGTCCGCATCGAAGACAGGAGAAGGCCATGCGGATCGATCCATACGGCAACAGCGCTCGGGGCGGCCAACGTCGCGGCGGCATCCGTTGGTGGATATTGCTGCTGTTCGCCGGATACGCGGCTTACTACTGGTTCTCCAACCGCACCACCGATCCGATGACCGGCGAAAAAGTGGTCATCGACCGCAGCCTGTCCGCGGAGGACGAGAAACAGCTCGGCTTGCAGGCCTACCAGGAGATCCTCCAGCAGGAGCGGCCCGTCGATCCCAATTCCGCGGTCGCCAAACAAATCCGCGAAATCGCGCAGCGGCTCGTGGCCAAGGTCGATGTGGTCGAAACCGCGCTCGCGGCTGAGCACGGCCAGCAACCGCAACATTTTTCGCGCACGTTCGAGTGGGAAGTGAACGTGATCCAGTCCGACCAGGCCAACGCGTTCTGCCTGCCCGGTGGCAAAATGGCGGTCTACACCGGTTTGGTGCCGGTGGCGCAGAACGCCGACGCGATGGCGGCGGTGATGGGCCACGAGATCGCGCATGCCTTGCTGCGCCACGGTGCGCAGCGCATGGCGCAGCAGCGGTTGGCGCAACTGGGCCAGGTCGCCGGCGCGGTCAGCGGCATGGATGCGCAGACCCAGCAGATGGTGATGTCGGCCTATGGCTACGGGATGATGCTGCCGTATGCGCGGGCGCACGAAACGCAGGCCGATGAAGTCGGGCTGATGCTGGCCGCCGCAGCCTGCTTCAATCCGCAGGAGGCGATTCCGCTGTGGGAGCGCATGAGCGCGGCCAGCGGCGGACAGGCGCCGCCGGAGTTCGCCTCGACGCATCCCAACCCCGGCACCCGCATCGCCAATCTGCAGGCATTGATGCCCAAGGCGATGGAATACCGGGCGAAGTATTGCGAACAGGCCAAATGACCCGCGTGGAGCCGTTCGCATGCGCGGATTCGCCGTTCCCGTCCTGATCTGCTCGTTCGCGTTGTGGACGTGGTCCGCTGTTTCGGCCGCTACGCCCGCCGACGCGGTCACGACCCAGCAATTCGAGTCGCTGATGAATACCGTGGCGGCCGGCTGGAACGAAGGCGACGCGCGCAAGGCCGCCGACTGCTACACCGAGGACGCGCTCTATACCGAGCCACCCGATCGCCAGGTTTATCGCGGCCGCGAAGCGCTGTACGAATTCTTCCGCGGCGTGAAGCCGGCGCCGCCGACGCGGATGGTCTGGCATCACCTGGCTTTCGATGCGCAGGAGCGGATCGGTTTCGGCGAATACACCTTTCACGGGAATTCGCGCTATCACGGCATCGTGATCGTGAAATTGCGCGGCGGAAAGATCAGCAACTGGCGTGAGTATCAGTACAAGTCGGAAGTGCCGTGGGAAGAATTCACCCGGCACAACGGCTTTTGAATGCCCTTAAGCCGTCATTCCCGCCTTCGCGGGAATGACGGCTAAAAGCCAAAGGCGAGCAAGTACTCTCAGAAACTCATGAATAACCCGCCATTGACGGGAATATTCGCACCAGTGATGAACCCGGCGTCGTCGGCGGTGAGGAAGGTCACCGTGCGAGCGATTTCGTCCGGCCGGCCGAGACGCCCCACCGGCACCTTGTCGACGATGCCGCTGCGGATATCCTCCGGCATCGCCATCACCAGCGCGGTTTCGCAGTAGCCGGGCGACACCGAGTTCACCGTCACGCCCTTGCGTGCCACCTCCCGCGCCAGCGCCATGGTGAAGCCGTGCATGCCGGCCTTGGCGGCGGAGTAGTTGGTCTGGCCGAACTGGCCGGTCTGGCCGTTGACCGAGCTGATGTTGACCACGCGGCCGAAACCGCGCTCGGCCATGCCGTCCACGGCGTGGCGGCACAGGTTGAAAACGCCGTCCAGGTTGACGTTGAGCACCGCATCCCACTGCACGCGATCCATCTTGCGCAGCGTGGTGTCGCGGGTGATGCCGGCGGCGTTGATCAGGATGTCCAGCGAGCCGTGCTCGGCCTTCACCTTCTCGACCAGCGCGCCGCAGGCCTGGAAGTCGGCGACGTCGAGCGCTTCGAAGCGCACGTCGCGGCCTTCCACTTCGCGCAGGAATTCTTCGACGCGCTCGGGGCGCGTGCCCAAATCCGCCGCGATCACGGTACGGCCCGCGTCGGCGAGCGACTTGCAGATTTCTGTGCCCAAACCGCCGATGCCGCCGCTCACTACGGCCACGCGTTTGTTCATGTGTCTTGTTCCCCTATCGATGTTGGCGTCGCTGGTAGAGCGGGACTTGCTCCGCTGCTCGCTGTTCGTAGGAGCGGCTTCAGCCGCGAGTTCTTTTTCTGCCGCATGGCGCTTGGTCGAAAAGCTCGCGGCTGAAGCCGCTCCTACGAAGAACAACAGCGGAGCGAATTCGGCTCTGCAAGGCGAAAAGGAAAATCCGCGCGGCGCGCGGATTCTGAAATCGGAGCGGGGATCACTTCGCCCGCGTTTTGGCCGCGTCCTTATCGGCCGGCCGGGCGATGCCGCCGACCATGCTCTGCTGGAATTCCTTCCACAGTTCCAGGTTGCGCTCGGTCAGCTGGTTCATCATCGCCCACGGCGTCTGCCCGAGCATGCTGCCCATCTGCTGGCGGAACTGGTTCTGCTGCTCCAGGAACATCTGCATCGAGCGTTCCAGGTAGCTGCCCATGAAGCCTTGCAGAGAATCGCCGTAGAAACGGATCAGTTGGCTCAGCAATTGCGTGGACAGCATCGGTTCGCCGTCCTGTTCGTGCTCGGCGATGATCTGCAGCAGCACTTGGCGGGTCAGGTCCTCGCCGGTCTTGGCGTCGCGGACTTCGAATTCCTCACCGTCCACGATCAGCTGGCGCACGTCCTCGATCGTGATGTAGCTGGAGATCTCGGTGTCGTAAAGGCGGCGGTTGGGGTATTTCTTGATGATGCGGTTGGCAGCCATGCGCGGTTCCGGACGAAGCTGGGGGCCGAGCATGGCGCAGTGCAGCAGGCCTTGCAACCTGAATGGGGCGTATGGATTTCAGAGCCCGGTCCCAAGCGGGAACCGGGCAGCCGGGCCGCTACCAGCCCATGTACTGCCCGCCATTGGCGGACAGGTTGGCGCCAGTGATCCAGCTGGCCTCGTCGGGGATGAAGAAGGCCACGGCGTAGGCGATTTCTTCGGGGCTGCCGAGGCGGCCGGTGGGGATCTGCGCCACGATCTTGTTGCGCACTTCCTCGGGCACCGCCATCACCATGTCGGTGCCGATGTAGCCCGGCGAAACGGTGTTGACGGTGATGCCGAAGCGGGCGTTTTCCTGCGCCAGCGAAATAGTGAAGCCATGCATGCCGGCCTTGGCCGCGGCGTAGTTGGCCTGGCCGTACTGGCCCTTCTGGCCGTTGATCGAGCTGATCTGGATCACCCGGCCCCATTTGCGGTCGCGCATGCCTTCGATCACCGGCCGGGTCATGTTGTAGACCGAGTTGAGGTTGGTGTTGATCACCTCGTTCCACTGTTGCGGCGTCATCTTGTGGAAGGTGGTGTCGCGGGTGATGCCGGCGTTGTTGACCAGGATGTCGACCGGGCCGAGCTTGCTTTCCACTTCGCGCACCAGGGCCTCGGCCTCTTCCGGCGAGGATACGTCGCCCTTGGCCAGGGTGATGTCGTAACCCTGATCCTTGAGTTGCTGCTGCCAGGCGCGGGCCTTTTCCTCGTTGCGATAGTTGGTCGCCACCTTGTGCCCCAGATCCGCCAGTCGCTTGACGATGGCCGTGCCGATGCCGCCGGTGCCGCCGGTGACCAGTGCGATGCGGGGGGTCATGCTTTTCTCCATATTGCCGTCGGTGCGCGGCTCGTCCCGATTCTAGTCAGGCTTCGTGTCGCGGTCGTTGTGCAGCGCGGCGAGAGCGAGCCGCGGCGTGTGCGGCAGGCGGGCGGGGTCGAAGCTCCGATGCATGGCCTCGAGCATGGCGGCGACCGATCCGGTGCCTGCCGTGAGCGGCGCCTGTCCCAGCGCCCGCCACACCGCATGCATGGCCGGCAGTGGATCGGCCGGGTCCACCGGCAAAGCGGCCAGCGATTTGGACAGCTTGCGGCCGCCGGCGTCCACCACCAGCGGCAGGTGCGCGTAGCGCGGCGTCGGCAAATCCAATGCCCGTTGCAGCAGGATCTGGCGGGGCGTCGAGTCGAGCAGGTCGGCGCCGCGCACCACATCGGTGATGCCTTGCGCGGCGTCGTCGACGACCACCGCCAGTTGGTAGGCCCACAGCCCGTCCGTCCGGCGCAGCACGAAGTCGCCGACGTCGGCGGCCACGTCCTGATCGAAACGGCCCTGCAAGCTGTCTTCGAACGACACCCGCGTCCCGGCCGGCACGCGGAAGCGGATCGCGGGATCGGGGCGGGGCGAAGCGGCGACGCAGGCGCGGTGTACGCCGCCTTCGTCGGCCAGATCGCTGCGGCTGCAATGGCAGACGAAGGCCGCACCGCTGGCGAGCAACCGATCCAGCGCGGCCTGGTAGTGCGCGCCGCGTTCGCTTTGCTTGAGCGCCGGCGCATCGGACGCCAGGCCGAACGCCTGCAGGGTATGCATCTGCCGTTCAGCCGCGCCGGGCGCTTCGCGCGGCGGGTCGAGGTCTTCGATGCGGATCAGCCATTCGCCGCCGGCGTGGCGCGCGGCCAGCCAACTGCCGAAAGCGGCCAGCAGCGAGCCGAAATGCAGCGGTCCGGTGGGCGAGGGCGCGAAGCGGCCCCGGTAGGTTTGCGCGTCTGGCTGCACGGACGGTTCCGACGTTCGACGGCTTGAATTTAACCGGCTTCAACCACAATTTCGATCCATGCGCGGCCCCCAACGCGCATTTCGGAAATCACGATGTTCAAACGTATCGCATTGTTCCTGGCTACCAACCTCGCGGTGCTGGCGCTGCTCAGCGTCGTCATGTCGATCTTCGGCATCGATCCGGCCACCGGCATCGGCCTGCTGCTGATGGCGGCGCTGTTCGGTTTCGGCGGCTCGCTGATCTCGCTGCTGATGTCCAAGTTCGTCGCCAAGCGCGCCACCGGCGCGCACGTGATCGAGCAGCCGCGCAACGAGGCGGAGCGCTGGCTGGTGGAAACGGTGCGCCGCCAAGCCCAGGCCGCCGGCATCGGCATGCCGGAAGTGGCTATCTACGACGCGCCCGAAATCAACGCCTTCGCCACCGGCGCCAACCGCAACAACGCCCTGGTCGCGGTGTCGACCGGTCTGCTGCGCGCGCTGGACCGCGACGAAGCCGAAGCGGTTCTCGGCCACGAAGTCAGCCACGTCGCCAACGGCGACATGGTGACGATGGCGTTGCTGCAGGGCGTGCTGAACACCTTCGTCATCGTGCTGGCGCGCGTGGTCGGCCGCGCGATCGACGGCTACTTGAGCGGCGGACGCGACAGCGGCGGCGGCATCGGCTATTTCGTCACGGTGTTCGTGCTCGACATGATCTTCGGCCTGTTCGCGAGCATGATCGCGATGTGGTTCTCGCGCCATCGCGAGTTCCGCGCCGACGCCGGCGGTGCCGCGCTGGCCGGCCGCGGCAAGATGATCGCCGCGCTGGAGAAGCTGTCGCTGAACCATGGCGCCAATACGCTGCCCAAGCAGGTGGCGGCGTTCGGCATCAGCGGCGCGATCGGGCACGGCCTGCGCAAGCTGTTGCTGAGCCATCCGCCGCTGGAAGAGCGCATCGCGGCATTGCGCAACGCGCCGGAAGAGGCACTGCGCGCCGGATTGGCCGCGTAGGCAGAAAGGCAAAGCCCGCCGAAAGGCGGGCTTTGTCGCGCTCTGCTCTTCGTAAGAGCGGCTTTAGCCGCGAGTTTTTCCCGTCGCGATCGCCTTGTAAAAAAGAGCTCGCGGCTAAAGCCGCTCCTACGAAAAGCGGGGTAGGGGGTTCACTCGAACTCGTAGTTCATCTCCGGCCCGGCCATCGCCAGGAAGTGGCCCTGCACGTAGTCCACGCCGCCGGAGAACAGGAAGGTCATGCTGGCCGCGTCCTGCACGAACTCGGCGATGCTGCGGATGCCGCGCTCCTGCGCAGCGGCGGCGATCTCGCGGATGCGCGTCTGCTGTTCGGGGCTCTTGGCCAGGTCGAGCATGAAAGCGCGGTCGATCTTCAGGAACGTCGGCTTGAAATGCGACAGCAACTGCATCGAATTCAGCCCCGAACCGAATTGCTCCAGCCCGACGCGCACGCCCAGCCGGTTGGCGGCCTGGAGGAATTCCTGCGCGGCCTTGAGGTGGGTGAACACCTTCGACTCCGGCAATTGCAGGATCAGGCTCTGGCCCGAGGCCTTGTGCGCGATCAGCTTTTCCGCGATCAGTTTCAGCAGGCCGTCGCCGTCCAGCGACGCCTGGGTGATCTTGATCAGCAACTGCACCGGTTTGCCGGCCGCCGCGCGCTCGCCGATCACGCGGATGGCCTTGGCCACCACCCAGCGGTCGATGTCGGCGATCAGGCCGTGCTCTTCGGCGATCGGCAGGAAGGTCTGCGGGAACACCAGCTCGCCGTCGCCGCCATCCAGGCGCAGGTAGGCCTCGTACATCGCGCCCGGTTCGCCCTGCAGGCTGATCACCGGCTGGTAATGCAGCAGGAAACCGTCGTCGGCGATGGCGTCGCGGATGCGCTTCAGCCAGGCGTCGATGCGCTCTTCCTCGGCCCGGTCCACCGCGCCCGGGTCGAAGATCTCGACGCGGTTGCCGCCCACGCCGAGCGAGGACTGCAAACCCTGGCTTGCGCGCGCCAGCACCTGCGGCATGCTGGCGATGCGTTCGCTGATCTGCACGCCGCCGATGCTGGCGGTCATGCTCAGCGAGCGCGCGCCGACTTCGACTACCGCTTTGGCCAGCCCGGCGCGGATATTCTCCGCCAGCCGGGCCGTGTGGGCGTGATCGCTGCCGCGCGACAGCACCGCGAAATTGTGTTCGCCGAAACGCGCGGCTTCGTCGTTCTCGCCGATCAGCGGCTGCAGGCGCTGCGCCAGCGCGGCGGCCAGCGCGTCGCCGGCGTCCAGGCCGATTTCCTGCAGCAATTGCTGGTGGTGGTCCGGTTCGATCAGCAGCAGGCCGTGGTTGGCGCCGTTTTGCGCCGCATCGGCGACCGCGGTTTCCAGCGCATGCAGGAAGGTCTGCCGGTTGAGCAGGCCGGTGACCTGGTCGCGGCGGCGCAGTTCTTCGACTTCGCGCGCCAGCGCCGGGTCGGTTTCCTGCCGGCGGAACACGATCTGCTGGCAGGGTTCGTCTTCGTAAGTGGCCGCGGTGAATTCCATCAGCGCGGGGAAGGTGTTGCCGTCGATGCCACGCGCTTCCAGCTCGTAGCGCGGCGGCGGCGCTTCGCCCCTGCTCAGCGCTTTCAGCAACTGCTTGAAGTTCTCGACGTGGGGCGGGGCGACCAGGTCGAGCAGGGACATGCCTTCGATGTCCTCGAACGACTCGAAGCCGAACATCTCCAGATAAGCGTCGTTGGCGCGGATGTGCATGCCTTCGTGCACGTAGGCGATAGGCTCGCGCGAGGACGCGATCAGCGCATCGCAGCGGCGTTCGGTTTCGCGCACCTGCGCTTCCAGGCGGCGCAGGCCGCGGCGCGCTTCGAGGTCGATGAATTCGCTGCGCACCACATGCCGGATCTGGTCGATCTGCCCGCGCAGCGCGATCTTGCGCGCGCCCAGCGCGATCGCTTCCAGCACGATCTGCTCGTCCACCTTGTCCAGCACCAGGATCAGCGGCAGGTCCTTGCCGCTGGCGTCGATGACGGCCATGGCTTCGGCCGCGCTGACCTGGGTCGCCGATTTGGCCGCCAGCACCAGATCCAGCGGTTGCGAGCCGATCATGGCGGTCAGCTGTTCGGCATTCTCCGGCCGCGACGGGCGCACGGCGAGGCCGCCGTTGCGCAGTCCGCTGACGATGGCCTCGGCGTCTTCGACGCTGTCGTCCACCACCAGCAGACGCACGGTCGTTTCCCTGCCAATCTGCATCCCTCAGCCCCCCACCCGGTCGCGCCTGCGGTCAAAATACATCAAACCCTCGCCGCAATACATTGATGCAGTGGGAAAAAGAAGCGGTCACAGCGCACGCTTGGCGTTGTCGCCGGCCACTTCCCGCACCAGTTTGGGCACCAGATAGCCGGGCAGGGCGGCGACCAGGGCGGCATGCAATGCGCGGGCTCGGCCGTCTTCGACCTCGAAATGCGCGGCGCCGGCCACCCTGTCCAATTGATGCAGGTAGTAAGGCAGCACCCCCGCCACATAGCCACGCTCGCTCAGCGCGGCGAGGGCCTCGGGCGAGTCGTTGACGCCGCGCAGCAGCACGGCCTGGTTGAGCAGGGCGGCGCCCGCATCGCGCAACCGCCTCATGGCTGCGTCGACCGAGGCATCGAATTCGTTGGCGTGATTGGCATGGACCACGACCGCCACCTGCCAGGGCAGCGCGCCCAGCCAGGCGGTCAGAGCCTCGTCGACGCGCTCGGGCAGGACCACCGGGAGACGGGTGTGGATCCTGAGCCGGCGCAGATGGCCGATCCGGGCCAAGTCGCGGGTCAGTTCTTCGAGCTTGGGGGTAGCCAGCGACAGCGGGTCCCCGCCGGACAGGATGACCTCATCGATGCCATCGTCGGCGCGGATCGCGGCCAGCGCCGGCTGCCAGCCGTCGCGGGCGGCGGTTTCGTCGGCGTACGGGAAATGGCGGCGAAAACAGTAGCGGCAATGCACCGCGCAGCTGCCGGTGGCGATCAGCAGGGCGCGGCCGCGGTATTTGCGGATCACGCCCTCGGCGGCGCGCGCGGCGCCGTCGCCGACCGCGTCCAGGCCGAAGCCGGGCACGATCCGGTCCTCGTCGACGATCGGAAGTACTTGCCGCAACAACGGGTCGTGCGGGTCGCCGCGGCGCATGCGGGCCACGAAGCCGCGCGGCACGCGCAGCGGGAATTGCGCGGCGGCTTCATCGGAAATCCGGTCCGCGAACGGGTCCAGGCCCAGCAGCGATAGCAGCTCACGCGGATCGCGCACGGCGTCGCGCCAGAGCTGCTGCCAGCGGGGCGGCTGCAGGGGCAGGGGGGCTGCGGGTATCATTTGCACCTTGGAATCATCGCCGCAAGCCGCCGATATGCGGCCAGGGCCAGCCTCCATTCTATCCGCCGCGGCCGCCGGCCGCTGCGGATTCCCCTTTATCCGCAGGAGTTCCAGATGGCCAGCTATGGCATGAACGACGTCAAGACCGGGCAGAAGATCCTGGTCAACAACGAGCCTTGCATCATCACCGAGACCGAATACGTCAAGCCGGGCAAGGGCCAGGCCTTCACCCGCATCAAATACCGCTTCATCAAGTCCGGCCGCGTGGTCGAGATGACGATGAAGGCCACCGATTCGGTGGAAGCGGCGGACGTGGTCGATACCGACATGCAGTTCCTGTATGCCGACGGCGAGTACTGGCACTTCATGCAGCAGGAAACCTTCGAGCAGGTGCAGGCCGACAAGACCGGCGTCGGCGACGCGGCCAAATGGCTCAAGGGCGAGGAAGCCTGTGTGGTGACGCTGTGGAACGGCACCCCGATCGCGGTGCAGCCGCCGAATTTCGTCGAACTGAAGATCGTCGAGACCGACCCCGGCGTGCGCGGCGACACTTCCGGCGGCGGCGGCAAGCCGGCCACGCTGGAGACCGGCGCGGTGGTGCGCGTGCCGCTGTTCGTGGGGCAAGACGAGACCATCAAGGTCGATACGCGCAGCGGCGAGTACGTTTCGCGCGTGAAATGAGGTTGCTTTAGCCCTCTCCCGCCTGCGGGAGAGGGTTGGGTGAGGGCGCGCGGATTCACTAGGTCGCGTCGTCACGTTCTGGTGCGAAAGTCACTGGCTTCCCGCCTTCGCGGGCATGACGGCTAGAAGCAAACGAATGAATCCAACCCAAGCGCGCCAATCTTGCGACCTGCTGATCGAAGCCGGCTTCGTCGTCCCCGTCGAGCCGCATGGCGTCGTCCTGGAGAATCACGCGGTCGCAGTGAAAGACGGCGTCATCGTCGCGATCCTGCCGACGAACGAAGCGCGCTTGCGGTTCGAAGCAAAAGAAGCCGTCTCGCGCCCCGACGCAGCGCTGATCCCGGGCCTGGTCAATGCCCACGCCCACAACCCGATGACGCTGCTGCGCGGCATCGCCGACGACCTGCCGCTCAAGGTCTGGCTGCAGGAGCACATCTGGCCGGTGGAAGGCGCGGTGATGGGCCCGGATTTCGTCGCCGACGGCGTGACCCTGGCGATCGCCGAAATGCTGCGCGGCGGTACCACTTGCGTCAACGAAAATTACTTCTTCCCGGACGTTCAGGCCGCGACCTACAAGCGCCACGGCTTCCGCGCGCGGGTCGGTCTGCCCGTGATCGATTTCCCCACCGCGTGGGCCGCTTCCGATGACGAATATTTCGACCGCGCCGGCGAAGTCCACGACCAATGGCGCGGCGATGCACTGATCGCCACCGCATTCGCGCCGCATGCGCCGTATACCGTGTCGGACGGGAACTTCGAACGCATCCGCATGCTCGCCGACCAGCTCGACGTGCCGGTGCACCTGCACCTGCACGAGACCGCGCAGGAAGTGGCGCAGTCGCAGCAGAAGCACGGCCAGCGCCCGTTCGCGCGGATGGACCGGCTGGGCCTGGTCAACGACCGCCTGATCGCCGTGCACATGACCCAGCTGACCCCGGCCGAGATCGCGCTGTGCGCCGAGCGCGGCGTGTCGGTGGTGCATTGTCCGGAATCCAATCTCAAGCTCGCTTCGGGTTTCTGCCCGGCGTGCGCGCTCGAACGCGCAGGCGTGAACCTGGCGATCGGCACCGACGGCGCGGCCAGCAACAACGACCTGGACATGTTCGGCGAGACGCGCACTGCGGCGATCCTGGCCAAAGCCGTGGCCGACGATGCGGCCGGTTTCGACGCCTTCAGCGCCCTGCGTGCGGCCACGCTCGGCGGCGCCAAGGCGATGGGCTTCGACCATCTGATCGGCTCGATCGAGCCGGGCAAGCAGGCCGATCTGGCCTGCGTCGACCTGTCGGCGCTGGAGACGCAACCGCTGCATCATGTGGTATCGCAGCTGATCTACGCGACCGGGCGGCACCAGGTCAGCGATGTGTGGATCGCCGGCAAGCCGAAATTGCGCGCGCGCGAATTGGTCGACATGGATGTGCCGAGGATCATCGCCAATGTGAAGCAGTGGCGCGAGCGGATCGCGGCGGTTGGGCGTTGAATTTTCTGTTTGCACCAAACCCCGGTCCCGTCATCCCAGCGAAAGCTGGGACCCATTTTGATTTTGCTTTTTTTCGAGCCTCACATCGTTAAAACCGACATCAACTGCAAAATGGGGCCCAGCTTTCGCTGGGATGACGGACTGAAAGGTTTCGCATGAACAACGCTGGCACCAACAACGACAACTTCAGCCAGGCCGAACTCGACAAATTCGGCGCCCTGGCCAACCGCTGGTGGGACCCGCAAGGCCCGCAGAAGGCGCTGCATGCGCTCAATCCGGCGCGCCTGGGCTATGTCGCCGAACGCGCGCCGCTGCGCGGCGCTGCGGTGCTCGACGTCGGCTGCGGCGGCGGCCTGCTCAGCGAGGCGCTGGCGGGCGAGGGCGCGGCCGTCACCGCGATCGATCTGGCGCCCGAGCTGATCAAGATCGCGAAACTGCATCGCCTGGAATCCAAAGTCGAAGTCGACTATCGGCTGAGCAGCGTCGAAGCGCTCGCCGCCCAGCAGCCCGGCCGCTACGACGCGATCACTTGTATGGAAATGCTCGAACACGTGCCCGATCCGGACTCGGTGCTGGCCGCTTGCGCCACGCTGCTCAAGCCCGGCGGCCGCCTGTTCATATCCACGCTGAACCGCACGCCGGCCGCGTTTGCGCTGGCCATCGTCGGCGCCGAGTACATCGCCGGCGTGCTGCCCAAGGGCACGCACCAATACCGCGATTTCATCAAGCCGTCCGAGCTGGCGGCCTGGCTGCGCGCGGCCGGACTGGAACTGGAAGACGTCAGCGGCCTGATGTACGAGCCGTGGCGCAACGCCGCGCGCGTGATCTCGCGTACGGACATCAACTATCTGGCCTGCGCACGCAAGCCGGAGCGCGCCGAATGAACGCGCATCCGCTGTTCCCCCCTTTGAAAAAGGGGGGCAGGGGGGATTTGCTCTTGATCTTGCTTGATAAAGGCAACATCAAAGGCAAATCGCTTCGCGACTCCCGGCCTTCGCTCGAGCGGAGGCGTTCAATCAGCCGCAAGCCTTCGGCCTGCAAGCGGCTGCTTTCGCCACTCTCAATCCCTCTTTTTCAAAGGGGGAGGAACAGCGCGTGACTTCGAACTTCCCACGATTGGTGCTGTTCGATTTGGACGGCACGCTGCTCGACAGCGCCCCGGACATGCTCGCCACCGTCAACGCGCTGCGCGCGGAACGCGGCGAGCCGGGCATGGCGCTGGAGAACCTGCGACCGCATGTGTCGAAGGGCGCCCGCGCCATGCTCGCCGCGGCCTTTCCGCAGGTGGAGGACGTGCAACGCGAAGCTATGGTCGCGCAATTCCTGGCGCGATACGAAACCGAATTGGCCAAGCACGGCCCTGTGTTCGACGGCATCGAAGCGCTGCTCGGCGCGATCGAGGCCGACGGCGGGCGCTGGGGCGTCGTCACCAACAAGCCCGAATACCTCGCCAAGCAGCTGCTGCCGTTGTTGGGGTGGCAGACGCGCTGCGCGATCCTGATCGGCGGCGACACGCTGCCGCAGCGCAAGCCGCACCCGTTGCCGCTGCTGCATGCGGCGCAGGCGCTCTACGTCGCGGCGGAAGACTGCGTCTACGTCGGCGACGACGAGCGCGACATCGTCGCCGCGCGCGCCGCAGGCATGCCGTCGGTGGTCGCGTTGTGGGGCTATCGCCTGCCCGAAGACGTGCCCGAGCGCTGGGGCGGCGATGCGATGATCGCATCGCCGCGCGATCTGCTCGCTCCGCGCGCATGGCCGCGCAAAACGTGAACGAAGCCACCGCCGCCGCTGCAAGCTTCCTCGCCAAATGGCGCGCGCGCTGGCCGGAATGGGCGGTGGCCGAGGTATTCGTTGCCGCCGGGCAACGCGAAGCCGTCGTGGCCTGGTTCGCGCTGCTGCAGGAACTGACCGATGCGGCTTGGGCAGGCGAGGATCCGACGCCGGGCATCGCCAAACTGGCGTGGTGGCAGGAAGAGCTGCAAGGCTGGTCGCACGGACGCCGCCGCCATCCGCTGGGCGCCTTGCTGCAACGGCTTCAGGTGCCGTGGCAGGCCCTCGCATCGGCATTGCCGGCGTTGCGCGCGACGCGCACGCCGCAGGGCACCGCGTCCGCGCTGGGGGCGTTGCGGCCTTTCGCCGAGGCTGCGGCATCGGTGGAGCAGGTTTTGCTGGCCGCGCCGCACGATCCGGACGGGGCCGCCGGGATCGCGGCTAGCTTGCTTGCGACCCATCCCCACTGGCTCGCGAACGCCGCGGAAGCGTCCGCCTTGGACACGCAATGGCCCGCCCGCAGCGGTCCGCGGGCTCGCCGCATCTTCGCCGCGCTGGCCCGTTCGCGGCTGAAACAAGGCCCCAGGCCGCCGTGGCGCGCCTTGTGGACCGCCTGGCGCGCCGCGCGGCACTGAGCGTTGCGCAGGCGTCGGCTTGCGGGCCGGTACAATGGCCGCATTGTTCGGCTAGACCCCCACGCTGGAACCGCCGTGTCCTCTCCCTCCGTGAACCCCTCGCGTCTTCCCGACGTCGCCGACGATGCCGTCGCGCTGGCCCGTCCGCTGGACTGGGTCGGCATGGACCGTATCGCCCTGCCGCTGCGCGTGCATGGCGCCGACGGCGATACGGTGCAGGTCGCCGCTTCGATCGATGCCGCCGTGAACCTGCACGACGCCGGCGCGCGCGGCATCCACATGTCGCGGCTGTATCTGCGTCTGCAGGATGCGTTCGCCGGCGAAGCCCTGACCCCCGCCGGCCTGCGCCGCGTGTTGCAGGACATGGTGGAATCGCAGCGCGGGCTGTCGACGGCGGCAAGGCTGACGATCCGCTACGATCATCTGCTCAAGCGCCGCGCGCTGGCCAGCGACAACGCCGGCTGGAAGAACTATCCGGTGGAGATCGACGCGGTCCTGCGCGACGGCCATCTGAAATTGGCGGTGGCATTTTCCGCCGATTACTCGAGCACCTGTCCCGCGTCCGCGGCGCTGTCGCGGCAGTTGAATGCCGAGCGCTTCGCCGAGGA
This sequence comes from Luteimonas galliterrae, assembly GCF_023374055.1. Taxonomy (NCBI): domain Bacteria; kingdom Pseudomonadati; phylum Pseudomonadota; class Gammaproteobacteria; order Lysobacterales; family Lysobacteraceae; genus Luteimonas; species Luteimonas galliterrae. The sequence goes on along the minus strand of NZ_JAMBEP010000001.1, from coordinate 1,016,379 downwards.
TTTCGCCAACGCGCGTCCGTTGTCCGCGGGCGTGGTGGGCGAGTGGCTGGCCTCCGAGCGCGGCCTGGCCGCGACGCCGCATGCGCAGCGCAGCCGCGCGCAGGTGAAGGTCGAACTGCGTACGGCTTTCGACGAACTGCCGTTCACGGCGTTGATCGACGCGGTCGAGAATGCGGTGGCGACGCCCGTGCAAACCGCGGTCAAGCGCGAGGACGAGCAGGCGTTCGCCAAGCTGAATGCCGAGAACCTCATGTTCTGCGAGGACGCCGCGCGCCGCGTAGCCGCAGCGCTCGCCGACGACCCGCGCGTGGAGCGTTACGATGTGACCGTGTCGCATTTCGAAAGCCTGCATGCGCACGATGCGGTGGCGCGGGTTTCTGGCGCGGGTACGCGTTCTTAGAAGGTCGGCGCGAACTCAAAAAGCCCGTCATCCCGGCGAAAGCCGGGATCCAGGCCGACGTTGCTAAGAGCTGCGATGCGACTCACAACCCTCGACGTCCTGGATCCCGGCTTTCGCCGGGATGACGAGCTCCGGCAAATTCGCTTTACAGCAATCGATTGCTACGGGTTCGCCCGCTCCAGCACCAGCAGCGGATCGATCCGCACGTCGAACCAGTTCATGCCCCAATGCAAATGCGGCCCGGTGACGCGTCCCGTGGCGCCTACCGCAGCCACCGCTTGGCCTTGTTCGACCCGGTCGCCGACTTTCACGTCGATCCGCGACAGATGCAGGAAATTGCTGCTGACGCCATGGCCATGGTCGATCAGCAGCGTCCCGCCGGTCAGATAAAGATCGGGCGCCGCGAAAGTGACGATGCCCGCCGCCGGGGCCCTCACCGGCGTGCCTGTCGGCGCGGCGATGTCCATGCCCGAATGCGGCGATTTCGGCGTGCCGTTGTAGATGCGCTGGTTGCCGAAGCGGCCGCTGATGCGGCCTTGCAGCGGCCAGACGAAAGCCTGCGCGAAGTCGGCGCGGTCGTCGTCGCGCTGGCGTGCGGCGACCACCAGCGCCTGTTCGCGTTCGATCCGCGCCGCGATGGCCGGCGGCGGATTCACGGTGGCCGGCGGAACGCCCTGGATGTTCTCGATCGGCCAATCGCGCGGCGTCACAACGATGATCGCGCGCTCGCGGCTGCCGTCCGCGCGCAGCACATCGACCGAAACCGGGCCTTTCTCGTCGCGGCCGATGCCGAACACGACGCTGCCGTAGGGCGTGGGCCGCAACTTTCGGCCCGCGTATCGCACCTCGCTGCCGGCCGGCACCTTGCCGATCACTAGCGAGCCTTGCGGCATCGATGCCGGAAATACGATGCGCGCGTCGGCTTGGCTCTTCGTAGGAGCGGCTTCAGCCGCGAGCTTTTTCTCCACGGTCTGGGGACAAGAGCTCGCGGCTGAAGCCGCTCCTACGAAGAGCGTAACCGTCGCAAGCCGCGTGCAGAGAAGTAGGTGCGGATTCATTCGCACGCTTTTAAACCTACGCAAAGCGTGCGAATGAATTCGCGCCTACGAAAACCTGGGTTCAACGATCGAACTCCAGCCGCTTGCCGGCCGGCAAGCCGACCAGCATGCGCCCGTCCCAGGCCAACTGTCCGTTGACCCAGGTCGATGCGATCCGGGTATGGAACGTGGTGCCTTCGAACGGCGACCAGCCGCACTTGGACAGCACGTCCTCGCGTTCGACGGTGAACGGCGTGTCGTCCACCAGCACCAGGTCGGCCCAGTAGCCTTCGCGCAGGAAGCCGCGCTCCTTCACGTCGAACAGCTGCGCCGGCGCATGCGCGAACTTGCGCACCACTTGCGCCGTGGTCAGATCGCCTTCGTAAACGCATTCTAGCGCGGCGTTCAGCGCGTACTGCACCAGCGGCAGGCCGCTGGGCGCGGAGGTATAGGGGCGCGCTTTTTCTTCCAGCGTGTGCGGCGCGTGGTCGGTAGCGAGCACGTCGATCACGTCCTCGGCCAGCGCGCGCACCAGCGCCTCGCGGTCGCCGGCGTCCTTGATCGCCGGATTGCACTTGATCAGATGGCCCAGCCGCGCGTAATCGGCGCGGTCGAAGCGCAGGAAATGCACGCAGGTCTCGGCGGTGATCCGCTTGCGCGAGCCGTCGGCGCGGACCAGCGGACCGCGTTCGAATAGCGCCAACTCGTCGGCGGTGGAAATGTGCAGCACATGCAGCCGCGTGCCGTGCTTTTTCGCCAGCGAAATCGCCAGTTCGGTCGACTTCATGCAGGCCTCGCGGCTGCGGATATCCGGATGGCATTGCGCCGGAATGTCGTCGCCGTATTTCGCCTTGTAGCGGGCGAGTTCGGCGTCGATCATCGGCGTGTCTTCGCAATGGGTGATGATCGGCGTAGGCGTTTCGCGGAAGATGCCGTCCAGCGTGGCCGGATCGTCGACCAGCATGTTGCCGGTCGAGGCGCCCATGAACACTTTCACGCCCGGCGCGGTGAGCGGGTCGAGCGTGCGGATGGCCTCCAGGTTGTCGTTGCTGGCGCCCATGTAGAAGCCGTGGTTGCCCCAGGCGCGGCCCGCGGCGCGGCGGTATTTGTCTTCCAGCGCGGCGGCGTCCAGCGTCGGCGGATTGGTGTTGGGCATGTCCATGAAGCTGGTCAGCCCGCCGGCGACCGCCGCGGCCGATTCGGTGGCGATATCGGCCTTGTATTCCAGGCCCGGCTCGCGGAAATGCACTTGGTCGTCGATCATGCCGGGCAAGAGCCTGCGGCCGGCGGCATCGACGACCGCATCGCCCGGATGCGCCGCCAGGCCTTTGCCGATTTGCGCGATACGGCCTTTTTCGATGCGCAAGTCGCCCTCGAATTCGCGGTCTTCGTTGACCAGGCGGGCGTTGACGATCAGGGTCGAGGGCATGCAGGTATTTTCCGTAAGGTTCAGGCCGGCGGCACCGGATCGTGCCCGCCGGGGTGCAGCGGATGGCAGCGGCCGATCCGGCGCAGCGCCAGCCAGCCGCCTTTGATCGCGCCGAAGCGGCCGATGGCCTCCATGGCGTATTCCGAACAGGTCGGCACGAATCGGCAGCGCGGGCCGAGCAGGGGGCTCAACCAGCGTTTATAGACGCGCAGACAGGCGATGAGGAAACGGTCGACCAAGATACCTGAACATGGTGTGGCGGCGCGCAGGCATGCGCGGTTGCCGCTGTAGGCACAGTAGGCTATAACAGCGCGCTTTCCCGCCTCAAGGGAAGAGGAACATCAGCTCGTGGCAGTAAAGAAACCCGCTAAGAAGCCCGCCAAGGCCGCCAAGAAGACCAGCAAGCCGGCAAGCAAGAAGCCGATCGCCAAAAAGCCCGCCTCCAAGCCGGCCGCCAAGAAGGCGCCCGTGAAGAAGGCTGCGAAAAAGCCCGTCGCCAAGAAACCGGCGCCCAAGAAGGCCGTCGCCGCCAAGAAGCCCGTGGCCAAGAAGGCGGTCGCTGCGAAGAAAACCGCGCCCAAGCCGGTCGCCAAGAAGGCTGCGCCGGCCAAGACCGTGGCCAGCAAGCCGGCGCCGGCCAAGAAGCCCGAGGCCAAGCCGGTCGCGAAGCCCGTACCGGTCGCCAAGCCCGAAGCCGTGGCCGCCGCGCCCAAGCCGGTCGCCGCCAAGAAGCCGGCCGCCAAGCCGGCGCCGACGCCGGAACCCGCCAAGCCCGTCGCGCGGCCCGCCGCCGCTCGTCCGGTGGGCAAGGTCGCGGTTGCCGTCGTCGCCAAGCCTCAGGCCCCGGCGCCGCGCGGCAAGGTGAAAGTGGTGCCCTACAAGACCGATGAGGCCACCGGCCGTCCAATTCTGCCGCAAGGCTATCGTCCCGCTCCGGACGAGGAATACATGAGCGCGCTGCAGCTCGAGTATTTCCGCCAGCGCCTGCTCGATTGGCGCGCGGACCTGGTCGAGGAATCCAAGCAGACCATCGAGAACCTGAAAGACGAAGTGCGCGACGTCGGCGACGAAGCCGAGCGCGCTACCCGCGAAACCGAAAATTCGCTGGAACTGCGCACCCGCGACCGCTACCGCAAGCTGATCGGCAAGATCGACAGCACGCTCAAGCGCCTGGAGGGCGGCGATTACGGCTATTGCGTGGACACCGGCGAGGAAATCGGCCTGGAGCGCCTGGAAGCGCGCCTCACCGCCGAGCGCACGATCGACGCGCAGGAACGTTGGGAACATCTGCAGAAGCAGATGGGGGATTGATCCTTGGTTGAGCTGCGCAAAAAAGCCCCGCACTGCGGGGCTTTTTTGTGTCCATCGTCTGTGCTCTTCGTAGGAGCGGCTTCAGCCGCGAGCTCTTGATACTGCTTTTCGCCCGGAAAGCTCGCGGCTGAAGCCGCTCCTACGAAGAGCAGAACACCGCTTCAGGCGCCATCGGCCTGAAACCCCACCTTGCGATGCGAGCCGTCGCAGAAGGGCTTGTGCTTGGAATGCCCGCAACGGCAGAACCAAGTCTCGGTCACGCGATCGAGCGTATGCCCGGTACCGCTGACCACCTCCAGATTGCCGGTGACTTTCAGCGGGCCGTTCTTCCGCGGTTCGACGCTGAGCGGCCCGTTGCGCGATGCCAACGGTTCGGAGGCCTTCGGCTCCGGCTCGCCGGTCGCGCGGAAACCGCCTTCGATATGGCTGTTGTCGCAAAACGGCTTGTTCTTGGACAAACCACAGCGGCATAGCGTCGCACGCATGCCGTCGTCCCTGCCGGCGATGCGCAGCGGCGCATTGAAAGCCAGCGGGCCGTGCTCGCGGACGCGCACCGTATTCACCACCGGCGCCGGTTCCGGCTCGCCGCCGTCCAGTCGCCGGTACTGGATCGCGCCCGACGGACACAGACGCGCCACCAGCGCGACTTCTTCCGGCGATACCGCATCGGGATGGATCCATTCGCCTTCCACGTTCGGCACGAACACGTCCGGATGGGTCAGCACGCAATGGCGCGAATGGATGCAGCGCTTGCCCTCGAACTCGATGACGACTTTCGCGCCGCGAACGGTTTCGGTGCCCATGGCGTACCTCGGCGAGTGGGGCTTGCCGGAAGTTTACGCCGACAGGGCGGTCACGGCTGGCCGTACAGGTCGCGCAGGTTCAATCGGCGAAGTTTGGGCGCCAGCTTCGCCGTCGCGGCCACCACGCCCAGCGTCATGCATCCGCCGAAGATCACCGACGGCACCAGGCCCAGCAACCGCGCCGCCACGCCCGACTCGAACGCGCCCAGCTCGTTCGACGAGCCGATGAAGATGCCGTTGATCGACGACACGCGTCCGCGCAAGTGATCCGGCGTGGCCAGTTGCAGGATGGTCGAACGCAGCACCACCGATACGCCGTCGCACATGCCGGACATCAGCAGCATCAGCACCGACAGCCACAAATGTCTCGATAGCGCGAAGCCGATGATGCAAAGGCCGAACCCGGCCACCGCGAACAGCAGCAACTTGCCGGCGCCGCGCTGCGGGGGATGGCGCGCCAGCCACAGTCCGACCAATATCGCGCCGGCCGCGGGTGCGGCCCGCAGAATGCCCAGCGCTTCCGGGCCCGCCTGCAGTACGTCGTGGATAAAGGCCGGCAACAGCGCCACCGCGCCGCCGAACAGCACCGAAAACATGTCCAGCGCCTGCGCGCCGAGCACGATCTGCTGGTTGAACACGAAACGCAGCCCTTCGCCGATGCTCTTGAACACCGGTGCGCGTTCGGCGGGCAGGGCGGGCTCGGTGACGCGCAGGCCGATGATGGCCACGGCCGCCGCAGCGGCGAAGGCGGCCGAGACGAGGTACGTGAAGGTCAGCCCTTGCCAGGCGATCAACCCGCCGCCGAGCGCCGGGCCGGCCACCAACCCGGTCTGCATCACCACGCTGCCGACGCCGGCGCCGCGCGCGAACTGTTCGCGCTTGAGCACTCGCGCAAACAGCGCCGTGTAGACCGGCCCGAGAAACGCGCGCACCACGCCGTTGACCGCGATCGCCGCATAGATGGTGAGCGTGCCGAACGACGGCAGCGTACCGCTGGCCACGCCCGCCAGCGTCAGCGTCGTCAACAACAGGCCCAGGCAGGCGAACATGCCCAGCTTGCGCCGCGGCAAATGGTCGACCGCATAACCGGCGAACAATGCGAAACAGAAGTAGGGGACGACTTCGGTCAGGCCGATCAGGCCCAGCGACAGCGCATCGCGGGTGATCTGGTAGATCTGCCAGCCGACCGTGACCGCGACGATCTGGTAGGACAGCATCGCCAGCAGACGGTAGAACAGCAGGCCGGTAAAACCCCGGTTGCGCAACAGCGCGGCGGTTTCTCCGGCCGCCGCGCTCACGAAGCGCGTTGCGCCGTTTCGCGGATGAAGGCGAGCAGCGCCGCCAGACCGTTGCTGCGGGTCGGCGACAGATGCTTGGCCAGGCCGACCGAGGCGATGTAGTCCGGATCGGTGGCCAGGATCTGCGCGGCGGAACGACCGGAGTAGACGCGCAGCGCCAGATAGATCAGTCCCGAGACGATGGCCGAATCGCTGGCCGCGGTGAAGTCCAGCCGCGAGGCGTCGCCCGACGGCACGATCCAGACCATGGATTGGCAGCCGAGCAGCCGGTTTTCCTCGGTTTTGAGCCCATCCGCCATCGGCGGCAGCTTGCGGCCCAGATCGATCAGGTACTGGTAGCGCTCGGACCAGTCGCCGAAGAAGGCGAATTCTTCGGCGATGGCGCTTTGCGCTTCGGCGGGCGTGGATTCGAGGGGGAAAACGGCGTCGTTCACGTGTTGATGGCTCTAGAAGCCGTCATTCCAGCGAAGGCGGGAATCCAGCGACTTTGGATGTGGCGATTATAAGTCCAGTCGGCTGGAGCCAAGGCTTTTCGTAGGAGCGGCTTCAGCCGCGAGCTTTTTCGTCCATCGCACAGGGAAAGAGCTCGCGGCTGAAGCCGCTCCTACGAAGAGCAAAGGCTCAGGCGCGCTTCCAGCGCACACCCTGCGGCGTGTCTTCCAGCAGGATGCCTTCGTTAGCCAACTGGTCGCGGATCGCGTCCGAGCGCGCGAAATCGCGGTTCTTCTTGGCGGCTGCGCGTTCGTCGATCAAGGCCTGGATGCGCGCATCGTCGCCGTCCGAAGCGCCACGCGCGAACCACGCGGCAGGATCCTGCTGCAACAGGCCCAGCGCGAAGCCGGCGCCGAGCAGTTCGGATTTCAGCCTGGCCTTGTCGGCGTCGTCGGCTACTTTGCGCGCTTCGCCGGCGATCCTGGCGATCTCGGCCAGCGCCTGCGGCGTGTTGAGGTCGTCGTCGAGCGCGTCCTCCACGCTTTTGGGGATCGCGGCCTCGGCTTCGACATCAGCCAAGTCACGCAAAGTGCCGTACAAGCGGTCGAGCGTGCGCACCGATTGCTCGATCAACGAATCCGACCAATCCAACGGCTGCCGGTAATGCGCCGAGAGCAGCGCGAGCCGCAGCGCTTCCGGAGGATGCTTGCGTACAAGGTCGTGCACCTTCTCGATGTTGCCCAGCGACTTGGACATCTTGGCGCCGGCCAGGTTGAGCATGCCGTTGTGCAGCCAGTAACGCGCGAAGACCTTGCCACCATGCGCGCATTCGCTCTGCGCGATTTCGTTTTCGTGGTGGGGGAACTGCAGGTCGATGCCGCCCGCATGGATATCGATGGTGTCGCCCAAGTGCGCGGCCGCCATCGCGGAGCATTCGATGTGCCAGCCGGGCCGGCCGCGGCCCCACGGCGAATCCCAGCCGGGGAGGTCGGCCGTGGACGGCTTCCACAGCACGAAATCGCCCGGGTCGCGCTTGTACGGCGCCACGTCCACGCGCGCGCCCGCCAGCATTTCTTCCGGATCTCGCCGCGACAGCTTGCCGTAATCGCCGTAACTGGCCACCGAGAACAGCACGTGGCCTTCCGCGGCATATGCGTTGCCGTTGGCGATCAGCCGTTCGGTCATCGCGATGATTTCGGCGATGTGCGCGGTCGCCTCCGGCTCGAGATCCGGCGGGCGTACGCCGAGTGCGGCCATATCTTCGCGATAAGCCGCGGCGAAGCGGTCGGTGATCGCCGATATCGGAACGCCCTGTTCCTGTGCGGCGGCGTTGATCTTGTCGTCGACGTCGGTGATGTTGCGCGCATAGCGCAGGCCGCCAAAACGGCGTCGCAGCAGGTCCGCCAGCACGCCGAACACCACCGGGCCGCGCGCATTGCCGATATGCACGTAGTTGTAGACCGTCGGCCCGCAGACGTACATCGTCGGGCAGGTCGGGTCCTGCGGCACGAAGGCTTCCAGGCGGCGGGTCAGGGTGTTGTGGAGGTGCAGGCTCATCGAGGTCGCCTTCGGCCGAAGTCTCAATTTTAACGGTCCGGCCCGCATCGCGACAGCATCGATTCAGTCCTGCGGTAGTATCCGGGCCTAGACTGACGCTTCCCGTCGACGCATCCGAGCCGTGCCGCATCGCTTGATCCAATCCGCGCTTTTGATCCTGGCCGTCGCTCTGCCGGGCACGGTGCCGGCCCAGGAAGCGCCGAGCGACGTCACCGTGATCCAGATCGAGAACGTGCGCACCGACTACGCCCGGGTGCTGCGGGTCGAGCCGGTGTACCAGACATTGCGCGCTACGCGCATGGAGCACCACTGCGAAGGCGAGGCCAAGGGCCTGACCCGCATCGTCGGTACGGTGAAGGACGCGCTGACGCCGGGGAAGGCGGAGAAACCCGCCGAACAGGACTGCCGGCTGGTGCCGGTGGAGCGCGAGTTCAAGCGACCGATCGCCTACGATGTGGACTACGTCTACAAGGGCTCCAAATACCGTTCGCGCCTGCCCCGCGATCCCGGCAGCCGCCTGCGGGTCCGCGTTTCGGTGACGCCGTACCTGGTGAGCGGCAGCAGCCCCTGACAGCCGCGCTTGCGGCGCCCGGTGGCGCGTGCGACTATGCGCGCCGATGAAGACGAACCTGCCCACGCTGATCGCGAGCGCTGCCCGGATGGCCTCCGGCATGACCTCGCGCGCGCGCCGACCGGAAACCCGCCATACCGCTGGGTAGCCGGAGCTCGTCGTCATTCGAGTTTCACAGGACAAACCCAGCCTTAGCGCTGGGTTTTTTCGTTTCCGGGCCGCGCAGCCGCCCGGTCCTCCAAAGAAAACCGCAGGATCCGTCGAAATGAAGCATTTCTTGAACACCCAGGACTGGAGCCGCCCCGAGCTCGACGCGCTACTGACGCAGGCCGCGTTGTTCAAGCGCAACAAGCTGGGCGACGAGCTCAAGGGCAAGAGCATCGCGCTGGTATTCTTCAACCCTTCGTTGCGCACGCGCACCAGTTTCGAATTGGGCGCGTTCCAGCTCGGCGGCCATGCGGTGGTGTTGGCGCCGGGCAAGGACGCGTGGCCGATCGAATTCGACCTGGGCACGGTGATGGACGGCGATACCGAGGAACACATCGCCGAAGTGGCCAAGGTGCTCAGCCGTTACGTCGACCTGATCGGCGTGCGCGCCTTCCCGAAGTTCGTCGACTGGTCGCTGGACCGGCAGGACAAGGTACTGCGCGGCTTCGCCGAGCACGCCACGGTGCCGGTGATCAACATGGAAACGATCACCCACCCCTGCCAGGAGCTCGCGCACGCGCTCGCATTGCAGGAGCATTTCGGCACCAGCGACCTGCGCGGCAAGAAGTACGTGCTGACTTGGACCTACCATCCCAAGGCGCTCAACACCGCCGTGGCCAACTCGGCGCTGACCATCGCCACGCGCCTGGGCATGGACGTGACCCTGCTGTGCCCGACGCCGGAATACGTGCTCGACGAGCGCTACATGGGCTGGGCGCAGCAGAACGTCGCCGAAAGCGGCGGATCGTTGCAGGTCAGCCACGACATCGACAGCGCCTACGCCGGCGCCGACATCGTTTACGCCAAAAGTTGGGGCGCGCTGCCTTATTTCGGCAACTGGGAACCGGAAAAACCCATCCGCGACGGCTTCAAGCATTTCATCGTCGACGAACGCAAGATGGCCTTGACCAACAACGGCGTGTTCTCGCACTGCCTGCCGTTGCGCCGCAATGTCAAGGCCACCGATGCGGTGATGGACTCGCCCAACTGCATCGCCATCGACGAGGCCGAGAACCGCCTGCATGTGCAGAAGGCCATCATGGCCGCGCTCGCCTCGCAATAACCCCACGGAAAAGAACATGACCCAGAAAGACATTGTCCTCGCCTTCTCCGGCGGCCTCGACACCAGCTTCTGCGTGCCTTACTTGCAGGAACAAGGCTGGCGCGTGCACACCGTGTTCGCCGATACCGGCGGCGTCGATGCGGAAGAGCGCCAATTCATCGAAGACCGCGCCGCCGAACTCGGCGTCGCCAGCCACGTCACCGTCGACGGCGGCCCTGCGATCTGGGAAGGCTTCGTCAAGCCGTTCGTGTGGGCGGGCGAGGGCTATCAGGGCCAGTATCCGCTGCTGGTTTCCGATCGCTACCTGATCGTCGACGCGGCATTGGCGCGCGCGAACGATCTGGGCACGAAAGCCATCGCCCATGGCTGCACCGGCATGGGCAACGACCAAGTGCGTTTCGACCTGGCGGTGAAGGCCTCGGGCGACTACACGATCGTCGCGCCGATCCGCGAAATCCAGAAGCAGCACACCCAGACCCGCGCCTACGAGCAGCAGTACCTCGAGCAGCGCGGCTTCGGCGTGCGCGCCAAGCAGAAGGCCTACACGATCAACGAGAACCTGCTCGGCCTGACCATGTCCGGCGGCGAGATCGACCGCTGGGACGCCCCGGGCGAAGGCGCCCGCGGCTGGTGCGCGCCGCGCGAGCAGTGGCCGGCGGCGCCGCTGCGGGCGACGCTGCGCTTCGTGCAGGGCGAGGCCGTCGCACTCGACGGCAAGGAGATGCCAGGCGCCCGGATACTGGCCACGCTCAATGCGATGTTCGCTGCGTACGGCGTGGGCCGCGGCCTCTACACCGGCGACACCACCATCGGCCTGAAGGGCCGCATCGTGTACGAAGCGCCAGGTCTGACCGCATTGCTCGCCGCGCATCGCGCGCTCGAGGAAACCGTGCTGACCAAGCAGCAGAACCGCTTCAAGCCCGAAGTGGCCCGCAAATGGGTGGAACTGGTCTACGAAGGCTTCTTCCACGATCCGTTGAAAACCGACCTGGAGGCGTTCCTGGCTTCCTCGCAGGCCACGGTGAACGGCGAAGTGGTGCTGGAGACCCGCGGCGGTCGCGTCGATGCCGTGGCGGTGGAGTCGCCGCACATCCTCAATGCCAGGGGCGCCACCTACGCGCAGTCGGCGGATTGGGGCGTGGAAGAGGCGGAAGGTTTCATCAAGCTGTTCGGGATGAGCAGTACGTTGTGGGCCGAGGTCAACCGGAAATGATGCTCTTCGTAGGAGCGGCTTTAGCCGCGAGCTTTTGATCTTTTCCTGTTGCATGAGAGAAAGAGCTCGCGGCTAAAGCCGCTCCTACGAAAAGCCGGGAGGAAAATATGATCGAGCAGGTCCTCAAACATCTCGAAGCGTTGGTGTCCTACGACACCCGCAACCCGCCGCGCGCCATCGGCACTGGCGGCATCTTCGACTACATCCGCGCGCAGCTGCCGGATTTCCGCGTCGAAGTGAGCGACTACGGCGCGGGCGCGGTGTCGCTGCTGGCCGTGCGCGGGCAGCCGTCGCGCTTGTTCAACGTGCACCTGGATACGGTGCCGGATTCGCCGGCATGGACCGCAGATCCGCTGAAACTGCGCGTGACCGAGGATCGGGCGATAGGCCTCGGCGCCTGCGATATCAAGGGCGCGGCCGCCGGCCTGATCGCCGCAGCGCAGTCGACGAAGGGAGACGCCGCCTTCCTGTTCAGCACCGACGAAGAAGCCAACGACGCCCGCTGCATCGATGCCTTCCTCAAAAGCGGCCACGGCTTCAAGGAAGTCGTTGTGTCCGAGCCGACCCGATGCGAAGCGGTGCTCGCGCACCGCGGCATCGCTTCGGTGCAGATGTCGTTCAAGGGCGAAGCCGGGCACGCCTCGGGCGCGAACGCGATGCAGGCCAGCGCGCTGCACCAGGCGATCCGCTGGGGCGCGGACGCGCTGGCGCTGGTGGAGGCCGAATCGCACCAGCGGTTCGGAGGCCTCACCGGCCTGCGTTTCAATATCGGCCGCATCGAAGGCGGCATCAAGGCCAACATCATCGCCCCCAGTGCGGAGCTGCGTTTCGGCTTCCGTCCGCTGCCGTCCCAGGACATGGACGCGCTGCACGAACGCTTCCGTTCGTTCGCGCCGGAAGGCACCGGTTACGCGCCGACGTTCTGGGGCCCGTCCTTGCCCGGCGGCGACGTGGCCGTCGCCGAAGAACGCCGCCTGGCCGCGCGCGATCTCGCCGACGCGCTGGAACTGCCGATCGGCAACGCCGTCGATTTCTGGACCGAAGCCTCGCTGTTTTCCGCGGCCGGCCTCACCGCGCTGGTCTACGGCCCGGGCGACATCGCCCAGGCCCACACCGCCGACGAATGGGTTTCGCTGCGGCAACTGGAAAACGCCGCCACCGCTTACCGACGACTGATGGAGAAATGACGTGAACCTGCTCGTTTCCGAACTGCACACGGCCGCTACGACCGCCTTCACGGGCGATCGGAGGGCACTTCCGATCCCGCGGCGATGAGTTCCTGCTGACCATGACCGATTTGCGCACCACGATCGTCCGGCTGCTGTCCAACATGGCCAGCGCCAAGGAGATTCAGCAATACCTGAAACGCTTCTCGCAGCTCGACGCCGCGCGCTTCGCCGTGGTCAAGGTCGGCGGCGCGGTGCTGCGCGACGAGCTCGACGCGCTGGTGTCTTCGCTCGCTTTCCTGCAGCAGGTCGGGCTGACTCCGATCGTCGTGCACGGCGCCGGCCCGCAGCTCGATGCGGAAATGCAGGCCGCCGGCATCGAGAAGAAGAGCGTCGACAACCTGCGCTATACCGACGCGCCGGTGCTGGCCGTGGTCCGCCGCGTGCTGCGCCAGGAAAACCTGAAGCTGGTCGAAGCGCTGCAGGCCGAGGGCGTGCGCGCCACGTCGATCCAGTCGGGCGTGTTCGAAGCCGCCTATCTCGACCGCGACAAGTACGACCTGGTCGGGAAAGTGACTCGTGTCGACACGGATGGCATCCACGCCGCGATCAAGGTCGGCTCGATCCCCGTGATCGCCTCGCTCGGCGAGACCATCGACGGCCAGATCGTCAACGTCAACGCCGACTGGGCCGCCAACGAGCTGATCAAGACGCTGCAGCCGTACAAGATCGTGTTCCTCACCGGCACCGGCGGCCTGCTCGACGGGGAGGGCAGGGTGATCGACTCGATCAACCTCAGTTCCGAGTACGAGGAGCTTCTTGCGCAGCCCTGGCTGCATTCGGGCATGCGGGTGAAGATCGAACAGATCCACGACCTGCTGATGGCCTTGCCGCCTTCATCGTCGGTCTCGATCACCAAGCCGGACGAACTGGCCAAGGAATTGTTCACCCACAAGGGCTCCGGCACGCTGGTGCGCCGCGGCGAGAAAGTGATCCGCGCCGAGCGTTGGGACGAGTTGGACCTGCCGCGCCTGCGCAAGCTGATCGAATCCGCGTTCGGACGCGAGCTGGTGCCCGATTATTTCGAGCGCACGCCCCTGCACCGTGCCTACGTCAGCGAGCATTACCGCACCGCGGTGATCCTGACCGAGGAAGGCGGCCTGCCTTATCTCGACAAGTTCGCGGTGCTGGACGACGCGCAGGGCGAAGGCCTGGGCCGGGCGGTCTGGCAGGTGATGCGCGAGGAGACGCCGCGGCTGTTCTGGCGTTCGCGCCACCACAACGCCGTCAACCATTTCTATTACGCCGAGTCCGACGGTTGCTACAAGCAGGAAAGGTGGAAGGTATTCTGGTACGGACTGGCGGGCTTCGACGACATTCGCAAGGCCGTCGAACATTGCGCCGCGCGCGAACCCACATTGATCGAGGCGCCTTCCGCATGAGCGTGCGCAAGTCCATCGGCATCGTCGGCGCGCGCGGCCATACCGGCGCGGAACTGATCCGGCTGATCGCCGGTCATCCGCATTTCGAACTCGCTTTCGTGTCCTCGCGCGAGCTCGACGGCCAGCCGGTATCGGCGCATGTGTCCGAATACCGCGGCGACCTGCGCTATTCCAACTTCGCGCCGCAACAGCTGGCGGAGCATGGCGCGGATGCGTACGTGCTGGCGCTGCCGAACGGCAGGGCGGCCGATTTCGTCGCCGGTATCGCGGCGGGCGGGCAGGACCCGGTCATCGTCGACCTGTCCGCCGACTACCGTTTCGACGACGGCTGGTACTACGGCCTTCCGGAACTCACGCGCGGCCGCTATGCCGGCCAGAAGCGCATCAGCAATCCCGGCTGCTACGCCAGCGCCATGCAGTTCGCGATCGCGCCGATGCTCGACGCGTTGGCCGGGCC